>NZ_JAHPRP010000010.1:0-130604 GCF_025513915.1 Acinetobacter sp. WU_MDCI_Abxb74
TCTACTCAATTCCAAGTAACTGTTTTTCAACAAGTTTCTATCTGCATCACCGCCGATGGATGTGCATTATAGACCATCTAATCTCATTGGCAACCCCTTTTTTAAATTAATCATATCGCATGGCTATTTTTTAACCTTTTTAGCATATTATCTATATTATTTGATCAATTTTACATTGATAATAGGTTATCAATTTTGTATTAAAACATATCTCCACCCAACTGCACATTAAGTATTAGCCTAGCTGGTGGTTAAGGAATTATATGAATTATTCTAATTTAATTTTATTAAGCGTGTTATCTGTAGGTGTTTGCACCTCTATATATGCTCAAGAAAGCACTATAAGTGAATCTCCTACTGCTAACTCATCAGCAGAAGTTGGATCTCATCATCTTCGATCACAAATTATTAATGATTTAAAAAACATTAAGGTTAAAGATTTAAAAATAAATGCAAATGCAGCACAACCAGATCCTGTAAAAGATCCTTTGCAATCTCTGAACCGTCCAATTTATTCTTTTAATGACATGTTGGACCGAAACTTTTTGCGTCCTGTTGCAGTTCAATATAAAGAAAAAACACCAGAAGACGTACGCGGTTCTTATCGCCAGTTCCGTAAAAACCTAGGAGAACCATGGAATGCTGTTAACCAGCTTATTCAAGGCCGTCCAGCTCGTGCAGCAAAAACTTTAGGTCGATTTACAATTAATACCTTAACTACTCTTGGTTTGGCAGACCCAGCCAGCCGCTTAGGTTTACCAACTGAGGAAGAGAATTTTGGTGTAACTCTTGGTTACTATGGTGTGCCTTCTGGTCCATTCCTTATGCTACCATTTTTTGGGCCAAGTACTTTACGTGATGGTTTTGGTTTGGCAGTAGATGCTCAAGCTCGTCCACAAAAATATGTTATGGATGATCAGGAGGGTATTTATTGGTCAAGCAATCTGTTACAAGCTGTTGATACCCGTGCTCAATATCTGGACTTGGATCAGACTTTACAGGGTGATCAATACGCTATGATTCGAGACTTATATCTCCAGCGTAAAGCCTTCCAGATTGCTGAGAAAAAGGGCGATTCAGCTGATGTGTCTTTCATTGATGATGATTCACAAGATACAACAGATGAGAATCAAAACCCTTAAGATGAAATAAAGGTATTGCTTGGATTGAGAGTTCGGCAATACCTTGATTTTGATCATACATACTCTATGATGAATAAAGTGATCATATAAAAGGACTACCATATCTTCTATGTATTTTATTAAACCGACACGCTCTATGCCTTATTTAGAGCAAGCTTTGGATAAACTGCCAGGCTTACAAGTCATTAACATAGATGATTTAGATTTATATGATCCAACCATCATTGCAATTGCTGATGTACAAGATTTCCTGACTTATAAGTGGAATTTACCCACTGTGGTGATTGCTTTTGAACATGAAGGTGCCGCTTTAGCTCATGCATGGGAAGCAGGTGCTCTTGCAGGTTGGGTATGGAATCAGTTACCTAGCGATTTAAATAAAGCCCTATCAAGAATTGATGCTCAATATAAGCGTAATCAAGATAGTCGGGACTTACCTTCAGCTGCAGAACTACAAAAACGATTATTACCCAATCCAATTGATTTATTAAATTATGAAGTCGAAACTTTCTTTCAGCCTTCGGCTTATCTTTCTGGAGATTGGTACGACTATTGGAAATTAAATGATAAAGAGGTTTTATTTTATCTTGCCGATGTTTCAGGCCATGGCGTAACCAGTAGTTTGTTAACATCATGGATGGCAGCTTTCCATGGTCGATCTAAAACACCAAGACAATTAATTAAAAAATTAAACGGAATGTTGGTTCAAGAAAATATTGAAAAGCATATTACGATTGTGGTGGGTATTTTAAACCTTGAAACGCATACTCTTCGCTGGTCAAGTGCTGGGCACTATCCCCCTCCTATCATTTTTGAGCCTAATCAAGCGCCTAAAATTCTAACAACGAGCAGTTTCCCATTAGGTTTAACTGACGAACTCGAAGTTGAAGAGCATATTTGTACATTAAATCGCCATGCGCGCTTCATTGTTTGCTCAGATGGAGCCCTTGAACCCTTTGATGGTGGTTTGAATGATCAGTTCCAACAATTGGTCCATCATTTGCAAAATCAATCATTTCAAGCACCCGATCATGTGGCCGATGATATTGCCATCTTTAGTCTTTGTCGAATGAATTAATTTACGAATCAATTATTTACATAATATACGACCTAAGGACTCTTGAGTCTGAGATGGCACTATGTGATAATTTTTCTATCCTTCTCTGAAAATGGCATTTATATGTCAACAGGTCATGTTGAATATGCAAGTTTAAATGGAACGCATATTTTCAAACTTATTGGTGAAGTGCGAGCCCATTCTTGTATAAGTCTAGACAAACTTTTAAACAGAATTGAACAGCAAGAGAATGTTGTTGGTGCAATCGTTGATTTAACCCAAACAACATTTATTGATAGTACTGTATTAGGCATCCTAGCCAAGCTAGGTTTAAAGCTGAAACAGGCTCATCATATTCAAGCTGTGATGCTATCTACCAATCCAGATATCACAACCTTAGCCAACAGTATGGGGCTAGGGCAGGTTTTTGTCATTTTGAATTATTGTGGTGATCCTAATGTTTGCACGTTAACGTTAACAGATGAACAAATCACTCATAATGCAATGCTAAAAACTGTTCTCGATGCACATAAGACATTGATGAAACTCAATGCAAACAATCAGAATATGTTTGAACCACTTGTGAAGCAGTTACAGAAAGAACAAGATACGCTTGAACAGGTATCGGACAAGCAAAATGCCTGACCTCCACCATTAAGCAGGATTAGAATATGACCCTCGTTTCTGTTGCTCAAATGAACTCCCAAGATGATATTGAAAATAATTTTCAAATCATTGAGTCTTTGATTCAACAGAGCAAGGCGCAAAATGCTAGCTTGATTGTTTTCCCCGAAAACTTTGTATGTTTTGCTGCTGGAAAACAACGTGAAACTGCTGAGCATTTCGAATCGATTCAACAAAGGCTTGAGAAACTAGCTCATCAATATCAAATCTGGATTGTGGCCGGCACCTTACCCTGTCCATTCCGTCCAGATGGATCTACGATTCAAGATGGTCGCGTCCGAACCGTTAGCCTCTGTATTAGCCCTGAGCGTACAGAAGCACGTTATGACAAGATTCATTTATTTGATGTACAAGTTGGTGATGCGGTCGGTGGTTATCAAGAGTCTCGTTTCTTTGAACCAGGAACAGACGTCGTAGTCACATCTACCCCTTTTGGCAATATTGGCTTAATGGTATGTTATGACTTACGTTTTCCAGAGCTTGCTCTAACGCTAAGACAACAAGGCGCTCATATTCTTACTGCTCCTGCTGCATTTACCTACACAACAGGACAAATGCACTGGCAACTTTTGCTACAGGCTCGAGCGATGGATAGCCAATGTTATGTTTTAGGTGCAGCACAACAGGGCTGGCATGGTGAAAAACGACAAACCTGGGGACACTCTGGGGCAACAGATAGTCGTGGTCAAATTTTAAGTATGATTGAAAATGAAGGGAATGGTTTAATCACTGTGCCCTTTGATTTAACAGCACAAGATCTCGTCCGCTCTTCAATGCCTCTAATGACACACCGTAAATTAATTCACTATTAAAAGTTTAATTATTCATGTGGAAATACTTATTTAGCTTTTTTTGCTTGGGGGCAAATATTCATTGTTATGCAGAGTTTGGTACAACGAATCATTTCGTTTCACCACCCGCACAGCTCAAATCAGATATTCTTCCCTCTACTCCTAAAGATATTCCTTTGCCTGCATTTGGCCAAAGAATAATTGGATGGGGAACGGGCGCAGAAGGTGCAAGACAACGTTTAGAAAACATTCAGCCAGCAGATATTTCTATGATTAAAAAACAAGGAACAACGCTTGAGATGATCACTGCTTGGCAAGATTTTTATGAACAAGAGCAACAACGTAGCGTAAATAATCCTACTGCTAAATATCGTGCACGTTTGATGAAAAAAATTGCAGACCTATGGTAGGCACTTTTATCTAAAATATTTTTATCTTATGGAATAATTGATTCAATTATTCCATTTTTTATGCCCCTTAATTTATTTTATTCATAACCTATTCTTATGAACATTTAAGAAACTGAATAGAACACGATATACTACAAAAGCAATATTAGTTTCTTTGAGGAAGATATGGACCAAGACTGTCAAAACTTAAAGCTTGAGAATCAACTATGTTTCCTCGTCTATTCAACAAATTTAGCCCTTAATCAGCTCTACCGAAAACTTCTAACGCCTCTGGGTATTACTTATCCTCAATATTTGGTGATGTTAGTTTTATGGGAGCAGGATGAAGTAACTGTTTCAGAAATTGGTGCCAAGCTTTTTTTAGAATCATCAACTCTCACCCCTATTCTGAAAAAATTAGAAGCCCTACATTTTCTTCACCGCACTCGTTCAATGAAAGATGAACGCCAAGTTATTATTACGCTAAGCGATGAAGGAAAAAAATTAAAAGATCGAGCAATGAATATTCCAGCCGAAGTGTTAGACGCAAGTTCATGTGATATGACAACACTACTGGGCCTAAAAGATCAACTTACTAAACTCCGTACAAACCTAGTCAAATAAACAGCAATTTTTTCAAAAAATATACTTGTCAAAATAATTAAGTCGTGTACGATATATTTGTATTCAATTTATTTTAGGAATAAAAACGATGTCATTAGAAAAAGTTGTTTATCGTGCAAAAGCTAAAGCAACCGGTGGTCGTGATGGCCGTGCAACCTCATCAGACGGTGTTTTAGATGTACAACTTGGTGTCCCTAAAGAAATGGGTGGCGCTGGCGGAGCTGTAACAAATCCTGAGCAATTATTTGCAGCAGGTTATTCAGCATGCTTTTTAGGAGCTTTAAAATTTGTTGCAAACCGCGATAAATTTAATATTAGCAAAGATGCTTATGTAGAAGGCGAAGTAGGTATTGGTCCAATTCCTACAGGTTTCAGTATTGAAGTGACTTTAAATGTGTACTTGGTTGGCATGGATCGTGAAGAAGCTGAAAAATTTGTTGCAGCAGCTCATATTGTTTGCCCGTATTCAAATGCAACTCGCGATAATATTGATGTGAACTTTAATATTGTGACCGAGTAATTTTTTAAGTTTTAAAAAATGCCCGAATCTTATCGGGCATTTTTATTGCTCATTACAAATTAGACTTCACTTGCTTCATTGGTTACTCGAAGCACTTCTTCGAGTGTAGTTTTACCTGTAAGTACTTTGCGTAAACCATCATCACGGATAGAACCAGAGTACTGACGAGCATGATTTTCTAATTCATATTCAGCCGCATTTCCATGAATCAGACGACGCATAGGCTCATCAACAGGCACGATTTCATAAATAGCCGTACGACCATTGAAACCTAAGTGAGAACAGTGATCACACCCTTGAGCCTGCGGTAACTTCAACAAAGGTTCACTATGAATATGCTGGAATACTTGTCTTTCGAAAGTATCCGCTTCACGCCATGTCATACAATGTTGACATAAGGTTCGAACCAAACGTTGAGCAACAACCCCAATTAAGGAGCTCGATAGTAAAAATGGTTCAATCCCCATATCTTTAAGTCGGGTGACCGCGCCAATAGCTGTATTGGTGTGCAGTGTAGATAAAACCAAATGACCCGTTAACGATGCTTGTACTGCAATTTCAGCAGTTTCCAGATCACGAATTTCACCCACCATGACCACATCCGGATCTTGACGCAACATTGCCTTTAGAGCACGAGCAAAAGTCATATCCACTTTAGTATTGACTTGTGTCTGCCCAATACCTTCAAGTTGATATTCAATCGGATCTTCGGCGGTCAAAATGTTACGCGTATTGTCATTTAGATCCGATAGGGCTGCATATAAAGTCGTCGTTTTCCCCGAGCCTGTAGGACCTGTTACTAAAATAATGCCATGGGGACGATGCACGAGTTGGGTTAAACGCTCATAATCATTTGCCATCAGACCCAAATGGATCATATTAAGACGACCAGCTTGTTTATCAAGCAAACGCATTACAACCCTTTCACCATGTGACGATGGTAAAGTCGAAACACGGACATCCACTTCACGTCCAGCAAGACGTAAAGAAATACGACCATCTTGCGGTACACGCTTTTCTGCAATATCGAGTTTTGCCATGACTTTAATACGCGAAACTAGCAAAGGCGCCAACTCACGGCGTGGCTGTACAATTTCACGTAATTGACCATCTACACGTAATCGTACAGATAATTTCTTTTCAAAAGCCTCGATATGAATATCTGAAGCGCCAACTCGAATTGCTTCAGAAAGAAGTGCATTAATAAGACGGACAATAGGCGCATCATCTTCTTGGTCCATCAAATCTTCTGTTTCTGGCACCTGATCAGCCAAGCTTAATAAATCAGGATGATCTTCTAAACCTGCTGCAACTTCTTGTGACTCCCCTGTATCTCGCGCATAACTTGTACTAAGCAGTGCATTAAATTCTTGTTCAGTGCATAACTGATAGTGTGCTGGTTTTCCTAAAATTCGTCTTGCTTCCTGCAATGCAATTTTTTCAGTATTTTGACGTCTAATAATAAATACTTGATCACCGTCATAACGAAATAAAACACCATGACGCTTGGCAAAACTATATGGAACTTGTATTTGTTTCAATATTTGCATCACAATTTATAATGATGAGTAAGATGATTTTGAGTGTACTCTAAGCAGATTACAGCGTGAAGTCTGTTTAACAACTCGGTAGAGGAATTTTACGTCTTGTTTGAAAATAATGAATATCAGCCTCGCCCCCAGAATTCCTTAAAATGGTGGGGAGAACAGCGCTTTGAAATTAATCAGTCTAAAGCATGGCAATTCGGTTCAATGCTTTTTCGTCTAACGCGCGGTATAAAAGAATGGCGTATCGAATATTATCGCCCATCTCTTCAAGACGATAATGAGCAAGATTGGCACCCAATCGCAGATCCGAATTTTGCCTTTCCGCATACTGTTCAAGTAGAACGCTACATGTTTCGGAAAACTAATCCGGAATTTTTACTTATGCCACGACTGGCAGACCGTTCAGTAGTAATTAAACCCGTTGATCCTATCTACATTCCAGCGGGACAACGTGGAACTCTCTATATTAGTACACCGCTATGGATTGCTGGTTTGGTCGAAAGTCAGCATGAGCCTCTGTTTGAGATTCCACTAATTCAGCCGAAAGATACATGGTTTGGTCCAAATGCCCAGCAAGGTGAAATTTGTTATGCCACTTCAGTAGATGGACGTACCGATTTGAACCTGTTAACACCGCGTGCTTTTCGTGCTGTAACCCCAATTGATTTTCACAATACCAGTAATCATCAATTGCGTTTTGACCGCATGAATGTACCAGTTACCGCCCTGCCTCTTTTCTATAGTGAAAGTACGGGGCGTTTATGGACGTCTCAAATTAAAGTTTATTATGAAGGCTCTGATCGCCCCGCACGCATTCGTATTGAAAACCGCACTCCACCACTTGCTGGCGAAGTAACCTATGTTCATCCGCCACGTTCACCTGGTGGAGCATTATTCAATATGTTTGATTCATTCTTTTAAGAGGTTTATATGGCTGATACAAGTATTCCTAAGGATATCGCTGATAGCCTCACAAGCATATTTACCAATATCAATACCGAACGTATTAGTGAAATTTTAGTCGCTGTTGTGCTCTGTTTTATTGGTTTTGTTCTTGCTCGTATTATTTCAAATACATTTATTAGAACCATTGGCTCACGTTTTAATGCTCATCAACGTTTGGTATGGCGCCGCGGTATTTTTTATTTTATTTTCTTACTCTTCATTATGACGAGTTTAAAAGAAGCTGGTTTTAAACTCAGTGTATTCCTTGGCGCGGCAGGGATTCTAACTGTAGCACTCGGTTTTGCTTCACAAACATCTGCCAGTAACTTGATTAGCGGCTTATTTTTGATTGGCGAAGGTTCGTTTGAAGTCGGAGATACGATCCAGATTACCCTGATTCGTGGAAATACGATTGAAGGTGAAGTGATCTCAATTGACTTGCTGTCTGTAAAACTACTTACATTAGACAATGTCTATATTCGTCTGCCAAATGAACAGCTTATTCGTGCTCCCGTACACAACTTATCTAAATACCCAATTCGGCGAATTCCAATTACACTCGCAATTAACTTTCACGAAGACATCATTAAAGTTCGCGAAGTTCTACTTAACGTAGCAGCTCATTATCCGCTTGTATTAGATGACCCAAAGCCTGCTGTTACAGTTACCGCATTCAGAGAATCATCGATTGAACTTTTATTTGCAATGTGGTGTAGACAAGAAAATTCTTTAAAAGTCCGAGATGAGATGCAAGAAAGAATTCGAAATGGATTTTTAGATAATCAGATTGAAATTCCTGTTCCTAAAATGGGTTTGATTGATCGACCACCTACTGTTTTTGCTGAAGATGATATCGATCAATACACTAATCAAAATGAGTTAAAACGAGAGCCTAAAGCTTAGGCTCTTCATTTTTTTGTACAGAAGATGACGGCGGTAATGGTGCAAGATAAGCAATAATTAGCATTACCCCACCCGCCCCAATAAATGAAATGACTCGAGTTAAAGTCGCACTTTGCGATAGATCAAGCAAAATTAGTTTTAATACGACAATTCCTAAAAGCGCAGCACCCACAAACCACAATTGACGAATCATTCTTCGACTAGAGAATGTGGTTAAAACGAATGCCAAGATGACCCAAAGCAATGTCAAACTTAACTGCACTAGACCATTTGTCCAAATTGCAGCACTCCAGAGTGGCGTCGCCCAATAATGGTGCAAACTTCTAACCACCACACTACTGAATACTAACAACCCCACTAGAATTGTTGTAATTTTAAAAGTCCACTCCAGTGATTTATCTTGATCAAAAGCATGTTGATAGATAATAAAGAGTAGGCCTGCAAATACTACAATTGAAAGAAAATCAGTTAAGTTAAGCAAAGGAACAAAATAAAGGTATTCGGCAGAATGAATATCGACACTCACCACAAGCAACCAAAGTAAACTTAGACACCACACTGGAATTTGATGTAACAATGTGGTTTTATGGGACTGATAAGCCCAAATCGAATAAACCACCGGAACGAAAGCCAAAGCAACAATTGGCATTTGTGGAAAAATCGCCAAACCAACTGTGGCTAATGCCAACCAGCTTAAACCAGCCCATGCCTTTAAAGACCCAAACTGACCTGACTGCGGTTGAGCCATAATGAATAAAGCGCTGAGGAATGTTGCTGCAATGAGGAAAGTCCCCTGTTGCAGTATGTTCGGCCATTTAAACATGGTGAATATTTGACTGGTAAAAGCCTCACCCAAAATTAACAACAATAAAAGGCTAATTAGACTTAACTGTAAACTCTGCCATTGAACTCTTAGTTTGTAGTGAACGACTACACTAAATATTGATAATAATAATATCGCAATCATCAAATATGGGCTTAAGCCGTGATTTTGCCATGTCAATATTTCTATACCAGCGACAGCACCCGCATACATCCCTAAACATAAGAAAATACCGCTAAACATGCTGGCACTAAAATAGTGTTGCTCTTTACTGTTGTATTGCAACAAATAGAAGGCTGAAATAAATTGGGCGATTGCATAAATGCTTGTGCTCAATGTTGGGAATTGTTCATTTGCCCAAAATTGATAAAACAATGCAATTGAACTTAGTAAAACTAAAATTACACCAATATATCGGCTTAAACGGTAGCGCTCAGTTACACCCCATACAATTAAGGCCGTACCTTGAGCGACCCAACCAATTGCAGTCCAGTGTGCTCCTTTCGCGAGTGGAAAGATTAGAGCAAAAAATGCAACGGCGAGAATGAAAAAGCTTTTTGCCAACACCGAAAGTTGCGGATGAGTTTTTTTAATCCAGAAAGTTAATAGTGCATAAATTCCCGCTAGTACTGCGGCGCCAATCGTCAACGCTTGGGTAGACTCATGTACTAAATAGGCATGTAGTGTAAAACCTAGTACAGGCACGCTAAAAATAAGGCCCACATCTAACAGTGGAGGTAAACGAATCCCTTCTCGTTTTTCAGGTGTTGAAACTCGAGATATATTTTGGCTATAACGCACACTGAGCCAAATAAACAGGGCTATATGCAGCCATAAAATCCAGTCTAATGTGTCAAATTTTGCAGGTTCTGCATAAAAACCTATCGCACTACCACCAATAAACATCGTGGCAAAGAAAGCGATTTGATTTAAGATTTTCCAAGGTTGAATAAAATTAACGGCGGCAACCGCAAGATTAATAACCAAATAGTAGCTAAATAAGAAAACCACATCTGGGCGATATTGCGGAATGACCAGTGGCGCTGCGTAAGCCATGCCGAGTGCTAAAATCGCTAAATAAATCGCCTGTTGCTTTAAACTTAAAAATACGGTGATTACTAATAAAATAGTAAACAAAATACTTGCTGTCATCAGATTGGCAATTACACCAAAATGATGCGAGAACACGAGTGTTAGAAACACAACCGCTAGTCCTACACCCTGCAAAGCAACAGCAAAAAGTTGATTTTTCTTTTGCAGAGTATAACCAAATGCAGTTAATACACCTCCAGCAATAGCGATAAAACCAAGTTTCAAACCCAAACTTAGCTGCCAGTGCTCGCTTGCGAAACGCAGTAACAACACTACCCCAACCATGAGCACAGCAACAGCAACTCTTAAAATTGGATTGCCATGTACCATCCAATCTATTGCTGGTTGCCACCATGCAGTTTGTACAGGAGCTAGATTTTCTTTTTGGTCTAAAGAGTTCATTTCAGGTAGTGCTGGCTTGATCATATTGTTTGGATCAATTTGCCCCAATACAGGCGTTACAACATCTGTATTTATTGCTTCATTTACATGAACATTTTGTTTTACTGTCTCGAGGTACAATAGTCTTGTATGGAATGCACTAATCGTTTGGACCAAACATAACAATAAAACCAGTAATGCACCGCCAGCAATCCACATCCAGTGATTCATATAAGCAACTAACGCAACCAAGGCAGCCGTATAAATCACTGTTGTTTGCATACGAATAGAATAAAGAGGATTTGCCTGATGTGAAAACTGTTGTTCTAAATGAGTCAGACGCTGATGCAAATTTGATAATAACTGAACCAGTACTACCACGAGTGCAATAGATAAAGCAGCAACAGCACTCTGGAATTTAAAACCAATTGAAATGGCTAAAAACAAAGTCAAAGCGATCAAAACGATGATCATTCCCTGTTTGTCTTTTTTATACATGGGCTTAGCAATATGACACCTTCATTACATGTCATCTTACTTCAAGGCAATACAAGCGTATATTTATACATACAAAATACTGCAAAAATCATAAACCTGCATTCATATCCGTTTTCACGTAAAATACCCGTAATTCAGATTAAGGAATTGTTCAATGCCACCATTTGTCTTGGTTGATGGGTCCTATTTTTTATTTCGTGCATATCATGCATTACCACCATTGACGACCTCTACAGGGTTACATACCAATGCAATACGTGGAGCAATTTCTGCGATTCAAAAACTTATGCGTCGTATGCAACCGACGCATATGGCCGTAATTTTTGACACTCCCGAACCAACCTTCCGTCATAAGCTTTCACCCATTTATAAAGGTGATCGCCCAACAATGCCCGAAGAGTTATCTCAACAAATTCCATATTTACATGCATTGATTAAAGCTCAAGGTATTCCTTTATATAGTCTCCCTGGCGCAGAAGCGGATGACATTATTGGTACACTTGCTAAACGTGCCGTACTCGAAGGCCACCATGTTCTCATCTCGACTGGAGATAAAGACATGGCTCAATTAGTTAATGATCATGTAAAGTTAGAAGATAGTTTTAAAGATCGCGTAATGGACACTGACGGTGTATTTGAGAAGTTTGGAGTTTGGCCAAATCAGATTATCGACTACTTGACTCTGATGGGCGATGCATCCGACGGTATTATGGGTGTTCCAGGCATTGGTGCAAAAACAGCAGCAAAATTACTGACTGAATATGGCACCCTAGAGAATATTATTGCCAATGCAGACCAACTTAAAGGCAAGATTAGTCAGAATATTAAAGATAATTTAGACAATATTAAGCTTGATCATCAGCTAGCAAGTATTGTGTGTGATCTTCCTTTAGAACTCAACTGGCATGAATTAAAGCTTATCGACCCAAATGTTGATGCTTTGCGTAACTTATATACTGAACTTGAGTTTAGAAATCAGTTACAGTCACTTGACCATCCAAATAATCCGAACAGCTCTGCTTATAAACAACAAGTTTCACAAGTCGTAGTACAAGATGAGGTTAAACCAGCTGATTCGATAGAAACCGAAGATCAGGCCAGTTTAACGAGTCAAGATGACCAGCTTGGGACTGCCAATTACCACACTGTTTTAACTCAAGAAGCATGGGATCAACTCTGGCAACGCATGCAAAATGCCGATCATTTTGCGATTGATACAGAAACCACGAGTCTTGATTATCGTATTGCCGAAATGGTTGGTTTTTCAATCGCATTTGATGCACAAGATGCTTACTATGTTCCTTTGGCGCATAACTATGAAAATGCGCCACAGCAACTGAACCGTGAGCAAATTCTGGCTCAAATTAAGCCTGTACTAGAAAATGAAGCGGTTAAAAAAATCGGTCATCATCTTAAATACGATGCACATATTTTCGCTAACCATGGAATTGAGTTAAAAGGCTGGTATTTCGACAGCATGTTGGCGTCTTATGTACTGAATGCAGCAGCAACTCGTCATGGAATGGATGATGTTGCCCGTGTCTACCTAAGTCACTTAACAACGACTTTTGAGCAAATTGCTGGCAAAGGTGCAAAGCAGAAAACATTTAATCAAATTGAGATTGAAGTCGCTGCTCACTATGCAGCAGAAGATGCACATGTGACCTATCGTTTGTATGAAGTCCTTTCAAACAAACTTAAACCATTTCCTGAACTAGAAAATATTTTATATAACATCGAAATGCCAGTTGCCCGAATTTTATCGAGTATGGAAGAGAATGGCATTCGTTTAGATCATGCATTCCTCGATAACTTAAGTGTTGAATTTGCAAAAACTATGGAAGGTCTTGAAAATCAAGCCATGGAAATTGCAGATGAAACTTTTAATATTGCTTCACCTAAACAAGTAGGGGAAATTCTATTTGATAAATTAGGAATCAAAGGCGGGAAAAAAACTGCAACTGGGCAATACAGTACAAGCGAAAGTGTTTTAGAAAAAATTGAACATCCTTTAGCGGAAATTATTTTAGAACATCGCGGTTTAGCAAAGTTAAAGAGTACCTATACGGACCGTCTGGTTGAACAATCTCATAATGATACGCATCGTGTACATACGAGCTATCATCAAGCGCTAACAGCGACAGGTCGCCTATCCTCTTCCGATCCTAACTTACAAAATATTCCAATTCGTAGACAAATTGGCCGTCAGATTCGTAAAGCTTTCATTGCACCGGAAGGCCGAGTTCTATTGGCTGCCGATTACTCGCAAATTGAACTACGTTTAATGGCACATTTTTCTCAAGATGATGCTTTAGTACATGCGTTCCAACATGGACAAGATGTTCACCGTCGTACTGCCGCCGAAGTATTAGGTATTGCAATTGAAGATGTGACTAATGACCAGCGTCGTCAAGCCAAAGCAGTAAACTTTGGTCTACTTTATGGTATGTCTGAGTTTGGCTTAATTCGTCAATTAGGCTTCACACGTCAAGAATCGCAAAACTATATCAAGCAATATTTCCAACGTTATCCTGGCATTTATGAATATATGCAACGCACGCGTCAAGTTGCCTCAGAACAAGGGTTTGTTGAAACCATTTTAGGTCGTCGTCTTTATACACCAGATATTGATGCACGAAATGTGATGGTGCGTAAGGCTGCCGAACGTGCAGCTATCAATGCACCTTTACAAGGTAGTGCAGCTGATATTATTAAACTTGCGATGATTGAAGTAGATAAAATTCTGCCAAAAGATCAGGCAAAGTTACTTCTTCAAGTACACGATGAATTAGTTTTTGAAGTAGATCAAAACATTGCCGATGAGCTTTCTAAGCAAATTGCAAATGTTATGGAATCGGTTCTAGAAATTTCAGTGCCTTTACTTGTTGAAGTAGGACAAGGTCTAAACTGGGATGATGCTCATTAATTAACAGAAATAAAAAAAGGGCTGTTAAATACAGCCCTTTTTTATTGAATCAGCTTAAAGTCCGGTTAAGAGAACTTTCGCTACTTCATTCATTAATATCTCGGCAATATAGAGTGCCAAAAATGCCAAAATTGGAGATAAATCAATCATTCCCATATTAGGCAATAAACGACGGAATGGCGCGAGTAATGGTTCAGCTAAATCTTGAATCACCTCAATATAAGGTGAACGCGATTGCGTAAACATGACCACCCAACTCAAAATGATTGTTGCGAAAATTAAATAACGGCAGAAACGAATCAAATCCTGAATCATGGTTACAAATGTCAGAATCAGTAAATGAATCGGACTATTTGGCATAGAGCCAGAAAGATACATCACACCGAAAATTTTCAGTAAATACAACGTAATTAAAAGAACCAACGCAGCCAAATTAAATCGGCCTTTTGCGACCGTCGGAAAAATTCGGCCAAAAATATCAACAATCTTAGTCGCTTTTACGGTCGATAAAACCACAGGATTATAAGGACTTACTGCCGCTAATTGTATTAAAAAACGGAAAAAGACCAATAAAATCGCGACATTAATTAAAATTCCAAAAATTAGCGCAGAATTTGCACCCATAGTTGTCTTATCCTATTTAAGCTATTTCGCACTGTCACTCAATTCTTGAGCCAATTCTTGACTACGCTTCTGAGCAGCAGCCAATGCAGATTGAATATTTTGGGAGATTTGTGCACGGTCAAAAACTTCAAGTGCAGCTTGTGTTGTACCATTTGGCGATGTCACATTCTTACGAAGTTCAGATGGAGTATTTGAACTGGTAATTGCCATTTGAGCTGCACCTAACGCCGTTTGAAGAGTCAAAGCGGTTGCAACTTTTTCATCCAGTCCTAAATTCTTACCCGCACGGATCATACTTTCCATCAAATAGAAAAAATATGCAGGACCTGAACCAGAAACTGCTGTTACCGCATCAATTTGAGCTTCGGAGTTTACCCAAATTGTTAAACCTGTGGCTGCTAAAATCTGACTTGTTAATTCACGATCCGAAGTACCTACTACATCATTTGCATAGATACCATGCGCGCCTGTTTGAACCAGAGCTGGTGTATTTGGCATAACTCGTACAATTCGATCGCTATCAATTAAATTTGATATTGTTTGAATTTCAGCACCAGCAATAATTGAAATGACCAATTTATCTGATAACAGACCTTTCAAGGGACGTAAAACAGTCGCCAAAACTTGGGGTTTTACCGCCAGTACGACAACATCAGCATTTTGAATTGCAACCACGTTATCTTGTGTGACGTGGACTTCTTTCTCTTGTAATAATTGACGGATCTGTTCAACAGGATCTGAAACAGTAATACGTGTCGGTGGTAAACCTCTTGAAATGAGCCCACCAATTAACGCTTGGGCCATATTACCGCCACCAATAAAACAGATATTACAATTTACTGCACTTGCCATAACCATATTCGCCATTTACCAGATTACAAGAATGAGAAATTAAATCTGGTTGCCATCCTCCTTGCTCACAATACGGAGACTGAGCCAACCAAAATCCTTTCGGTGTAAAAACCCCAAGCATAACATTATCTATAACTAATATTTGAATTGTATGACGAAGCCAAGGCAAAATATGTGCTTCTTGAATTGCTTTTTTTAATGGCCATTGGCCAACACGACCATATAAGTGGACTTTTTCTCCACCCTGACGTCGAATTATTCTCAATTTTTTATTTAATAAAGATGAAGCTAAACCGATATTTTTTTGTGTAATCTGAAAATTTCCTGAAGCGTAATGCACTATTTCTCCCATTTGGAAATGATGCTCCGATTCAACCTCAACTGGACTTAATGTTTCAGCAAGAAAAGCCTGTTTACTCAATCTATAAAGATACTGTTGATAACGGACATAGTAAAACTGATTCCAGTGTAATGCTGCTTGTGCATCAGACTTTGAATCAATCACTTCATTTTTTAAGCGCTCGACCATTTCAAATGCAGGTCGATATTGCCCATCACCTTTCATCCAAACCGAAAGCAACTGGCGCTGACGGGCAGCCGATAAATTTAACAATTTAGTTAAGTCTAAACAATCAGCGGTACCACAATGCTTTAAATCGACTATCAAAACTTCTTCTAAAATTTCAGAAGCATCTTGCATCAAATAGCTGGTTCGGCTAAGTGCTTGCTGCATTTTAGGAAATCGATTTTGTAAAAATGGCCAAAGTTCCTCACGTGACCATGCTCGATCATAGTGAATATCGTAATTTGTAGGGTCATTTACATATTCAACTTCAAGTTGGGTAGTCCAATCGACAATTTGCTCACGAGTTAAATCTAAAAAAGGACGCCAAATTGTCATATCTACGCGGTAATCAATAGACTGCATAGCAGCAAGGCCATCAACACCTGCACCCGACATCAACCTCAACATTACTGTTTCAGCCTGATCTTGTTGATGATGAGCAAGTACTAAAATTTCGTTAGCTTGTAAATGCTGTCGATAAGCTTGATAACGTGCCTGACGTGCTTGAGCTTCCAAATTACCGTCGGTAACTTGAACCTTTTGAATAATATAAGGAATATCTAAGCAAGTAGCTTGTTTAGCAACGAGTTTACCCCATTCTGCACTTTGTGATTGCAGTTGATGATCGATATAAATCGCTCGAATCTTTTGAGGGAAAATTTGAGACATCAAATGTAGTAGCAGCATTGAATCCATGCCGCCACTACATCCAATAAGAAAAGAACTATTTTCTGAAAACAGTTGAGCCTGCTTTAAGACATTATGCCTAAATTTGCGCTGCCAAACTTCATTAAACGTTGATAACGTGCTTCGCATCGTTCATTTGCATCCATTGGTAGCAATTCATCCAAAGCCTGCTTCAAAACTACTTTTAGATTTTGCATTACATGCTCAGGATCTAAATGTGCCCCTTCGCCTTCATCTACTACATATTCAACAATACCTAGAGATTGCAATTTATCTGCTGTCAAACCTAAAGCTTCGCTCGCTTGAGCCGCTTTTTCAGCAGTTTTCCATAAAATAGATGCGCAGCCTTCTGGTGAAATCACAGAATAAATACTATGCGATAACATAATTACTCTGTCAGCAACGCCAATACCTAAAGCACCACCAGAACCACCTTCACCAAGTACTGTTGCAACAACAGGAACCTTCAAACTTGAAAGTTGAGCAAGGCTAGTTGCAATTGCTTCGGCTTGTCCACGTTCTTCAGCACCAACACCAGGGTAAGCACCCATAGTATCAATAAACGTAAAGACCGGCAGATTAAAACGCTCAGCCATATCTAATAGGCGTTGAGATTTACGGTAACCTTCAGGGTTAGCCATACCGAAGTTATGCTTTAATTTTTCACGGGTACTACGACCACGGTGTTGTCCAATGACCATCACAGGTTGACCGTCAAAACGAGCAAGACCACCTACCATCGCACCATCGTCACCAAACAAACGATCACCATGCAAGGCGTCAAATTCTGTAAAGATTTCACCGACATAATCTAGAAATTGCGGACGTTCAGGATGTCGTGCAATTTGAACCGTTGTCCACGCTTTGGACTGAGTAGCTTTTTTCATAGGTCGAATATTATCCCTTTAATCGATAAATTTTTCCGACTGAATATTCAATTCAATGTCCCAATGCTTAAACTGATCTTGCTCATCATGCAAGTCCGCAACTAACAATGGCCATTGTTTGGCATCACCAGAAACACTAAGCTGCCATTGTTGATCATTTATGATGGTCAGTTCAATGGCAGGAAGCATCTGATCACTTCGACTATGGTTGAGTAAAACTGCTAGGCGAAGCAATAAACATAAGTAAAGTAATTTATGACCACCAGCCTTCAAAATTTCGTTTTTTACATCATTTCGCAATTTACGACGATGGTGAGCAACTAAATGTGAAAGATGATTTTGATCAATTTGCGAGAAACCTGGAATATCAGAATGCTGTAACAAATAAGCACCATGGCGATGATAACCACCATGACTAATTGCTAAACCAATCTCATGCAAATAAGCTGATCGACGCAGTAAGTCACTGTCTTCACTCGTTAAATTAAGAGATTTCGCGACACCATCAAATAATTGCTGTGCTGTATTGACAACACGTTCTGCTTGTTTAGGGTCAGCATTATAACGACCCATTAGAGCCTGTACACTGCGGTCGCGTATATCCTCATGTTTAAATCGACCTAATAGGTCATACATAACACCTTCGCGTAATGCACCATCAGAATATGCCAAACGATCAATTTCTAGAACTTCAAAAACTGCGTACAAAATTGCCAATCCGGCTGGCAAAACTGCTCGTCGATCTTCTCTTAAACCTTCAAAATCAATTTCAGAAACGTTTTTAAACTTAAGTAATTTATCTTTGAGTTTGTATAAACCTTCTCGAGTGACATTTTC
Source organism: Acinetobacter sp. WU_MDCI_Abxb74 (assembly GCF_025513915.1). Taxonomy (NCBI): domain Bacteria; kingdom Pseudomonadati; phylum Pseudomonadota; class Gammaproteobacteria; order Moraxellales; family Moraxellaceae; genus Acinetobacter; species Acinetobacter sp. WU_MDCI_Abxb74. Next base: position 18,775 of record NZ_JAHPRP010000010.1, read on the forward strand.
TTGTTCATCACTTAAGCCCATATTAACCATAATTTGGCGACAGGCTTTAATCGTTCCACTCGAACCAACGACAGTATCCCACCCTTCCATTTTATAAGTCGTTGCAATAGCAGAAAGTTCTTTACGAGCAGCAACTACGGCCTTATCAAATGATTTCTGGGTAATTTCCCCATCAGAAAAGTAAGCTGTTGTATAGGCCACGCAACCCATTTGTAATGATTCGGTGTAAATAGGTTCAAACTCTTCACCGATAATAAATTCGGTAGAACCACCACCAATATCGACGACCAAGCGACGTCCACCATTGGCCATGGTATGCGATACACCCAAATAGATCAGACGGGCTTCTTCTCGTCCTGCAATAATTTCAATAGGTTTAGGTAAAATTTCTGCAGCTTTTTGAATAAATTCATGACCATTTTTTGCCTGACGCAAGGCATTAGTAGCCACAATTCGTAAACGATTAGGTTGAACAGAACTCAATCTTCCAACAAAACGGGCTAGACATGCCAAACCGCGTTGCTGAGCTGCTTCTGTTAAATTTTTATTTTCATCTAAACCAGCTGCAAGCTGTACTTTTTCTGACATCGAAGCAACTTTTTTAACTTCACCGTGATCTACCCGTGCAATTGCAAGGTGAAAGCTGTTCGACCCCATATCTATGGCGGCAAGTAATTCTTCATCAATCAGAAAGTCAGACATTATTGAACTAAACCCATAACAATTCACGCCTAGAGTAATTCACACGAATGCAATTGAAAAGCCATTTTCATCAACAATTAACTGTCATTTATATTTTTCTATTTATGAGTTGATTGTACAAGTCGATGGTGAATATCGTGAGCATCCATTAGACAAATTTAGTTAAGCCTTGAATAATGGCATCAAACCCTTACATTGAACTAAGTAGCTATGTAATACTGATAGAGATAATTTTCTCCTGTAGTAATAGCACTTTTTTCTAAAAATTGGAGCCGTACCATGTCTGCGACTATTGTAAATACAACTGATGATAACTTCCAAGCAGATGTTCTAGACGCTGAAACACCTGTACTTGTTGACTTCTGGGCAGGTTGGTGTGCACCTTGTAAAGCAATTGCACCTGTTCTTGAAGACTTATCAAGTGAATATGCTGGTAAAGTAAAAATTGTTAAAGTTGATGTGACTTCTTGCGAAGATATTGCGGTGAAATACAATATCCGCAATATTCCTGCTTTATTACTTTTCAAAAATGGTGAAGTCGTAGCTCAACAAATTGGCGCTGTACCTCGCTCTAAACTTGTAAGCTTTATTGATGAAAATGTTTAAGTCAAAATGCTAAGAATGAAAATACGCTATACTTTTATAGCGTATTTTTTTCGGCTATAAATTGACAAATTAACTAAGCTGGCTTATATTGCATGCTCAAGAGGCACTGAAGGGAATCATCTTCGTCCGGCTTCTTACAAGACACAAACATAAAGATCGCCACTCGGCAACAGAAATTGTTTTTTCACATTTTTCTTCGAAACAATCAATCAGACTTCTGAATTGTTATTGTGTAAATACAATTGCGATAATCTTTTTTGTATGCGAGCGATTTTTCTTCTTTTTAAACCACACTCTACTCTTTCCTAATTCTGACCCTTATGAATTTAACTGAACTCAAGAAAAAACCAATTGGTGAATTAATTAAAATTGCTGAATTTATGGGCCTGGAAGGTATGGCTCGTAACCGAAAGCAAGATATTATCTTTGCCATTTTGAAACGCCATGCGATGAATGGCGAAGAAATTTTTGGTGACGGCGTTCTTGAAATTCTCTCTGATGGTTTTGGTTTTTTGCGCTCTGCCGCAGGTTCGTATTTAGCAGGTCCGGATGATATTTATGTGAGTCCCTCACAAATCCGACGCTTTAACTTGCGTACAGGCGATACCATCACAGGTACTATTCGCCCTCCAAAAGAAGGTGAGCGTTATTTTGCGTTGCTCAAAGTTAACCAGATTAACTATGACACGCCAGAAAATTCTCGAAATAAAATTCTATTTGAAAACTTAACACCCCTTTTCCCAACCGAACAATTGGTTATGGAACTAGGTAATGGTACGACAGAAGACTTAACTTCTCGTGTTGTTGACTTAGTTGCGCCGATCGGTAAAGGTCAACGTTCTATTATTGTTGCACCGCCAAAAGCGGGTAAAACAATGTTACTTCAAAATATTGCTCAATCTATTGTTAGAAACAATCCTGAAGTATTCCTGATTGTTCTATTAATTGACGAGCGTCCAGAAGAAGTAACTGAAATGGAACGTACTGTTCGCGGTGAAGTCATTGCTTCAACATTCGATGAAGCTCCTGCTCGCCACGTACAAGTTGCAGAAATGGTGATTGAAAAAGCAAAACGTCTTGTTGAACATAAAAAAGACGTTGTGATTCTGCTTGACTCTATTACCCGTTTAGCGCGTGCATATAACACTGTCATTCCTTCATCAGGTAAAGTATTAACTGGTGGTGTAGATGCTCACGCATTAGAGCGCCCTAAACGCTTCTTCGGTGCTGCACGTAATATTGAAGAAGGTGGATCTCTTACGATCATCTCAACTGCTTTGATTGAAACAGGCAGTAAAATGGATGACGTAATTTATGAAGAATTCAAAGGTACAGGTAACCAAGAGATTACTCTTGATCGCCGTATTGCTGAAAAACGCGTCTTCCCTGCCATGAATATTAAGAAATCTGGTACCCGTCGTGAAGAGCGTTTAATGGATGATGATAACTTACGTAAAGTATGGATCCTCCGTAAGCTCCTTCATCCTATGGATGAGTTGGCGGCAATGGAATTCTTACTTGATCGTATGAAAGAAACTAAAACAAATGATGATTTCTTCGATCAAATGAAGCGTAAAGCTTCAACTTAATCGATTAATCTTCAATAAAAAGCCACTCTTTTGAGTGGCTTTTTATTTGGTTGACAAGCTTTACACAAAAATACATTTTGCAGTTTTTTATGTAAAATTATTTATAAGCTTTTGATAATAATTATTTTTGAATTAAAAAAAACAAGTTTTTTAATAGCTTACCTCCACCTTTTCCAATACACTCGGGCTGATTGATTGTTTTTTTCTGTTAAAAAACAGACTGTTTTTCTCTTTTTCATACGTTTTTTCGACAGACGACAGTAGTATTTCAGCATTTGCAGTGATAGCATAGCGGCAGACCAGTTAGACTGCTCCATGCGTTGTTACCTAGCTACGTTTTAGGAATAATAAAAGCAAAACAGTCCAACTTAGGTTTTTTTAATCTCAAATCTTTTTTGTGAGAGTGATGCCATGTTATTCAAAAAATTTGCTGCTGTTGCTGCTGTAGCTGCTACTTTAGCTTTCGTTGGTTGTTCTAAGAAAGAAGAAGCTCCTGCTGCTGCTTCTGAAGCTGTAGCTGCTGCTTCTGAAGCTTCTACTGCTGCTTCTGAAGCTGCTACTGCTGCTTCTACTGCTGTTGATGCTGCTGCTTCTGAAGCTTCTGCTGCTGCTGCTTCTGCACCTGCTGCTTCTGAAGCTTCTGCTGCACACTAATCTATAATTTAGATTAGAAAAAAAGAGGACATTTTGTCCTCTTTTTTTACGCCTAAATTTTATATTCCTAAGCCCACTTCACTTAATATATCTAGATACATTGACATAACATCGTAGTGGAATAAACCTGTCTAAATATAAGTAAAAAAAAGCAGATCAATCGATCTGCTCATTTCCAACACGTTGTCTAAACTTTTGACCTGCTCTAAAGGTCACTACACGGCGAGCAGAAATTGGAATTTCTTCGCCTGTTTTAGGATTACGTCCTGGACGTTCGCGTTTATCTCTTAATTCAAAATTACCGAAACCAGAGAGCTTAACCTGCTCTCCCGCAATAAGTGCTTGGCTAATTTCGTCGAAGAACAACTCGACCATTTGTTTTGCTTCACGGCGATTTAAGCTGGTTAACTCACTTAAATGATCAGCCATGTCTGCTTTAGTTAATGCTGTCATGAGGCCCTCAATGTCGCTTGATAAGTGTTTTCTAACACTTGGATAATATTGTCCATACCAGATTTAATTTCAGCATCTTCAAGCGTACGTGAAGGATGTTGCCACAAAAGTGCAAACGCTAATGAGCGCTTACCATCTTCGACACCCTGCCCCGTATACACATCGAATAACCATGTAGAGTCTAAAAGCTCTCCACCAGTTTGTTCGATTAACTGCTGAATATCTCTAACATTTATATTATCAGAGATTAAAAGCGCAATATCACGTCTAACCGAAGGAAAACGTGATAATTCTGTAAAATTAGATACATAAGATTGCAAAACAGCTGTTTGATCGAGTTCAGCAACCCAAGTCGTGCTTAAATCAAGGTCATTTTCTAGAGATGGATGCAAACGACCTAAGTAACCAATTGATTTACCATCAACCAAAATCTCAGCTGATTGCCCTGGGTGCAACCACGCGCGTTCTGAACGAACATATTCAACATTTACACGTCCAGCAGCTAATATCTCTTCAATCTCACCTTTGAAATCAAAGAAATCCATTGGTTGAGGCTTAGCATGCCATGATTCTGGTTCTTGCGAGCCGACTGCCACCAAAGCCAAGGTAGGGGTCTGCTGTAAGTCTTCAATGCTCTTAGCATTTTGATAATCAAAACGCAGCCCGAATTCGAAGAAACGAACACGACTTTGCTGACGGTTGAGATTATATTGTACGCAAGGAATTAAACTAGAAAGCAACGTACTACGCATTGCAGCCAAATCGCTTGAAATTGGATTTGCTAACATCAATGGCTTAACTTCGGGATTTAATTGCTTTTCAAGTTTCGCATCCGCAAAACTAAAACTAATTGCTTCTTGATAACCTAAAGTCACGATCGTTTGACGCAACTCAGTGAGCTCAAAACGATCTTGGTATTTAACAAATTTAACATCCATGCTTGGTAAGCTAATCTGGATATTGTCATAGCCATCAATACGCGCAACTTCTTCAATTAAATCTTGATAAATAGCCATATCATAACGATGCGATGGCGGCACTACGCTCCACTCACCTTCAGCTTTAACTGTTACCTTACACCCTAGTCGGGTTAAAGCATCTGCAATGAACTCACCTGCGACTTGATATCCCAATAATTGGTCTACCTGAGCTTGTTTCAGTTCAATGGCTTCACGTTTTGGAAGTAAGTCAGTTTTTTCAGCTACAGTAATTGGGCCAAATTCACCACCCGCTAACTCTTGAATAAGCTGAGAAGCACGATTCATCGCAATTAAAGGTAATTCAAAATCTACACCACGTTCATAGCGCTGCGAAGAATCTGTATGTAAACCAAAACGACGAGCACGTCCAGCAATAGCAAGTGGAGCGAAGAAAGCACTTTCTAAGAAGATATCAGTCGTATCATCGGTTACACTTGACGCTAAACCACCCATAATTCCAGCAATTGCCAAAGCTTTTTGGTCGTCAGCAATCACCATAATATCTTCTGGCAACTCAACTTCTTGATCATTCAGAAGTTGTAACTTTTCTTGTTGTGTTGCTTGACGAACATGTACCGTCCCTTCGATTTTAGACAAATCGAATGCATGCATTGGTTGACCCAATTCCATTAGGACATAGTTGGTCACATCAACCAAAATACTATGAGTACGGATTCCTGAACGTGATAAAGCCTGTGCCATCCACTCAGGAGTAGCAGCTTTTATATTAACATTTTTAACTACACGCCCTAAATAACGCGGAGCGCCTTCAGTACTGATAACTACTTTTTTCTCATCAGCAATGGTGGCATCAACCGCGTTAATTACGGGTTCATTCATTTGCAATTGATTAATAACTGCAATTTCACGGGCAATACCACGAATACTAAAACAGTCACCACGGTTTGGCGTAATACTGATATCAATAATATTGTCGTCAAGTTTGAGGTATTCACGGATATTTACTCCGACTGGAGCATCGGCTGGTAATTCAAGTAAACCATCGATTTTATCTTCAAGATTAATCTCAGAAGCACCACAAAGCATTCCTTGTGATTCAATTCCACGAAGTTTACCTTTTTTGATTTTAAAATCGCCAGGTAATACTGCCCCAATGGTTGCAACTGGAGCTTTCATTCCAGCGCGAACATTCGGTGCGCCACATACAATCTGTAAAGGCTCACCCGAACCAATATTGACTGTTGTAACACGTAGACGGTCTGCATCAGGATGCTGCTCAACAGTTAACACTTCACCAATTACAACGCCTGTAAATGGTTTAGCCACTGGTGCCAATTCATCAACTTCAAGACCAAGCATCGTCAACTGATCAGATAATGTATCACTATCAATTGCTGGGTTAACCCATGTGCGTAGCCAATTTTCGCTAATCTTCATCTTTATAAACCTTTTTTAATCCTGAAAAACTGTTAGGCAAATTGGCGTAAGAAACGCACATCATTTTGATAGAACATACGCAAGTCATTAATGCCATAACGTAACATCGCAAAGCGCTCTACCCCTAAACCAAAAGCAAAGCCTTTGTATTTATCAGGATCAATACCCGCAGCACTTAATACATTTGGATGCACCATGCCACAGCCTAAAACCTCTAACCAACGGCCACGTTCATCCATAATATCTACTTCTGCGCTTGGCTCAGTAAACGGGAAATATGATGGACGGAAACGTACCTTTAAATCTTTTTCAAAAAACTCATTAAGCAGATTAATCAATAAACCTTTTAACTCAGCAAAGCTGGTGTTCTCGGCAACGTATAGACCTTCGATCTGATGGAACATTGGTGAATGCGTTTGATCTGAGTCACAACGGTAAACACGGCCAGGACATACAATGCGAATTGGTGGCTCACTTGTTTCCATTGTACGAATCTGTACACCAGAGGTATGCGTACGCAGTAAATGAGTGGCATCAAAATAGAAAGTATCGTGCATAGCACGCGCTGGATGGTGACCAGGAATATTTAATGCTTCAAAATTGTGATAGTCATCTTCAACTTCTGGACCAGTCGCGACTGTAAAACCAGCTTTAGTGAAGAACTGACAAATTCTTTCTTGTACTTGAGTAACAGGATGAACTGTACCAACACGTTGACCGCGGCCCGGCAAAGTAATATCAATCGTTTCACTTGCTAGCTTTTGCTCAAGTGCCGCCTGTTGTAATGCCGCTTGACGTTCTGTTAAAGCAGTATTAATTGTTTCTCGAACAGCATGAATCGCAGCACCTTGTACTTTGCGTTCTTCAGGGTCCATTTTCCCTAATGCTTTCGATTGTTCTGCAAGCTGGCTTTTTTTCCCTGTAAATTGCACACGTACCTGATCAAGTGCAACAAGGTCTTGAGCTGCTGCAATGGCAGCAAGCGCTTCTGTGGTCAGGGCTTCCAGTGACATATTAACTCTCAAAGCAACAAATTAAAAAAATATAATAAAACACTGCATTCTAACAGTTTTTCATCGAATTGATGAAGTTTATCCATCATGAAAAATGTATTAGGCAACAAAAAGATAAAACGTATAAGATAATAGCATCGTCAATGAGATCAACTATTATGGCGCTCAATCAAATTTGGAAACAACAACTTACGCTTGTGACGTATGGCAATGAATACCTCCGCCAAAACTTAAACTTTACCCAATGGCGACAACATCATATTTTTGACCACCATAGTTTTCAATTTCGTGACTTAGCTTCTCAGCATTTACTCGCCCAACACTTTCAAGTTTGGCTAGAAGCGCTAAAAAAACAAGGTACCACTCAGCTTAGTTTACATTTATCAAGCCTTCTAAATGAAGAGCAAAATCCAAACAGTAACGTTGAGCTTTTACCTTACACTCATTTTATCGTTAGCCATCAAAATGATAAGAAATTTGCATGGATTTTCGGCCATGAACTTGCTGAATGGTATAACAATGATAATGAGTTTGAAGCCCCTCCTTCACAAACCTGTGAGCTTCATTTAGAAACTTTCTGGCGTTTTGAACTAAATGAAAAGTTATCAAAAAAAATTGAAGCTGATTTAAAAAATCCGCCATGGCAAGAAATTGCTGACTTTATGGATAGTGAATTATTTCGTAGTAAATACGCAGCAGGTTTCGAGGAACCAGAATTTCAAAAAGCTCATTTGGATGGTACAAATATTACGAACCAAGAACCAAGACTTGCTTTAATTCCAGAGAGCTATCTAGCAGATTATGCTCACCAGCTTCTAAATCGTACTCAAGCATTAAGCAATTATTTAGAACAAAAGAAACGACTTGCAAATGATCCGTTAGGAGAAGAGCTAGACCAAGAACAACTCATTAATTTAAGAAATTTTACGCAAAAAACTGATGATCTGTTTGCCAAACTTATTGTTAAGGCTGCTAATCACTATCAAACAGCTCAAATAATTCCAGTCGCTAAAGCCTCTCCATTCGAGCAATCAAGTGAAAGTCCTCAACACTTGAAATCTCACCACCATAAAGGCACTGGTTCAGGCGTTATTAAGCTGATTATTCTAACGATTATTATTTGTGCATTGGCTTATTATTTTGGGCTATAACTTAGATTAGAGTTCCCATTGATAAAGTAACTCTGTTATTTCGAAACCGAACTCAGGTAGTTCGGTTTCACCAATTATTTTGGCTCCCATTTTTTCATAGAAGAAACGGCTTGGATTTTTATTAAAAACGTCTAAACGAATAGAAGCGTAATCTTGATTTAATGCACAGTGATAGAACTTTTGAAATAACTCACGACCTATACCTTGCCTTTGAATTTCTTCCAAAAGATAAAAGGCAAGAATTTCAGCAATATTATTCTTTGGGTTCAGATAACCATCGAGAAAGCCTTTTACCATTCCATTTTCAGTATAGATAAATAACTTATGATCAGGGCTTTTGGTTATTTCTTTCCATAGTAGCTCCTTATCTCGTACTTTAAGCTCATCCAATATTTCTTGCTTAAGCATACCTGTATAAGTTTCTTTCCAACACTGTACATGCACTTCTGCAATAGATAATGCATCCTTAAAGGTGGCTATACGAATTTCTCTTTCATTTAATGATTTCAATTCGTTCCCCTCATGTCACAACTTTAAAGTGAAGCACCAATTTTTTTCATACAAACTTATTGAGCTAAAAGCTGATCTCGAACATGCATTAAAGCAAAGCCCAACAAATTTAAACCTTGCCATTGAGATGGATCTTGAATATGTAAATGATCTTGCGCCATACCAATCCCCCAAATTTTATCTACCGGAGATGCTTCAACTAAAATATGGTCTTTCGTTGCTAATAAGAAATTTTTCAATTCAGGATGCTGAGAGAATTTAGCAAAGTTCGCCTGCACCACGATATCAAAACGTTTTTCTTGCCATATCTTTTCATCATAATTACGCACTTCACGACCGAGCTGTTTTGCTTCATTTGGATGTTTAACTTGCAAGATCTGTGCAAAGATTTCTTCATCATTAAATAATTTTGCTTTTTGCGCCATCATATAGTGCTTAGCAGTAAAGTATTCAATACCCTCATCTTTAAATTGCACTGGATACCACTGACTAAAACAACTCTTATCAACAAGATCAGCCTGCTTAGGAGTATGTCCCCAAAAATATAAATATTTAAACTGATCACCTTTTTGCACTTTTTGAATTAAGTCATTTATAAATTTTTCATCTTTCATAATTTATCTCTGGTTATTATCTTTTTTAAAAACAGAACTACTAAAAATAAAAAAGACCGCTAAAAAGCGGCCTTTTTTGAATCTCTAAGCTTATGCAGCTAATGCGCCTTTAGCTTTTTCAGCTAAAGCAGCAAATGCTACTGCATCATGCATAGCGATGTCAGCTAATACGCGACGGTCGATGATCACTTGAGCTTTTTTCAAGCCATCGATCATACGGCTGTAAGACAAACCGTTTTGACGAGCACCAGCATTGATACGCGCAATCCATAAAGCACGGAATTGACGTTTCTTTTGACGGCGGTCACGATAAGCGTATTGACCAGCTTTGATTACCGCTTGGAACGCTACGCGGTAAACGCGTGAACGAGCACCATAGTAACCTTTAGCGCGAGCAAGAATTTTTTTGTGACGACGATGAGCCACTACACCACGTTTTACACGAGCCATTTATAATCTCCTTAGATGTATGGGCACATACGACGAACTGAGTTCACGTCAGAAACATGAACCATTACACAGCCGCGTAATTGACGGATACGTTTAGCAGATTTTTTGGTCAAAATGTGGCGCTTGAATGCTTGTTTGCGCTTAAAACCGTGTGCAGTCGCTTTGAAGCGTTTAGCAGCACCACGGCGAGTTTTCATCTTAGGCATAACAACCTCTTTTGAACACCTGTTCGGAACGTTTGCACCATTGCAAAAACGACCTGCAGGTAAGGGAGCCGACATTCTAAAGCATCCCAACTTAAAACAAAAGTAAAATGCTCATTTTTTGATAGTAAATTGTCTATTTTATATAAATGTTATTTTCCATAATCAATTATCAAATTACGAGAAAATCCATAAAATCATCGCATATAATAAGTGCAATCTCTTAAATTCAAAAGAATATGAATATACAAAATGATGCTTTCGCTGCATTGCGGTATCGAGATTTCTCTATCGTTACGATCAATCAATTTTGCTTAACACTTGCAATTTTGATTCAAGAAATTATTGTTGCTTACTCATTATATAAAATCACCAAAGATCCACTGACTTTAGGTTTGATTGGACTCGCAGAAGCAATTCCTTTTATTACTCTTTCTCTTTGGGGAGGTTATTTCGCAGATAGATTTAATAAACAGATTATTATGAAAATATGTTTATTTTTCTCAGTCCCCCTTCCCTTGGTTTTATGGTTACTTTTCCACTTACATGGTTTAGGGCATATCAGTGTTAACTTCCTTTCTTGGGGCATTTATACAGTTATTTTTGGTTTAGGAACAATCCGTGGTTTCTATAATCCCTCTGCAACATCATTAAAACCATTTTTAATTCCACGCGAACTCTATGCAAATGGCGCGACATGGACAACCATCGGCTGGCAAAGTGGCGTCATTATTGGCCCAATGCTAGGTGGTTTTATGCTTGCTTATTTAGGCCGAGAAACTAGTCTATTTAGTGTTGCTGCGTTACTCGCTATTTGCTTTATTTTAATTAACTTATTACATAAACGTAATTTCCCCAAAATTGAGACTGACAATATTTTAGAAAGTTTAGGAGAGGGTTTCCGTTTTATCTGGAAAACCAAAATTGTTCTTTGGGCGATTTCTCTTGATTTAGCTTCAGTTTTATTTGGCGGTGTCATCGCGTTATTGCCAATTTTCGCAGAAGATATATTAAAAGTCGGTCCGGAAGGGCTTGGCTATTTACGGGCGGCTCCATCTATTGGCGCACTTGTCACTATGATTGCTTTGACTCGTTTTCCGCCAACTCAGTATGCATGGCGTAACATGTTACTTGCTGTAGCAGGTTTTGGAATATTTACTATTCTATTCGCCTTCTCAAACAATATGTGGTTATCTCTCTTTGCTCTGGCTATGACAGGTGCATGTGACAGTATTTCTGTTGTTGTAAGACAAACCATTTTGCAAATTTTTCCACCAGAAAATATGCGGGGCCGCGTCGCTGCCGTAAATGGCATGTTTGTGTCTTCGAGTAATGAATTAGGAGCCTTTGAATCTGGTTTAGCAGCTAAATATTTAGGCACCATTACCGCTACAATTTTTGGAGGATGTATAACTCTAGTTGTTGTGACTTTCTGTTGGCTCAAAACGAATGATCTATTTAAGGTAGATATTACAAAAAACTCAGAAGATTAATTTAAATATTTATAAATTAAAGCATCTTCGGATGCTTTTTTATTTTAAATAAAACCCATTACCACCCAGTAAATAAACAAATAACGCCCTGCTTTAGCAATGATGACTATACCAAGGAAGCGCCAAAAATTTTCTTTGAATAGCCCAGCAACTAAAGTAATGGGATCACCAATGATAGGCATCCAACTCAAAAGTAAGGAGTAAAATCCATATTTATGGTAAAAGCTCTGCGCTTGTTGTAATCGCTTTTCAGAAACTGGAAACCACTTACGATGTTTAAATTGTTCTATCTTTAGGCCTAACCACCAATTGACACAAGAACCCAATACATTACCCAAAGTAGCTATACCAATTAAAAGCAAAGCTGAATATTGCCCCTTTAATAATAAAGCTACCAATACCGCTTCAGACTGTAGAGGTAGTAATGTCGCAGCACCAAAAGCACTGATAAAAAGCAAAAAGTAATTCAGCATAATCAATTACACCAAACAATTTTTTGCTTTAAGCATTTACTAAATCCAGGCAAGGAAATTAAGCTACTTTAATTGATAGTGCTTTCTGAACTGCTGAGCGTGCTGTTAAGCGAACAATATATTCTTGTACGTATGGATAGTCTTCAATCTGAATACCTTGCCATTCATAACGCAAAATCCAAGGTAAAATTGCCATGTCAGCAATTGAGTATTCACCAGCGACAAACTTCTGACCAATGAGTTGTTTGTTAAGCACGCTATATAAACGTTTAGTCTCATTTACATAGCGCTCTATAGCATAGGGAATTTTTTCAGGGGCAAATTTATTAAAATGATGATTTTGCCCAAGCATAGGACCTAAACCACCCATTTGCCACATGAGCCATTGTTCAACCTCAACTCGCTCTTGCTCATCAGCTGGGTAAAATAATCCAGTTTTTCTACCTAAATATTGCAAGATAGCACCCGATTCAAATATAGAAATCGGCTCACCACGAGGTCCATTTTGATCAACAATCGCAGGAATTTTATTATTTGGAGAAATTCTCAGGAAGTCTGGTTGAAATTGATCATTTTCTAAAATATTAATTGGATAAAGGGTGTAATCCAGTCCCATTTCTTCTAAGGCAATTGTGATTTTATGTCCATTGGGAGTTCCCCAATAATATAGATCAATCATTCTATTTTCCTACTCATCGTTATCATGACTGCGTCTTGGTTTATATCATGTTTTAAGAGATCTAATGAGATTTACAATACTAAAAATACATAAAACTCAAGAATTGAATTTCTTAAAAAATATACCAATTACCTTAAATAAAACTGAATAGAGAAAAGTGAAGTGATGTTTTTTTATTGATATGTGGGTAAAAAAAAGCACTGCTTTTGCAGTGCTTTTTTTGAGTATTACTTTTTCTTTTTCGGTCCAAGTAACATACCCATTTGACGGCCTTCCATTTTTGGTGCTTGTTCCACAACCCCAAACTCAGCCACATCTACTTCAATTTTTTGCAATTGAGCTAAGCCAAGTTGTTGATGAGCCATTTCACGACCACGGAAACGTAAAGTGATTTTCACTTTGTTTCCTTCTTCAAGGAATTTCAAAATAGCACGAAGCTTAACTTGATAATCACCAACATCAGTTGCAGGGCGCAGTTTGATTTCCTTCACTTGCACTTGATGCTGTTTTTTCTTCGCATCTTTTTGCTTCTGCTTCAGGTCAAACAAGTGCTTGTTGTAATCCATAATTTTACAAACAGGCGGCTCGGCGTTTGCAACGATCTCAACAAGATCAAGTTCAACCTCTTCAGCAGCACGCAGTGCTTCACTTAATGAAACAATTCCTTTTTGCTCACCTTCAGCACCGACGAGGCGTACTTCTTTTGCACGGATCTCATCATTAATTGCTGGACGGTTGCTTTTTGCACCTTGTTGTTGGTTACGGTCAGGCTGTTTAATCTTTCTTACTCCACAATATACCGGCCACGTTCGGCGACGGCAGACTTCACTAAGTCAATGAATGCATCTACTGACATAGTACCTAAATTTTTTCCTGAGCGGGTACGTACATTTACTGTACCTTCTTCAACTTCTCGATCACCAAGAACTAACAAGTAAGGAATACGCTCTATAGTACGCTCACGAATCTTAAATCCGATCTTTTCATTTCTCAAGTCAGAAATAGCACGAAGACCATTTTCTTTGAGTTTTGCTACGACTTTCTCACAAGCTTCAGCTTGAGAATCAGTAATATTCATGACACATGCTTGTAACGGTGACAACCAAGGTGGCATGAAACCAGCGTAGTGTTCAATTAGTATACCAATAAAACGCTCAAAACTGCCAAGAATTGCACGATGCAACATAACAGGTTGGTCACGATCATTGTCTTCAGTCACGTAAGACGCATCTAAACGTTCTGGTAAATTGAAGTCACACTGAATAGTACCACATTGCCATACACGTCCGAGACAGTCTTTCAATGAGAATTCAATTTTCGGACCGTAGAACGCACCTTCACCTGGCTGTAATTCCCATTCCAGACCTGCTGCATCTAAAGCGTCTGCTAAAGATTTCTCAGCCATATCCCAAAGTGCATCATCTCCTACACGCTTTTCTGGACGTGTAGAAAGTTTCATTTGCACTTCTTCAAAGCCGAAATCTTTATAAACATCTAAAGTGAGTTTAATAAAATCTGCAACTTCTTGACCGATTTGTTCTTTAGTACAGAAGATATGAGCATCATCTTGTGTAAAGCCACGTACACGCATAATACCGTGTAAAGAACCAGATGGTTCGTTACGATGGCAAGAACCGAACTCTGCTAAACGAATTGGCAAATCACGGTAAGACTTCAAACCTTGGTTGAAAACTTGCACGTGACATGGGCAGTTCATTGGCTTAACCGCATAATTACGACTTTCTGAATGAGTCGTAAACATGTTGTCTGCATAGTTCGCTGCATGACCTGATTTTTCCCAAAGCGTAAAGTCTACGATTTGCGGTGTTTTAATCTCGAGGTAACCATTGTCTTGCTGAACTTTACGCATGTATTGTTCAAGAACTTGGTAAATCGTCCAGCCGTTTGGATGCCAGAACACCATACCTGGTGCTTCTTCTTGCATATGGAACAAGTCTAAGGCTTTACCAATTTTACGGTGATCGCGCTTTTCAGCTTCTTCAATACGCTTGATGTATGCAGCAAGCTGTTTCTTATCAGCCCATGCAGTACCATAAATACGTTGAAGCTGTTCATTCTTCGCATCGCCACGCCAGTAAGCGCCAGAGATTTTTGTCAGTTTAAACGATTTTAAGAATTTGGTGTTTGGTACGTGTGGACCACGACACATATCCAAATAATCTTGATGGTAGTACAAGCCCATTTGTGTTTCTTCAGGCATGTCTGCAATCAAGCGTAATTTGTATTCTTCGCCACGTGCAGTAAATTCAGCAATTACTTCATCACGCGGTGTCATTTTTTTAACGACATCATAATCTTGGTCGATGAGCTTTTTCATGCGCTCTTCAACAGCTGCCATATCGTCTAAAGTAAAAGGACGAGGCATCCAGATGTCGTAGTAAAAACCTTCTTCAATGACTGGACCAATCACCATCTTGGCTTCAGGGAATAGCTGTTTAACAGCGTGCCCTACAAGGTGCGCACAAGAATGGCGAATGATTTCAAGACCTTCCTCATCTTTTGGAGTGATAATTTGTAAGGTCGAATCTTCGGTAATTAAGTCACATGCATCAACTAAGCGATCATTCACACGTCCAGCAATAGTATTTTTTGCTAGACCAGGCCCGATACTTTGGGCAACTTCCATAACAGAAACAGGGTGATCAAAATTCTTTTGATCGCCATTTGGCAATGTGATAATTGGCATAAAAAATCCTTAAGGAGTGATGCCCTATACGAAGGAGCATTTCACCGCGAGATTATGATCGAGGCGAACCTCAAAATATAAAAACGGTGTAAATCAAAATTAAAAATCCTGAAAGATTTTACACTTGTTCAAGCAAAGTGAAAACCTTTAAGCCCATAAAATCATAAATACATTTTGCTTATCAGGTAAACAGCAATAAATGACTTAAAGAATATATTGGGAAGATTTTTTAAACACGCTCAGCACAAGTGGTTTAAGATGAAGAAAATAGCATTTTTGCTCATTTTCTGACTGAAGGGTATTTCTCTTTAAGACTAAAGCATAAATGCTTTGATGAGTATTAAGTCATATTTTCAAAGAATGAATTAAAAATAGAACACGGAGTTGTTTCCCATGGTTAGTGCTTATGATGAATTACCACGTACACCCGCAAATTTTGTTGCGCTATCCCCTTTACGATATTTAGAACGTGCGGCGTATATTTATCCAAATCAAGCTTCAATTATTCATGGTAAGCGCCAAATTTCATGGAAAGAAACTTACCAACGTTGTTGCCAGTTTGCTTCTCAGCTCAAACAACTGGGAATTGAAAAAAATGATACGGTATCAGTCTTGTTGCCCAATATTCCAGCCATGATTGAAGCACATTTCGCAGTTCCAATGACTGGCGCTGTACTCAACACACTCAATACACGCTTAGATGCAAAAACAATAGCTTTCATGTTGGAACATGCTGAAAGCAAAGTGCTTTTGGTGGACCCGGAATTTGTTAATCTGGCAAGAGAAGCCCTCTCTCTTATTCCTGACCAACATATTATTGTGATTGATGTGGCTGATGATGAATATGAGGGCGAGAATCAGTTTATTGGCTCTTTTGAATATGAAGAATGGATAGCCCAAGGCGATGCTAATTTTGAATGGCATTTACCAGAAGATGAATGGGATGCGATTAGCTTAAATTACACATCGGGCACAACGGGTAACCCTAAAGGTGTGGTCTACCATCATCGCGGTGCTTATTTAAATGCTGCAAGTAATATATTGGCCTGCGGGATGAAACCTCGTGCAGTGTATTTATGGACACTACCGCTTTTCCATTGTAATGGCTGGTGTTTTGCGTGGAGTATTGCAGCAAGCGGTGGAACCAATATTTGTTTGCGTAAGGTCGCCCCAGAATTAGTGATGCAACTCATTGCAAAACATAAAGTCGATTATTTCTGCGGCGCGCCTATTGTTCTTTCAATGATTATTAATTTACCTAAAGAAAAGCAAACGGACTTTGACCATCATGTAGAAGTGATGGTTGCAGGAGCAGCTCCTCCCGTTGCCATTATTGAAGGCATGCGGAATATGGGAATTAACGTAAATCATGTATATGGTTTAACTGAAACATATGGTCCTTCTGCCTTATGTGCTTCGCAATCGGGATGGGATGAGCTTTCAATTGCTGAACAAGCTCAGCTTCATTCCCGTCAAGGCGTGCCCTATCCATTACAAGACAGTATGCGGGTATTGGACCCAGAAACAATGCAGCCTGTACCGAATGATGGACAAACTATGGGAGAAATTATGTTTCGTGGCAATATTGTCATGAAAGGATATTTAAAGAATCCCAAAGCAACTCAAGAAGCTTTTGCTGGTGGATGGTTCCATACAGGGGACTTAGCAGTTTGTCACCCCGATGGTTATGCAAAAATTACTGATCGCTCGAAAGATATTATTATTTCAGGTGGAGAAAATATTTCATCTCTAGAAGTAGAGGATGTGTTGTATAGGCACCCAGCTGTTTTAACTGCTGCGGTAGTCGCCAAACCTGATGCTCGCTGGCAAGAAGTACCTTGTGCCTTTATTGAATTAAAGGTAGGCGCAGCAGTAACACCTGAAGAGATTATTGAGTATTGTCAAAAAGAGTTAGCACGTTTTAAAGTGCCAAAAGATGTCATAATTACAGAAATTCCAAAAACATCGACCGGCAAATTACAGAAGTTTATTTTGCGTGAATGGGCAAAAGAACGTGCTGAGAATATATAAATAAAAAAGCGACGCCTTGAGCGTCGCTTTTTTATTTAAGCGCATTTAGCCTTGATCGGACAATAATGCAATTTGCTGCACATAGTTAACAAATTTAACTTTTGATGCCTCGATATCTGCTTCACTCGCCTGTTGAGTTTTATCGCGGTTGATTCTCAACACATGCTGACGCAAAGTGTGACGTTCCGATGCATTATAAATTTTACTAAATTCAGTAATTGCAGGATCACCCTGTTCAATCATGCGGTCAACCCAACGCATTAATTGAGCCTGTCTTTTTGCGCCTTGCTGCGGGGTTAAATAAGACAAAATAATAGTCTCATCTTCGTTGCGCAATAACTTACCAATACGTTGAAATTGGCGACGACGTGCTTCATAAGAACTAATGTTCTGCACTTCCATTAAAGCATCAATTAAACGCTCATCAACTGGAAGTTTCTGAATTTGTTTAATAGAAAGTTGTGCTAATTGCTCACCTAAAGCAGCCATGCGTTGCACTGCTTTTTTCTGTTCGGTTTTGCTTGCACGTCCTTCTAAAGAACCGAAATCTTCTTCAGTATAACGTTGGGAACCACGTGCCACGATTAATCTGCCTCATAAAATTTTGCTGCGAATAACGCCAGTACTTCACTTAATGCCTGTTCTTCGTCGGTACCATCAATGACCAATCTTAAAGTGGTCCCTTTACCTGCACCTAACATCAGCAAAGACATAATATTTTTTGCATCTACCAAATGATCGCCTTTTCCAATCTGGATCGACGAACGAAACTTTGTAGTGACCTCTATCAGTTTCCCTGATGCACGAGCATGTAAACCGAGTTTATTAATTACATCAACAGTTGTGTCTATCATGACCAGTGCTTCATTTCTCTGTGTAAGACCTGAACAGACCATTCTGCCTCAAGTGCTTGTTTTAGTCTATCTACGATATAAACCGAACGATGTTGCCCCCCAGTGCAACCAATAGAAATCGTCATATAGTGACGATGTCCTTCAGCAAATGCGGGAAGCCATTTTTTTAAGAAGTGAAGAATATCATCAAACATTTCGTTTGCTTGTGGACTTGCTTCTAAAAATTGTCTTACTGGCTCATCCAAACCAGAAAAACGTCTTAATTCTAAATCCCAATGTGGATTTGGTAAATGCCGTACATCAAAAACATAATCGGCATCTAACGGAATGCCATGTTTATATCCAAAGGACTGCAATATGACAATAAGCTTATCTGACTGCCCCAATTTAGACAGTAATATATGCTTTAAATCATGAACGCTTTTATCCGTTGTATCAATATGAACTGTAGCGCGGAACTGAATTGGAAGCAGTAACTGCTTTTCTTCTTGAATACATTGCAACAGGCTTTTAAAACGGTTGGCTAATGGATGCGGACGACGGGATGCACTAAAACGCGCAATCAAATCCTGATCTTGCGTAGTAAGGTAAATAACGTCAACTGTCCCATGTCTTTGTAATTGCTCAAAAACATGATCGAACTCTTGCATATCTGCACGAGTACTTCTTACATCTACACCTAAAGCTAACTGCTCTAGGTTATTTTCATGATCTAGCTTTGCCACAATTTCAGGCAGCAATGCCAAAGGCAAATTATCAATACAGTAATAGCCCAAATCTTCTAATACTTGAAGGGCTGAAGATTTTCCTGAACCAGACTGTCCTGTCACGATAAGTATACGCTTCATGGCATGGCTGTCCTTTGATCTCTTTTATTGGGGTGTAAAGGCAACTTCTAAATTATCAATCAAACGGGTTGCACCCAGTTTTGCCGCGATAAATAACACAATATCACGATCAAATTGAGTAGCAGGTAACAGATTTGTCTGACGAGCTTCGACATAATCAACAACAAGACCATTGTCTGTCAACTGAGTTTTGATATCTTCTACAACTTGTTGCAAATCTTTGCCTTGATGCAACTGTTGCTCGGCCTGCTTCAAACTTTGATAAATAACTGGAGCGACCTCACGGTGTTCAGCGCTTAAATAACCATTTCTCGAGCTAAGCGCCAAACCATCCGCTGCACGAACAATTGGCACACCAATCACTTCTAAAGGAATATTTAAATCTTGTACAAATTGGCGAATAACGGCTAACTGCTGGTAATCTTTTTGGCCAAAGAAAGCATAGTTAGGTTGCACAATATTAAAGAGCTTAGTTACAACCAAAGCTACACCATCAAAGTGTCCCGGGCGTGAACTACCGCATAAAGCATCTGTAATCTGGCTTACACTGATGTTAGTTAAACGCGGTTGTGTACCATACATTTGCTCAACTGATGGGGCAAAAATAATGTCACAGCCCACATCGGCAAGCAAACGACTATCTTGCTCTAAAGTACGAGGATAGTTGTCAAAATCTTCACCCGGTCCAAATTGAGTCGGATTTACGAAGATGCTTACAACCACAACATCACATAGCTTTTTCGCTTCACGAACAAGTGTGAGATGTCCTTCATGTAGATTTCCCATTGTTGGGACAAAACCAATAATTTTACGTGCAGCTCTAGCAGGATTTAGAGAAGCTGCAAGACCTTGTATGGTGGTTTCTGTTTTCATGAATTACAGCTCAACGTGAAAAGTATGTTCTTTAGCAGGGAATGACTGATCAAGCACCGCAGCATGATAAGCTTTAAATGCATCTAAAATGGCAGTTTCACCTGATTGCTCTTTCATAAAATTGCGAACAAAGCGCGCAACTCGACCAAAAGTTAAACCCAGCATATCTTGTACAACCAATACTTGACCATCGGTTGCATTACCTGCACCAATACCAATTACAGGTGTATTTGGGAATAATTCAGCAATTTCTTGTCCTAACTGAGCAGGAACACATTCAAGTAATAACACCGATGCGCCCGCCTCAACTACAGCGGTACAGTCAGCAATGAGCTGATCTGCTGCTTCACGTGTTCTAGCTTGTAATTTATAGCCACCAAATACATGTACAGATTGAGGTGTTAAACCTAAATGTACACAAACAGGCACCCCATTGCGGGTTAAAACTTGCACGATTTCACTTAACCATGCGCCACCTTCAATTTTCACCATTTGAGCGCCAGCCTGCATGACTTTTCTTGAGTTTTGCAAAGCATCATTTAAGGTTGCATAACTCATAAATGGCAAGTCTGTCATGATCAAGGCATGCTGGTTACCACGACGAACCGCTGCCGTATGATAAGCCATATCTTCAACGGTGACTGGCAAAGTTGAATCTCGCCCTTGAATTGCCATTCCAAGAGAATCACCAATTAAGATTGTATCAACTTCAGCAAGTTCCATTGCTTTTGCCATGCTTGCATCGTAACAAGTCAGGCAAGAGAACTTGCGTCCTTCGGTTTTAAATTTTCTTAAGTCACTTAGACTAATCATGATGATATCCTCTACAGGAGTTCGCAGAACATAATGAATCGAGAGTTTAAGCCCAAGACTCATCAGCAAGTACAGTCAGCGTCGGCTGCTGTATCAGCTCTAAATCTTTGAGTGGCTGACCATTCAATTGTAAATCTGCATCTAAATCTAATAAGGGAATTACAACAAAATCTCGTTGTAAAATTCCTATGTGCGGCACAGTTAAGCGCTCATTGTGAATTTTTTCATTGCCATATATAAGCAAATCTAGATCTAAGGTTCGCTCACCCCAACGACGAAGTCGTACACGACCAGCTTCTTGCTCAAAACGTTGTAAATGATCTAGCAAATCTAAGGGCGTAAGATCCGTATTTAATTCTGCAACTGCATTTAAATAATTTGGCTGGTCTTGAGGCCCCATAGGTGGACTTTGATAAAGTCTAGAAACTTTAACTATTCCTAACGTCTTAAGCTTAGCAATGGCTTCAGATAAAATTTGACGTGAATCGCCTAAATTACTTCCCAAACCAATATAAGTGGTTATTGTCATTGCGTTGGCCCAAAAACAACTTGGCTTAAATCGCGCTGTACCCGCTTACGTTTTAAAATTGGATGATCACCCGTCACGCCTGCGTCTGAAGAAGACGCTTTTTCAACAAATCGGCTTACGGCCTGATCTTGTCTAGTACGTTCTTTTTTCCCACGGCGAGTGCGTGGTTCCGGAATATCAACTAAAGGTTCAATTTCCGTCTCAACTTTATTATTTTCGATAGGCTCAGCAGCAGCTTTACGACGGTTTCTAGCTTTCTGACGATTATATTGGCTAATAGTAGCTTCTTTTTCGTCATTTGACATTTCTTGGTAAGCTTCCCACCAGCTTCCCATTCCTTGTGTTGTGTCATCACCTGACTTTTCACGAAGTAATAAGAAGTCAAAACCAGCACGGAAGCGAGCATGCCCTGCCAATGCTTCTATTTGCTGTGGTTTTGGATTGAGCAAACGAGTCTGCATTTCCCAAACTTCACGAATAAACGTTTCTGCAAAGCGAGGAATAACTGTGCGTGTTGCTTGGCGTTTTAAAACATCTAAACCAGCCTGCGCACGGGCTTCAGCCGGTACAATGCCTTTAGATAAGTAAAACTCACAACGTTCTAAAAACGGCTGCCACAGTAATACTGCATAGAAAAATGCAGGATTAATGGTTTTACCCACTTGTATACGTTGATCTGTATTCTTTGCTGCTCTTAAAATAAATGGGGTGAGATTAGGCTGAACATCGGCAAAAAGTTGCTTCCAAACACCAAACTCAATCAACATTGGCAGAACACGCGCCAAATGCCCCATTGTGAACAACTTCTGAGATTCATCATATAAACGATGCGGAGAGACATCACGCAATAATTGCGTCATTTCGGCATTAAATATATCGAGAATATTTGAATCAATTTTGAAATTTAACTTGGCTGCAAAGCGTAGAGTTCGCAGCATACGCACAGGGTCTTCTTCAAAACGCTGTGCTGGATCGCCCAATAAACGCAAAGTTTTGTTTTTAACATCGTCAATCGCTTTGCAGAAGTCGAGCACAATACTCTTACGCGGTTGGTAATATAGAGTATTGATAGAAAAATCACGTCGAGCAAAGTCTTGTTCGATGGTACCCCAGTTATTGTCACGTAAAATCATGCCTGAGGCACTCGTAACTGCTTTTTTAGGAGGGGCACGGAATGTTGCAACTTCAATAAGCTCACGCCCAGAATAGACGTGTGCCAATTCAAATCGACGGCCAATGATTCGGCAACGTCGGCCAAAAACTTCTTTAATTTGAGCAGGTGTCGCATTGGTGACTGCATCGAAATCTTTAGGATTAAACCCTAGCATTAAATCACGGACACCACCCCCAACAATATAAGCTTCATAGCCAGCTTTAGTCAGGCTATCGATCACATCTAAAATCGAAGAAGGAAGTTGGGCTGTGGACAAACCACATTTTGACGCTCGCAAGGTTTGCAAAAGACGCTGTCTCCTACGTCAGGACGTAAATAACAAGTTGTCGCTAATCATAGCTCTAACGCACACAAAGGGCAATTTGATTCTCTGTAGTTTGCGTATGAAATGACAATTGACAAACAGATGATTTATAAACTCAACCGTGGTTTATTCTTTTCAAAAATGGCTGGACCAATACCTTTTACATTTTTAAATTCATCAATATTTTTAAAGCCACCATTCTTTTGACGGTATTCCACAATCGCTTGAGCCTTTTTCTCACCGATACCTTTTAGCTTTTGAAGCTCATCAATATTGGCTTGATTCAAGTGAACTTGCCCTGAAGAATCAGTCATTATAGTACTTTTTGAGACATTAGAATGAGATGATTGCTGCATGCTCAACTTCTGATCATACATCTGCTGTTTAGCTTTCCACTCCTTAAAATTTTGATCGAAAGATTGAGCCTGAATAAAAGTTGATGAAATCAGGCTCCAAAATAAAATAATAAAATACTTACTCTTCCAAAGATTCACGCTGAGCTGCATGTGTTTTTTCCCCTAAATTTAAGTGCCGCTTTGCCTGATTCCACAATTCATCCATTTCAGACAAGGTCATGTCCTCTAATGTTCTTTGCTGTTTTTTCGCTTGATCTTCAATAAAAGCAAAACGGCTTCTAAATTTATGTATTGTTGATAAAAGTGATGTTTCACTTGAAATCGCAAGTTTACGTCCTACATTCACCAATGAAAACAGGCAATCTCCAAATTCATCTTGAATTTCATCCATATTTTGATTTTTTAGCGCCTGCTTGAACTCATCCAGCTCTTCTTCTAGTTTTGTATAAGCATCTTCTACGGTTTCGAAGTCGAACCCAACTTTTGCTACATTTTCTTGAATTTCTTGTGCCTGTAACAGGGCTGGGCCATGCTTTATTTCATCTAATCTTGATTGTGGCTTCCCTTGCTTTTCTTGCTGTTTAATTTGTTTCCACAGTTCACTTACTTGTTCTGGCGTTAAGTTATTAAATTGATCTGCCTGAAAAACATGGGGATGACGACGAATTAACTTTTCACTTATTGCTTCAACCACATCATTAAAATTAAAAGCGCCTTGCTCACTAAACATTTGCGACTGAAACACGACTTGTAATAGCAAATCGCCCAGCTCATTTCGAATTTCCTCAATGTCACCCTGACGAATAGCGGCCTCGACCTCATAGGCTTCTTCAATGGCATATTTGGTAAGAGTCATGGGGGTTTGAGCTTGATCCCACGGACATTTTTCTCGTAACTCTTGCATAATTTTAAGCAATTTATCCATGGTAGCCCTCAAGTTTAAAAAGTCGGTCAGTAAAACTAAGATTTTAATTTGTTATGATCAAAATCAAAGCGATTAAATCAGTCGCACTATTGTACTGACAAAGAGAAAAAAGATGAGACACAGTATTCTGATTAGTGGCGCTGCTCAAGGTATTGGGGCAGAAATTGCACGTGTATTTTACCAACAAGGATATAAAGTAGGCATTTATGATATTAATGAATCGCTTGCTCAAAAACTAGCAAGTGACTTGGGACCCAATGCCTGTGCTGGCTATTTAGATGTAAGTGATTACGACCAATGGCAACACATATTAAAAGAATTTACTAACTGGGCTGGCGAACTCAACATCTTGGTAAATAATGCCGGCATTTTATATTCTGGTGCATTTGAAACGATTGATATTAAAGCTCATCAAAGAACAATAAATATTAATGTAAACGGTGTCATCAATGGTTGTCACGCTGCACTCCCTTACTTAAAGCAAGCGTCTTTTGCACGAGTCATCAATCTCTCTTCAGCCTCTGCAATTTATGGGCAGGCCGATTTAATTTCTTATTCGGCTAGTAAATTTGCTGTTCGGGGGATTACTGAAGGCTTAGATGTGGAATGGAAGAAATACGGTATTCGTGTTTTAGATGTGATGCCGTTATTCGTGCAGACCGCAATGGTTAACAACATGGATGCAGGTACTATTCAAAATATGGGGATAGATTTAACACCAAATGATATCGCTCAAAAGGTTCTTACGCTCGTAGAGAAAAAAGCTCATTTCTGGACTCCGACTCATACACCAGTTGGCATAAAAACCAAGCTGCTTTATCAACTCTCAACCTTAAGTCCCCAATTTCTAAATCGCTTAACTAATATTTATTTATCAAGAAAGTAATTCGAATTAAAAAGGCTGTCATTTGACAGCCTTTTTACTCAATTTAGTTAAACACCTTGAATCATACGTCTCGCACTAATGATTCCAGGTTGCTGCTCCAAGCGAGCCAACAAACGAGAAAGCTGCGCTAAACCCTTAACCTCAATTAACAACTTCATATTGGCAATACCATCTGCTTCAGAAATTGTATTAACCTGACGAATATTGATTTGGTCAGAGAAAATTACTTGAGTTAAGTCTTTAAGCAGACCACGACGATCATATGCTTCCACTACAATCTGAACGCTTTGACCACGTGTTGGCTGCATTTCCCAATCAGCTTCAACAGCACGCTCTGGTTCTTGCTTAATCATACGCTGATAATCTGAACAAATGACTTTGTGGATACTCACACCACGGTTCAAAGTAATATATCCAGCGATTGATTCGCCATGCACGGGCTGGCAGCACTGAGCGATGTGCAACTCTACGTTGTCTAAACCATCAATTAAAATTCCGTGGGCCGATAACGTATGGCTTGCACGCGGATTTAATGCTGGTTTAAGCACTAGTTCAGGTTCATCCTGATCTAGATGCATTTGGCGGTTCACCTGATTAATCAAGGCATGTAAGCTAATATCACCGCTTACTAGACTCACCAAAATGTCATCACCCGTTTTCACGTTAAAGTGTGATGAATAATCATTTAGGTCGATACTTTTTGGGTGAATCGCTAGGCGAGCTAACTCTTTATTGAGAAGTTCACGGCCGACTTCAAGATTTTTACTACGATCTTGTTGTCTAAACCAATGACGCAACTTGTCACGGGCACGAGAGGTTTTAATATAACCTAAAGAATTCACCAACCAATCTCGGTTTGGATCACGATCTTTTTTAGTTAAAATCTCAACCTGCTCGCCAGTTTTTAAAGTATAGGTTAATGGCACATAGCGCTGGTTAACTCGCGCTGCATAACACTTATTCCCTACTTCCGTATGCACATGATAAGCAAAATCTAAAACTGTTGAGCCACGTGGCAATTCCTTAATGTCACCATCACGACTGAAAACATAAATCTTCTCAAAGCCTTCAAAATCTTGTAGTTGATCAAAGCCTTCTGTTTCATCTTCGTTTTGATGTACCGTCGTGTCATTGCGCTCTTGGTAGTGTTCAAGAACGGCCCGCAATGAATGTAAACGATGGTTAAAGGAGTGGTCTGTATTCTTTGAACCTTCTTTATAGTTAAAGTGTGAACATACGCCTAACTCTGCTTCGTCGTGCATCTCATAAGTACGAATTTGTACTTCAAGCGACTTATTTTCAGCAATTACAGCGGTATGCAAAGAGCGATAGCCATTTGCTTTCGGGTTGGTAATATAGTCATCAAACTGGTGAGGAATATGACGCCAGATTTGATGAACAATACCCAAAGAGTGATAACACTCTGGGACACTCTTAACTAACACACGTAAGGCACGAATATCATAGAGCTGATCAAAACTCAGGTTTTTGCTTTTCATTTTTCGATAAATTGAATAAATGTGCTTTGCTCGACCTGTGATTTCTGACTCAATTCCGTAAGATGCTAACTCATTTTTCAAACGATCAATGACGAACTGAATATAATGTTCACGTTCTAAACGTTTTTCATTCAGTAATGACGCAATTTCTTTATAACGGTCTGGAGCTAAATAGCGAAAAGCGAGATCTTCAAGTTCCCATTTAAGCTGGGCAATACCAAGTCGATGTGCCAATGGCGAATAAATAGTAAGAATTTCACGTGCTACGCGTTCTTGACGTTCACGAGATGAATTTGCCAACTCTCGTAAAGAATAAGTACGTTCAGCAAGTTTAATTAAAACAACACGAACATCTTCGGTGACCGAAATCAGCATTTTATAAATGCCGCTTAAATGTTCTCGTTGGTTGTTATTAAAATGGTCTTCTAACCGCTTATTTTTTTCAATAAGTTCCGAGAGTTTACCCATTGCCAAAGCGCCTTTGACAAGGTTATAGACCTGATCTCCAAATTTCTTTTTTACTTCTTCTATATCAGTAATTTCTTCACGCACACTACGATAGAGCATGGCTGCCGATAGAGTATCTTCGTCTACATGGAGATGTGCCAAAATATCGGCCATTCCAACGCCAGTAGCGAAAGTATTGGAACGATGATTAACCGTTGAGTCTAACTCTTTTTGCAGGGTTTCATTCGCAACCTTTTCAAGCTGTTCAAGCTTCGCCCCATCTAATATTTCACGCACTCGATCCAACCATGAGGCTAAACCGATTTGCGTTTCGGCGGCATGCTCTACAGTCGTTTCCTCGGACAACTCAGTTAGTTGCTCAGGTAACTGTTCACGTACTGTGACCATACCATTCTCCTCAATATGTAACTCATGTTTTTAATCGTTTATCTCTTAAATTTTTTCAAATAGTGCAATGGATTCAACATGTTCTGTGTGTGTAAACATGTCCATCACAGCTGCTTTTTTTAACTGGTAACCATGCTGAACCAAAACACCCGCATCCCTTGCCAGTGTAGCTGGGCTACATGATACATAAACGATTCTTTTTGCTCCAAAATTTGATACATACTGCATAATTTCATATGCACCAGCACGAGGAGGATCAATCAATAATGCATCAAATCCTTGATTGGCCCAAGAATGATGCGAAAAATCTTTTGTTAAATCTTGTGAAAAGAAGGTTGCCTGCACCAAACTATTGCATTTTGCATTAGCTGTTGCGCGCCTCACCATTTCTTCACTCCCTTCCACACCAACAACCTGACCACTCTCACCAACACATCGTGCTAACGGAAGCGAGAAATTGCCTAAACCACAAAATAGATCAAGTACTTTTTCACCTGATTGCAATTGAAGCAATTCACATGCCAATTGAACCATTTGTTCATTTACTGTGGCATTGACCTGAGTAAAATCCAATGGCGAAAAAGCAAAATTTACATTAAACCTCTCTAAGGCATAATGTAAACGTGAAGCGCCTTTTTCATCATCAATACGATGAATACTTTCAGGGCCCTTAGGCTGCAAATACAACTGCCACCCCTTGTCTAACGCAAATTGCTTTAATTGGTTGACATCAGAATTGTTTAATTTTTCTATATGACGAACCAATAAAGAAATTTCATGATCACCTTTTGCTAATTCTACATGACCAATGTGTGCTTTGCCTTTTAGACTTTGGAGTAAAATACGCAACTCAGGCAAGCTATTTGATAGTTTTTCATCCAAAACACTACAACTATGGATAGATGTTAATCGATTACTATGATGTTCACGAAACCCCATAATTAAGCGATCTGGCTTTGGCAAATAGCGCACGCCAATTCGTGCTCGACGACGATAATCACTTTGTAAAGATCGAATCGGCTCTAGCCACTGTTCAGGTTGAATACCTGCAAAGTGCTGTAAATGTGATTGGAGCACACTTTGCTTTAAACGGATTTGTTCATCAGGATGGATATGCTGCATGCTACAGCCACCGCAAATACCATAATGAGGACAAATTGCTTCTATACGATGAGTTGAAGGCTCTCCTAACAACTGCACCATCTCAGCCTCTTCAAGACGCTTCGCTTGATGGGTAATTTGAGCCTTTACAGTTTCTCCAGGCAAGGCATAGCGAATAAAAACTTTTTTGCCATGCTTATCTGCGGGGTGGTCAGGATGAGAACCATAATGCGCAATTCCCCGCCCCTCATGAGAAAGTGTTTCAACTTGAAAAATATATTCAGGTTGTTGGGGCTTGCGAGATTTGGCTTGTTGTTTCAAAGGATGAACCTAAAAATCTAAAGGATTAAAATAATGTGAAGTAAATTCAGTATGTTTCGAGGTACGTTCCCATACTTCAAGAAAATCTGCTTGCTGAGGAATATTTTTCAAATAATCAATACTAGAGTTTACCCAATCATTATGCTCATCGACAGTTAATTGTCCTTTTAATAACAACCAACGTACATAGACGAACCACGTATTAAGTACATCTCCTTCACAATAGCTGGTCAGTTTTAACCACTGCTGCGTACGGACATATTCTGGTACATGATAACCCGACTCACCGCGCTTACCCGGCAAACCTAAAATACAGGCAATATCATCAAGCTTTTGAAAATTACGCCCGTTAAACATTGCCATCACATCCATTAAATCGATGTGGCGATGGTGATAACGGTTTTGGTAATTATTAAAACGCTTCTGGCTATCAATCTCGCCTTGATCAAAGAGGCCCGGTGCAGAAAGCCCATGATACATCGCACGGAATAGAATGACAGGTAAATCAAATTGCGAACCATTCCAACTCACTAAAGTCGGATGACGCTTATCAAAAATTGACAAGAACTTCTGCAAAATCTCAGCTTCAGAATATTGTTCTCGACTAAAAGAAAACAATCTAAAACCTGACTCATCAATCCATAGGCCAGAAATACAAACAATTTCATGCAAAGGTAACCGTTGAAAATCCACACCTGATTCTTGACGGCGCAGTTTAGTCAATGCTTGCTCTACATCAGCCTCTGGTAAATCAAGATGATATAAATGCGCTCCCGCTTTTAAATCAGTTAAAGTTTCAATATCAAAAACTAAGGTAGGGAAACGCATTATTTCTCTCAATTATGAGTTGTCATCCTGTACTGAAAACAATCCTGTAGACAAGTAGCGGTCGCCACGGTCACAGATAATGCAAACAATAACAGCATCTGAATTTTCTTCTGCAATCTTGACGGATGCCCATACTGCACCACCTGAAGATGTACCCGCACTGATACCTTCCATACGTGCTAATTTACGCATGGTTTTTTCAGCATCAATTTGTGGAATATCAATAGTACGATCCACACGGCTACTATCAAAAATAGTAGGTAAATATTCTTTTGGCCAACGGCGAATACCAGCAATACTTGATCCATCTGCTGGTTGTAAACCAACAATCTGAATATCTGGATTTTGTTCTTTTAAATATTTAGAAACGCCCATAATAGTACCTGTTGTACCCATTGAGCTTACAAAATGGGTGATTTTCCCACCTGTTTGTTTCCAGATTTCAGGACCAGTCGTTAAGTAATGAGCTTCAACATTGTCGGGATTACCAAACTGGTTTAAAACGTGACCTTTACCTTCTTTTTCCATTTGCAAGGCTAAATCACGTGCACCTTCCATGCCTTGCTGGGGCGTTACTTCAATCAGCTCTGCACCATAAGCCAGCATCGCATCTTTACGCTCCTGACTCATGTTGTTCGGCATAATAAGTTTCATTTTATAGCCACGCATTGCAGCAACCATTGCCAAAGCAATACCCGTGTTCCCACTGGTTGCCTCAATCAAGGTGTCGCCGGGCTTAATTTGACCACGTTTCTCTGCCTGCATAATCATGTTATATGCAGGACGGTCTTTTACAGAACCTGCCGGATTATTACCTTCTAATTTTGCTAAGACTGTCGCTTGCGTATGAGAAGCTAATCGCTGCAAACGAACTAGAGGTGTCTTACCTACATAGTAATCTAACAAAAATTCGTCGGCTAAAAAGTCAGGTTGCGTATTACTCATGATCAACACCTATATCGAGGTGGGCCTATTGTATGAAAAAATGCTCGTTACTGCACCCATTTCAATATGCTTTTTCATGAAAGCGATTAAAGCTCGGTCATTTATAAAATGCCGTCTGTTTTAAAATAAAGCGTGATAAGATGCCGTACAGAGAGATAAATCTGATGTAGCCATGTCTAATTTCAATAAAACCTTATCGAAACGCTTACGTCTGAATCATGCATATGGGCAATTGATTGCTCTAATTTTTGTGCCGATTATGATTTTAACAGGGGTCGGTGCTTTTCTGGTTTTAACTGAAACGACACATTCGGTAAAACAGCAACAGCTACATCACGCCTCAGCAATTTTAGCTCGCTACAATCAAATTGCGAAAGACTTGTATACACTGGTTGAACTACAGCCCGATGAATACGATCATGCCCAGCACATCATGCAAAGCATGTTTAGCGAAAAAAATGTAAAACGTGCAGTATTAATCGATAACAACGGACAGACTTATTTAAGTATTGGTTATCGTGATAATCGTTATTGGCCTAGCTTCCCCAATAATAATAGTTTTTTTGGTCCTATTTCCCACAATAAAAATAACATTTATGGGCTTCGTATCATTAACAGTCCAGGAAAAGCCCCGGTCTGGTTAGTGATTGAAATGGATAACCAACCTCTAGAGCTGGCACGTTATCGCATTCTGATTGCCCTCGTCATTACTGGATTAATGACCCTCCTATTACTTTTACTTTGCTTGAATTTTTATTCTCGTCGCTGGATTGCGCCGATGTATGAAATTCGCATGCAGTTACAACGCCTAAATGCAGATACTCTAGACCAACACCTAGTCATTAATAGTACTGGGGAGCTACGCTTACTACAGCGTGATATTGCAAATGTTGTTAAGCGATTACACTTTAGCTTTTTAGAGTTAAAAGAACACACTGAACAAACTGAAGAAGACTTACGCAGAACATTAGATACCTTAGAAGTTCAAAACATTACCTATCGTCAAGCACGTGACCAAGCGATTTCATCAAACCAAGCAAAGTCAGTTTTCCTTGCCAATATTAGTCACGAGCTTCGAACACCTCTCAACAGTATTGATGGCTTTATTCAT
Source organism: Acinetobacter sp. WU_MDCI_Abxb74 (assembly GCF_025513915.1). NCBI lineage: Bacteria > Pseudomonadati > Pseudomonadota > Gammaproteobacteria > Moraxellales > Moraxellaceae > Acinetobacter > Acinetobacter sp. WU_MDCI_Abxb74. The sequence continues at coordinate 50,703 of NZ_JAHPRP010000010.1, forward strand.
TTATTGCTTCGTCAACAAAATTTAAATAACGAACAAAACCTTTATCTACAAACCATTCGCAAGTCATCTGCCCATTTATTGGCATTAATTAACGATGTATTAGATTTCTCAAAAATTGATGCGGGTAAGTTAGAGCTTGAAACAGCGCCATTCGACTTAGAAGAAGCCATTTTTGATGTTATGGATATGCTGTCGCCTTTGGCTGCTCAAAAACATATCGCCATGGCTTTTTACTATGCGGACAATATTCCACAGCAAGTGATTGGTGATGCTTTACGCTTCAAGCAAATTCTGACCAACTTGATTTCTAATGCCATTAAGTTCACTCCAGATGGTGAAATTATTGTTCGTGTTCGTATGGAACATGATGATATTGGGCAATGCCTACTTCATTTTAGCGTTCAAGATAGTGGTATTGGCTTAAGTGGCACCGACCGTAAAAAATTATTTGAATCATTCTCTCAAGGCGATGCATCAGTTACACGTCAATTTGGCGGTACAGGTTTAGGTCTTGCGATCTCTAAACAGCTTGTTCATCTCATGCATGGTCAAATTGGCTTTGAGGATAATCAGGAACGTGCACCAACAGAAAAAGGCTCAACCTTCTGGTTTACAGCACAATTTGTAGTAGATGAAGATTACGAGATCGAACACCCACACTTTGAGCATTTACAAGTGGTGTCTTATCTTGCTCATCCTGCTACAGCAAGTGTTTTACGTTATTATCTTGAAAACTACCATGTTCCTCACATCGAAACTCAATCGATTCTGGACTTATTTAGTCGCTTAAAACATCTTGATCAGAAAGATAATACATGGCTTATCGTTGATCATAGCGGTGATACGGAAGCATTATTAAAAGAAATCCGTAGCCGTTATCAAGGTAATTTAGCAGTCTATGGTTATCAAATGACGCTTGAGCCGAACATGCTCAATGAATACCGCGCTCGTCCGCTATATCAACCATTAAGTCGAAGTGGACTCATTCAATTATTAAGTAACCAACCTATTTTTGAAGAGGAACAACAAGACTTCAATGGTCAGGGTTTACACATTCTGGCAGTAGATGACCATTTACCAAACTTAATTGTTTTAGAAGCTTTGTTGGGTGAATTAAACGTTAAAACAACCAAAGCGTTAAGTGGTCAAGAAGCACTTAACCTTATTCAAGAACGAATTGACCAGAAACTTAAACCATTTGATTTAGTGTTTATGGATATTCAAATGCCGGTTATGTCGGGCATTGATACCACACGTGCTATTCGTTCTTTAGAGTCGACACTCGACGGGGAAATGCAGCTTCCAATTATTGCGTTAACGGCCCATGCCCTTGCCGATGAAAAACAAAAACTCCTTAAAGTAGGCATGAATGACTATGTCACCAAGCCAATTCAAATGGATCAAATCATCCAGATCTTAACGCAATGGACTAAAAACAACTTTACAGCAAAAGCCATAGATAAAGACCACCTTGTAGTTGCAGAAGCTTTAGACCCACAAATTTTAAACTGGCAACAAAGTTTGCAACTCGCAGCAAATAAAGAAGACTTAGCACAAGATCTCCTCAAAATGTTAGTTGATAGTTTTCCAACTGAGCTAGACGAAATGCAGCAGCTCATTGAGCTTGAAGACTTCCCTCAACTTGAGCATGTTTTACATCGCCTGTATGGTGCCACTCGCTATGTAGGTGCCCCGAAACTCCAACAAGTTACTGGTGACTTTGAGCAATTCATTTCAACGCTACGTAAAGAACGCCGTATAGCAGATGAAGGCTTCATTGAAGAGGTCATGCAACGCTTTAATGAATTAGGTCTTGTTGTTAAAGAGGTAGAAAGTGCTGCTCTTCAGATCTTGGTAATACCTGACTAACATATCGACCAAATAGGCATGACTGAGCTGTCATGTTTCCAGATTACAGCCATGTTATGCTCCGTTCATCTATAAAAAAAGAAGCGGGAATCTCATGGCACTCTTACGTATTGAAAAAAATAATGGCATTGCAACGGTATATTTAAACCGTCCTGACAAACGCAATGCGATGAGTTTTGCTCTATTAAAAGAGTTAGTTTCAACTGCAAAAGCAATTAAAAAGGATCGAGATATCCGCTGTGTTATTTTGACAGGCGAAGGAAATGTGTTTAGTGCTGGCATTGATTTATCTGACCTTAACAATCCCAAAAACTCTGCTTTTGCCATTTGGGAACTTATAAAACCCGGACAAAGCCTTTTTCAAAAAGCATTTCTGACTTGGCAGAATTTACCTGTCCCTGTTATTGCGGCACTAGAAGGATATTGTTTCGGTGCGGGCATGCAACTTGCCTTGGCTGCCGACATCCGAATTTCTCATCCAGAAACAAAAATGTCGATTATGGAAAGCCGCTGGGGTTTAGTTCCTGATATGGGACTTACTCGTTCATTAAAAGGTTTAATTAGCGTTGACCTTGCAAAAGAACTCACCTTAACTGCCCGTGTTTTTGATGGGAATTATGCAAAAGAAATTGGTCTTATAACTCATTTAAGTGACACTCCTTTAGAGAGAGCAAATGAGATTGCCTCTGAAATGTTGCAGCGCTCCCCCGATGCCCTCACTGCGGCAAAACGCGTACTTGATGCAATGGAACATCAACCAGAAAAGTCATTACGTCTAGAAAAAATCTGGCAACTTAAATTATTACTTGGTAAAAATAGCAAACTTGCTCGTAAAAAAGACAAACATCCGGAAGTTGAATTTTTACCACGCCAATATAAGTAAGAGCTCAGACTATGAATTTTGATCGCAATACTCCTATTGCTTTTTTAGGCATAGGACTAATGGGAAGCCGGATGGCTACCCGTTTGATTCAGTCAGGTTTTCAAGTTGCTGTATGGAATAGGACATCCTCCGCCTGTGAAGAACTTATTGATATCGGTGCACAACCTTTAGAACTTTCAAATATTGGTGAATATCCAGTTATTTTAATCTGCCTAGCAGATGACAAAGCAGTAGAAGCAGTATTTGAACAAATTCAGCCGAACTTAAAAGCTGAGCAGGTTATTGTTGATTTCTCGAGTTTATCTGTTGCCGCAACGAAAACGCTTGCTCAAGCAGCTACTACCCATAACGTCACATGGATTGACTCACCTGTATCAGGTGGGACAGCAGGTGCAGAACAAGGAACACTTGTCATTTTTGCAGGCGGTGATGCCCAAACCATTACAGCTCTGACTCCTATTTATAATGTTCTATCCCAACGCGTGACCCGAATGGGAAATACAGGAACCGGTCAAGCCACCAAAATTTGTAATCAACTCATTGTTGCAGCTAATAGTGCTCTGATTGCAGAGGCGGTCGCACTTGCAGATCGAGCTGGTGTAGATACAACTTTGCTTGCTCCTGCCTTAGCGGGTGGATTTGCGGACTCTAAACCCTTTCAAATTCTCACTCCTCGCATGGCAACTCATACATTTGAACCAATTCAGTGGAAAGTTCAAACATTATCTAAAGATCTTAACAACGCCGTAACATTGGCTAACAATGTTAATTTAGACATCCCAGTTGCACAAAAAGCTCTACTACAGCTACAAACTCACCAAAAAAATGGCTTTGCTGAGAAAGATTTAGCTACTATGATTCAATTAGTAGAGCAAAAATAAACGGAGTTTGAGTATGGGTCGTCTTGCAGTCAATTTATCCATGATTTTTACCGAAGTTCCTTTAATTGAACGCTTTGCTCTGGCCCATGCACAGGGCTTTGAAAATGTAGAAATTCAATTCCCTTACGAATTGGAAATTTCTGAAATTCAAACCCAACTTGAACGCTACAACCTTAATTTGTGTCTGATTAATGTCCCAGCAGGCGATCTGATGCAAGGCGGAAATGGGTTGGCAGGTGTACCCGGTCAAGAATTAGCTTTTCATGAAGCCTTAGAATTAGCAATTAGCTATGCCACTGCTTTAAAAGTTCCTCGTATCAATATTTTGGCAGGCAAACAACCATTAGATACCGACCTACTTCCTTGCTTAAAAACATTAGCAAGTAATTTAAAGGTTGCATGCAATTTACTCAGTGAACACGACATAGAACCTGTTATTGAAATGATTAACGGGACAGATATGCCACGCTTTTTAGTACAGAATATTGCTCAGGCACAAGAAATGTTAGAAGCAGTAAATCATCCTTCTCTAAAAATGCAATATGACTGCTATCACATGGCAATGATGGGCGAAGATATACTTGAAGGATTACAAGAAAATATTAATTTAATTGGACATATTCAATTTGCAGACTGTCCAGGCCGTCATGAACCAGATACTGCTCAAATTCCTTATGAACAAATTTTTTCTTGGTTAAAGCAAAGCTCTTATCAAAACTATATTGCAGCAGAATATAAACCTGAAAATACTTCAAATCAGTCATTTACTTGGAAGAAAAAGTATTTTTCAGATGATGTAAATATATAAACTGTTACGAGTTCTGTTTGAAATTCGGATCAAAAACCACTATATTAGATAGTGAGTAATTGTCAGGAAAATATACCCTATATGAATTTAGAACCATCGCCCAGCGTGTCTAATTCTCACGATTTCGCAATGAATGCCTCAAGTAAAGACGTACAAGCTTGTCTCCAAGCAGTTCATGACGCTTTAATTGATGTAAAAGCAAAAGATATTCTCCAGTTAGATGTTAGCTCAATTAGCAATGTCTCTGATGCTATTGTAATTGCGAGCGGCACTTCTACTCGCCATGTCAAAGCACTCGCTGACAATGTTGCAGAAGAAGCTCGAAAAGCCGGTTTCCGCCCGATTGGCGTTGAAGGCGAACGAGATGCAGAATGGATCTTAATCGATCTCGGCTTTGTTGTAGTACATGTGATGCTACCAACAGCTCGTAAATTTTATGATTTAGAAAGCTTATGGCGTACCACTCCAGAGTCGGTTGCTTAAAATTTTGCTTTTAAAAAAAGCGGCTCTTTTGAGCCGCTTTTTTGTTTATCTGACAGTCGTCAGCCACCTTTAAATTTGACATGACAAATTGTCAGATTTGCAGCAATATACACTTTCTTGAAGTCCCCACCAATAAATAGCATAACCGGAGTACAGAAAGTGAAGATATTAGTTACGGGCGCCAACACAGGTATTGGTTTCGCCACAGCAGAACAACTGGTTAAACAAGGGCAACATGTTATTTTAGCGTGCCGAAATCCAGAAAAAGCGCAAGCTGCACAAAACAAATTACGCTCGCTCAATCAAGGACAAGTCGATTTAGTTTCTCTCGATTTAAACAGTCTTGAATTGACTCAAAAAGCTGCTAATGAGATTGCCGACCGCTATGGTAGCCTTGATGTACTCATTAACAATGCAGGGTTATTTGCCAAAACCAAACAGTTAACTGCCGATGGTTTCGAGCAGCAATTTGGTGTGAATTATTTAGGCCATTTTTTACTAACTCAAAAACTACTTCCAGTTTTACAACAATCCCCTAAAGCACGGATTATTCATCTTGCTTCTATTGCACATTGGGTTGGCTCAATTAAACCCAACAAGTTTCGTGCAGAAGGTTTTTACAATCCCCTGTTCTATTATGGGCAATCGAAACTTGCAAATTTATTATTCAGCAATGCTTTAGCAGAACAACTAGCAGGTAGTTCAATTACCAATAATGCCTTACATCCAGGTGGTGTTGCTTCTGATATTTATCGTGACTTACCCAAACCTGTTTACGCTGCCATGAAATTAGGCTTAGTTCCCACTTCAGTTCCAGCAAATCTTATTACAGAAATGGCAACCGGAGATGCATGGCAGAACCGTAACGGCGAATATGTCAGTGCGCATATGCCAGACTGGAGATCTTCACACGCTAAAAACCAGCAACTGGCACGTGACCTCTATCAAAAATCTATGGATCTTGTAGAAAAATTTCTTTAAAAGAAAATAAACCTAAATAAAAAGCCACCCGAGGGTGGCTTTTACAATCCTGTTTGAGATCAGATTAGTGACCGCCACCATTGATTGCTTTAGTCATATCTTCCACAACTTTCTTCGCATCACCAAAGATCATCATGGTTTTTTCATTGTAGAACAAATCGTTGTCTAGACCCGCGTAACCTGTTGCCATAGAACGCTTAATCACCATGATCGTACGTGCTTTATGTGCTTCAAGAATCGGCATACCATAAATCGGTGAAGTTGGATCATCTTTCGCAGCAGGGTTTACTACGTCGTTTGCACCAATGACAAGCACCACATCAGTTGCAGGGAAGTCTGAGTTAATCTCATCCATTTCCAAGATGTCTTCATATGCTACGTCTGCTTCAGCAAGCAATACGTTCATATGACCAGGCATACGACCAGCAACTGGATGGATCGCAAAACGAACGCGAACACCTTGCTCTTTTAGAATTTCACACAATTCTTTTACAGCATTTTGTGCACGACCTTGCGCCATACCATAACCCGGTACAATCACAACGCTGTCTGCATTTGACATCAAGAAACCAGCGTCATCAGCAGAACCTGAACGGTGGTTACGTTGAACTTGTTCACCTTTAGCAGCTGTAGCAACCGCTGCACCACCCATTGCACCACCAAACAATACATTGATGATTGAGCGGTTCATTGCTTTACACATAATGTACGACAGAATCGCACCAGATGAACCTACGAGAGAACCCGCAACGATCAACATATTATTTTCAAGGGTAAAACCAATACCTGCTGCCGCCCAACCCGAGAATGAGTTAAGAAGCGATACCACTACAGGCATATCACCACCACCAACTGGTGCAATCCATACCCAGCCAAATGCAAGTGCAAGTGCTGTCATTGCCCAGAATGCGGTCATGTTACCAGTGGTAAAGAAGTAGAAACCACAAGCCAACATCGCAATAAAGATAAGCGCTTGAACCGGTTTAACCCATGCACCAGAAATCGTTTTTGCCCATTTTTTTGCAGCCAATTTACCGTATGCAAACACAGATGCAGTAAAGGTAATCGCACCAACAAAACAACCAACGAACAATTCAAATAAATGAACACTGCTCATGTGTACATGTTGCACACCAGCCGCAGTTAAAGCTGCCTCATTTTGAGCAAACAATTCAGTGAGTTGGTTGTTATGCAAAATTGCAGCGATTGCAATGAGAACAGCAGCCAAACCAACTAAAGAGTGCATCAACGCCACAGTTTCAGGCATTTGAGTCATTGGTACAGTACGAGCACGTGCAATACCTACGATTGCACCCAACACCATTGCGCCAACAATCATCCAGATGACTGGGTTATTGGCAACAAAGAAGGTCGTTACAACTGCAATCGCCATCGCGATCATACCGTAACGGTTACCTTGAATTGCTGTTTTAGGGCCAGACAAGCCACGAAGCGTCAAGATAAAGAGGATTGCGCCAACAAGGTACAACCAGTTTGCGTTTGCTTGAATAAATTCCATGTCAAAGCCCTCTTATTTCTTTTGCTTAGGCTTGAACATTTCCAGCATGCGTGCAGTTACTGCAAAGCCACCGAAAATATTAATGCTTGCCAAAAATACTGCAATCGCACCTAGTACGCTCACCACATTCACACTTTGAAATGCAACGTTAGCATCTACGCCCAAAATAGGTAGACCCACAGTTTGCAACATCGCACCTACCACAATAATAGATGACAACGCATTGGTTACAGCCATAAGTGGCGTATGTAAAGCTGGTGTAACACCCCAAACTACGTAATAACCTACGAAGATGGCAAGGACGAAAATTGTAATAGTTTCAACCATGAGAAATCTCCTTAACCACGCTTAAGCAGTACTTGACCGCCATGAGTGACCAATAGGGCTTTTTGGATTTCGTCTTCCTGATTAATCGCAAAGTTTTTCTCTTTGTCGAATAAAGTTTCTACGAAATTGAATACGTTACGCGCATATAGTGCGGAAGCTTCTGTCGCTACAGTTGCCGGAATATTTGGAACACCCAAAATTTTCACGCCATTTTCTGTAAACACAGTCTCGCCCACTTTAGAGCCTTCAACATTACCACCAGTTTCAACAGCCATATCTAAAATGACAGAGCCTGGTTTCATCTTGGCAACAGTTTCAGCCTTAATCAGACGTGGTGCATCACGACCTGGCAACAACGCAGTAGTAATCACGATGTCAGCGTTAGAAACAGCCTTATCAACAATCGCGGCTTGGTCTTTGATGTATTGCTCACCTGGCATCCATCCATAACCATTTTTAGCGGCGTCTGCTGCGCGTTGTTTTTCTTCTTCAGACATTGGTACGTCTAACCACTTACCGCCTAAAGACTCAACCTGATCTTTTGCTGTAGGACGCAAATCAGTCGCTTCAACAATTGCACCTAAACGTTTTGCTGTTGCAATTGCCTGAAGGCCCGCAACACCCACCCCCATAATCACAACACGAGCAGGTTTTACAGTACCAGCAGCAGTCATAAGCATTGGGAACATACGTTGATATTCAGCAGCAGCAAGCAAAACTGATTTATAACCAGAAAGGTTTGCCTGAGAAGACAATACATCCATGTTTTGTGCACGAGAAAGCGTACGAGGAAGCAATTCCAATGCAAAAGCAGAAACTTGCTGATTCGCAAACTGATCTAGTTCGGTATTACGATAAGGATCAAACATTGCCACAACAGCAGTATTTGCTGGAAGTTTTTGAATTTCTTCGCCTTGTGGCGCACGAACTTTCAAAATAATTTGACTACCCGTATAGGCATCATCCGTAATGGTTGCACCGACCTGTTCATAAGCACTGTCAATGTACGCAGCCTTTACACCAGCACCACGTTCAATCACAACGCTATGACCAGCGCTAATCAACTTCTTTACTGTCTCTGGCGTAGCAGCTACACGATTTTCACCGACGACAGTTTCGGTTGGGATTCCGATTTGCATGAGCATTCCTCAAGCTAATTTCTCATTGTCAAAAACATTGCAACCTGCAATGTTTCCCCCATGTGTATTCTTTGTACAGAATTTGGATTCTAATTGAACTTTTTTAAAATACCACCCAATATTTATTTAATAAATACCCATATTTTGAACTGATGATTCACGATATTTGATTTAAGGTGTAATATAGGAAGCTTTTTCTTTTTTTGCAGACAATAGTCTCTCTTATACAGTCTTGTATATGAAAATTTCTTTATCTTCGTTTCAAATCGGGTCTTTTTTTGCTCTTTGCTCTGCTTTTCTATTCAGTACAAAAGCAATCTTTATTAAACAGACTTATGCCCTTTCTCCACTAGTAGATGCTACAGTCCTGATGGCTTTACGCATGTTAAGCGCTTTACCGTTCTTTCTACTAATCTGTTGGCTTAACAGGCATCATAATCAGGGCATAAAAAAGAAGGATTGGCTAATTTTAATTTTTGCCGGTCTATTAGGCTACTATTTTGCCAGCTGGCTCGATTTTATGGGTCTGATGTTTATTAGTGCTTCTCTAGAACGAATTATTCTATTTTTATATCCCACTCTTACTGTCATAGTCTCAAGTCTGCTCTACAAACAAAAATTAGATGCAAAAAGTTTATTTGCCATTTTCCTTAGTTATGGTGGAACTGTGTTGGTTATGCTTCAAGAGCACAACAATGCACCAATTCAGGGCAACTTCTGGCTAGGTACAAGTTTAGTATTTGCAGGTGCGGTGGCTTTTGCGGGCTACTTATTACTAACCCCACCATTAATTAAGAAATTTGGTTCTTGGAATTTCACAGGTTTAGCATTAACTGTGGCTTGTATTGGTACATTAACGCACTATGTATTAAGCACACCTCACCCAATTCAACTTCTATTACAACTGCCCTCTAGTGTGATTTGGTACGGCGTCGGACTCGGCTTTTTGGTAACAGTTTTACCTACCGTTATGCTCATGCAAAGTATTGAGCGACTTGGCGCCTCTCAATCTGCCATGATTGCTTCAATCGGGCCGGTTTTAACTATTTTGCTCGCGGTTACTTTTTTAAATGAACATCTCAATATGTGGCAATGGGTAGGCTGTATTTTAAATATTGCAGGCGTCATGATAATTACACTCAGAAAGAAAAGATTAAAATACTAATTTCTCTTGACCTCAACTTAAGTTGAGGTTGGATACTCATCTAAAATTTTTACTGAACGGTTGAGTCTCATGAATCAAGAAACTTTTAAAATAATAAATCCATCAACTTTATACGACCCTACTCCAAATGCTTATAGTCATGTTGCTGTGGTAGAAAATTTTAAAAAGATTATTCATATTGCTGGTCAAGGAGGCGAAAATCCAAAAGGCGAATTAAGCCCAAACTTTGAAGAACAAGCTTCTCAAGCTATTGATAATATTAAAAATGCCTTAATCGCTGCCAATGCAGAGCTTAGCAACATTGCCGTCTTAAGAGTTTTAGTTGTTGACCATTCGGTCGAAAAACATCAAATTTTGATTAAAATTATGCAAAATTTATGGAAAAATCATCCCTTTCCTGTCTGTACACTCATTCCTGTACCACGCCTTGCATTAGAGCATATGCTCATTGAAGTCGAAGCAACCGCATACACCTAATAAAATCGAGAGAACATCATGTCTACCCCTGAAGATATCAGTCAAAATAAACCTTTGCTTTGGTTGATGGCAGCAGCATGTGGTTTATGTGCAGGTGTGAATTATTATTGCCAACCCCTTATTCACTCGATTCAACAAGACTTTGCCGTGACTCAAGCACAAGCCGCCTTAACAGTGACATTTGCTCAGGTATCTTACGCCCTCGGTTTACTTTTTATTGTTCCGATGGGTGATATCGTCAATAAAGCCAAGGCTATTCCTTTTTTAATGGTGCTTTGTGCAGTTGGCCTATTTACTTCTGCTTTTGCTGTTAACTTACCCATGCTATGGATCGGTACAATTTTAGCGGGTTTGTTTTCGGTTGCAGCTCAAGTGCTTATTCCACTTGCCACAATGACAGTAAAACCTGAAAAAACTGGCGAAATCATAGGTTTTTTAATGAGCGGCTTATTGGTCGGGATTTTACTCTCTACCAGCCTTGCAGGTTTATTTTCTAATTTCTTTCATTGGAAAGTCGTTTATGTAGTAAGCGGCATATTAATGTTGCTGTTGGCCTACACACTCAAAAGCCGTCTCCCTTATGTTTTGCGCATGAAAATGAATTATGGGCAAATCTTTCTCTCAATGGGTCAGCTTTTAAAACAGGAAAAACGACTATTACTAAGAGCACTTACAGGAGCTTTCGCCTTTGCCTCTGTGAGTATCCTATATTCCACCATCGCATTATTACTGACCTCTGCACATCATTTACCAGATCTATTTATTGGCCTTGTACCTTTAGTCGGAATCTTTGGAGCTTTATCCACCCGTTATATTGGTAAATATGCTGATCAGGGACGTACCACGTTACTCACATGGATGGGCTGTGGTTTATTCCTGTTAAGTTGGCTCTGTTTTTATTATGGACAAAGTTTGCTTGCAAGTTATGTTGCTGGTTTTGCCATAATTCAGTTGGCATTAGCTTTGGTACACACTAGCAATCAGAGCATTATTTTCCGTTTACGGCCAGATGCGAAATCTCGTATTAATGCCATCTATATGACCACATATTTTATTGGTGGTGCTGGCGGTTCCGCTTTAGGAATTTTTGCATGGAACCGTGGTGGATGGACCATGACTTGCGTTGCTGGTATTGGGTTGGTTGTGCTTTGTATTTTATTTAGCTTGTTTGATGCGTTCTTACAAAAAAAGCAAATGGCCCATTAAGTAAGTAACTCATTATAAATCATCTCTCTATATTTAACATAAGGGCGGTTATAAATTACTCGGTTAAATGCCTTTGTCGATTCAAGCGTAAACCCCGTATAATGCTGCCCTTTCATTAATTTAGCGACTTTTGGGTCTATTGGTTATGCAATCACTTCAATCGTTACAACCTCGTATTTCTGTCGCTCCAATCATGGATTGGATCGCATAAAAAATTTTATTTAAATATCATTCCTTTACTTAAATTAAAAGTGTAAAATTGGCGTAATATTTTTAAACTAGAATATTTTAAAAGTTTTATAAAAAATTGAAAATTTCTCATATTCCAAAAGAATGAGGCTTAATATTTTCAAGTAATACATATTTATTAACGTTTGCTACCTCATTTAATTCTTCATTAAAATCAATAAACTTTTTAAGAATTTTATAATAGTGGTGCTGTAACTCTAGATAGACCTAAGTTTTGTAATCCAATTTTAATATAGTTTTTTGTACTATATCCAAGATAAATTGACCAATTATATTTAGCATTATCTTCTTCTAAGATATAAGTTAAATATTTATAATTTAAATAATTTTCATAAATGAAAGTAATATATTTTTTATATTACAAAGAAGATTATCAATAACAAAATTAACATGAGCTAAATCAGTACAATCAAACCTAACAGATAGCACTTTTTAAGTTTTTTATAGCCTCGCGTTGGTTATCAAAGTTTTGCATTACATCAGATTCAGATCTATCTTCAAATAATTCCTCATCTTCTAAATCCATTTCAAAAATAGCATTAGCAAAACCCTGATTTGACATACGATCCAAAACTTCCTGATAAAATCCTACGACTTTATTTTTTTCATCAATTTGCTTGGTTTGAACTAAGTATCCGGAAGCTTCTTTGAATCGGGTATTTAATATACAGGTTATGTACAAAGGCTAAAAAGTACATGGTAAAAATATCCAGCAAAAAGATAATCACTTTTTAACTTATGAAAGAGATCTATTATGTACGTTTAGCAAAAGCTAGATAAACCTTTTTATCGCATTCATCTAGCAACTGTAAAAAAATTAAACTACTTTATAAAATAGGTAAAATGGATGGGACCATATCCTGAATTGTTTTGCCATTACATGTTTCGCCTAATGCAGACATTTTCCATGCACCATTGTGACGATAAACTTTAGCAATAATTAATGCTGTATAATTACCTTTTGCTGAAAGATTATATTTTGCAATTTCAACATTGGTTGTAGCATCAACTACACGGCAAAAAGCATTTTCAACTTTTTCGAAAGTTTGTCCCCGGAAACTACTGATTGTAAATACAATTGATTTCACTTGGCTAGGAACTTGAGTCAGATCCACATGGATTGCCTCATCATCACCCGCGCCATCACCAGTACGATTGTCACCAGAATGTTTAATACTGCCATCACGACTCTGTAATTGACCGAACCAAATGCTATCTAACGCTTTGTTATTTTCATCAAAAACAATTGCAGAGGCATCGAGATCAATCGAATCACCACCACCACCAAACATGCCAAGTAAACCGCCTTTTTTTGCGACATCCCAACCTGCACCAAGAAATATTTTAGTTAAAGATGAACCATCACCCTTTTCTAAAGAAATTTTTTGACCTTTTACTAAGCTAATGCCCATTTATAATTTCCTTCAGTTTGAATTTGAATGACCACGACCTAAAGCCGTAGCTAACCACTGTAAATAACTCGCACGATTACGTGAGCACACAATCACTTTGCCATACCCACGGAACTTAATCACTAAACCTTCACCACTCGTAAAGCTATTGACGATATTGCCAACAAAACCACCGCCACCAGAACTCGGAATGCCAATATTATAATTTAATGATGCATCCCAAGCCGCAACATGACCATTATCGATGGTGACTTCACCTTGCTCTGGTGTAATATCCAGTTCGAGTAAAGTTCCACTGCCAGAAATACACACTTTACCCTGCCCACTGGTTTCCATAACCACAAAACCGCCTGTGCCCCCAAACAATGCACCGCCTATATTACTTTGCACTTTTGCTTTGATCATGGTGTGTTCGGTTGCTGCAACAAAAGAACCATCAGATAAAATATACTGTCGTTGACCTACATCAAGAATCTGCATATCACCATCTAAATTCGGTGATAATAGACACTCTCCTGCACCTCTCACGGCTTTAATTTGCTGTTGAAACAAAGACTCTCCAGAGGTAAATTTACGCATAAAAGCTTGAAAAATTCCGCCACGTAATTTACCGCCAACCTCAAGATTTTGTTCAACCATGACCATCGCATCAGATTCACAATAGATTGCTTCACCTTGCTGCATACTGACATGTAAAAAGGGTTCTGGACTACCAACAAGACTAAATTCTGCCATTATATTTACCTATGCTCTCACGATATTTTTATTTTTTGCTTCTGCTAACCATATCGGAAATTCTTGAAGTAAAAAGTCATACAACATTGATTCAGAAATACTTTCAATATTATCTATTTTAAAGAAATTACAATTGTCTACCACGCTCCCCTCCATGGTATCTAATTTTTCTAACACACCGTAATTTTTGCCACCAATCCCTACAAATTGCCAAAATATGGGTTGCAATGATGCCTCTTGTAAAATCTTTTTAATTTTTCTAGCTTCAGAAACACCACCATCAGAAATAAAAACAATATAGACCGGTAAATTGGATGGGCTTTCTTTGGTAAAATAATGTAAGACCTCTTCAAGAACGGCAGGCTCATTATTATAGCCAGCTCCTGCATTCCATTTTTTATAACCTCCTTGTTCTGAAGCTATATAGTTATTCAAATTATTCAGGCTTACATCATTTAAACGGAGTGCTTTTTCTGCAAATGCCCAGCACTCAAAGCTGCCATCGTCATCAAAATTGATTGCCAAAGGTATAATGCGATCCATAACTTTCTGTACATCACCACATTTATATTGATGCGACATTGAACCTGAATAATCCAATATCAATGCCACTCTTGCTTTTACCTCAAGTAACTTATTTTTTTCTAAACTAACCAGTGATTTTTTAGTGAGATCAAGCAAATGGGGTGCAAATTTTTCCACCTTATCTAAAATAACTTTTTTCTTTAAATCAATTTTAGACGCTATAGGGGCAGGAGAAGAATTTTCAGCAACCTCCCCGCCAAAATGTTTCACTAATGCGGTTAATCCACCATTAAAACCTTGTCCGATAGCAGCCATGCGCCACAGATCATTTTTAAAGTAAATTTCAGTCAACATGACTGCTTTTTCTTGGCTAAAATTTGATGGATTTAATTGATAATTTGCCAATACTTCGCCTTGCTGATTCACAAGAGAAATTTGACCACTTTGAATATTTTGCATCGTTGCTTGATCATTTGCCACAGTTGCACAAATGACAAATCGGGGCGTTTGTGTCGCATTTATTTTACTTAAATCAAAAGTAAATAAATTCAAATTTTCTTGCTGAAGATATTGCACTTCACAGTGAGGCGTCTGCGGTTGATTATAAAAAGTCATATAATCATCATGGAAAAGCTGATCATTTTGTCCTACACCAAAACTGGATATATCGATATCAAATGCTGCTTTAAATTGCACACGTAAAGTAAATTTTTGATCATTTTGAATAACTTGATTAAGTGCTATTTTTTGTCCAGAAACTAACTGCATTTTTATTCTCTAATTTAGTACTTGAAAATAATTCAATATAAAATAGATTTATACCAATTACTTTCAAGTACTAAAAGATGACTCTTTTAGTACTTTAATTGATTCGCTTAAACTGCAACACCATAACTAGCAGCTAACGCACCCAGACCACCATTAAAGCCTTGACCAACGGCTTTGAATTTCCATTCGCCATTGTGGCGATATAACTCACCAAAAATCATCGCAACTTCAGTGCTACCGTCTTCAGACAAGTCGAAACGTGCCAACTCTTCTGCATTTGCATCTTGGTTAATCACACGGATATAGGCTTTATCGACCATACCGAAGTTTTGACCATTTTGCTGTCCTTCGTGGATCGTCACAGCAAATACAATTTTTGCAACTTCTTGAGGAACTTTAGATAGGTCTACAGAAATTGTTTCGTCATCACCCTCGCCATCGCCAGTACGGTTATCGCCTTTATGGTTAACCGATCCACATGGTGAAGTTTTTTGATTGAAGAAAATAAATTCACCATCTAAACGAACTTTACCATCCTCACCTGTTAAGAATGCGACAGCATCTAGATCGAATGCCTTACCATCAGTTGCACGTGGATTCCAACCTAAACCCAAGTCGACTTTATTCATCGTCGGAGCAGTTTTGGAAAGATTGATATTTCCGCCTTTTGATAAATTAATAGCCATTTTTGTTTCCTTAACTTTTGTTTATGAAGATTGTTGCTTTTTACTATATGAAATTGAAGAGATGACAGCCCAAACAATGAAGGCAACACCCACTAATCCGGTAATAACCTCTGGAATATGTAATCCTGTGCCGCTCGCCAACATAATCAACGCAAGTGCACCAATTGCATAATGCGCGCCATGTTCTAAATATACATAAGCATCAAGCGTACCTTTTTCAACCAGGTAAATGGTCATTGAACGGACAAACATCGCACCGATGGCAAGACCCAGCATTATAATTACCACATCACTGGTAATTGCAAAAGCACCGATTACACCATCGAAACTAAAAGAGGCATCTAATACTTCTAAATATAAGAAACCACCAATACCGCCTTTGACAATCGTACCTGTTGCAGTGGCACTATTTGATTTTTCAGATTCATCATCATTGCTACTGCCTTCTAATAGATGGCCAATGACTTTCACTCCCACATAGACGACAATACCCCAAACACCAGCCATCATCACAACTAAACGTGATGCATCAGGGATGTAGCTTGCTAAAATAAGTAGCACAACCAATGAAATGAAAACTGAAATCGCTTGAATATTACCTAAATCTGCTAATCTTGATTCAAGCCAATGAAACCAATGTTCATCTTTTTCATCATCAAACAAGAAATTCAGAAATACCAATAATAAGAACATGCCACCAAATGCTGCGATTTCAGCATGATGGGTCATCAGTTTTTCTGAATAAGTTGTGGGGTCATTTAATGCTAATTTAGCGACTTCAATCATGCTCATATCGGCGGTGACACCGACAATAAGCAACGGGAAAATGAGTCGCATACCAAAAACAGCAACGATAATACCCACGGTTAAAAACAGGGTTCGCCAAAATTGGTTCCAATGTTTCAGTACAGAGGCATTGACGACTGCATTATCAAAGGAGAGTGATACCTCCATAACCGCTAAAATTGCAGTAATAGCCAATACTTTAAACATTGCCATTAAACCGGCTTGGGGGCCATGGGTTAACCCCCAATATGCCGAAATGGCCAAGCAGATAATGCTAAAGATGATCGAAAAACGGAAGTGTTTCATTTTTCACCTAAGAATAGAGTTTAAATACTAATGCCATATTGACGGCACATAGCACTTAAACCACCGTTATAACCTTGACCTACAGCTCTGAACTTCCATTCACCGTTATGACGATATAACTCGCCAAAAATCATCGCTGTTTCTGTTGAATAATCTTCATTTAAGTCAAAACGTACAATTTCAACATTCGTTTGATCATTAACGACGCGAATAAATGCATTTTGCACTTGTCCAAAATTTTGACCACGGCTTTCTGCATCATGAATGGTAACGGTAATGGCAATTTTTTGCACTTCAGCAGGCACTTTCGCTAAATCAATCTTAACTGCCTCATCATCACCATCACCCGCGCCCGTACGGTTATCACCAGTATGTTCTACAGAACCTTCTGGAGAGCGCGTTTGGTTATAAAAAATAAAATCTGTTTCACCACGAACTTTGTCATTTGCAGCCAATAAAAATGCCGAGGCATCCAAGTCAAAATCTACGCCATCAGTGGCCCGAGCATCCCAACCTAAGCCAATCAAAACTTGGTTAAGTGATGGATCTGTTTTGCTTAAAGATAGATTTCCACCTTTATTTAATGAAATCGCCATAATTTTCCCTCTTCTTTATTACATGTAAATTAAATGGATAGTGTTAATCTTTTGAGCCTTTGGTCCAACGAAAACCAAAACCATAAAACTGATCTAAGGTTTTTTGACCTTCAAAATAACGTACTTCTCGATTGGCTTGAATTTCGCCATTTATATTTTTTAATTCTACAATTGCACAGGTATTTAATTGATTACCTTCAGTTAAACGTACCTCAATTTCAGGTTGATCTGGAAGACGAATGGTCACTATCCCATCTGTTGCTGCCCACTGTGCTGCACCTTCATAAATATAGGTATAGATGACAATGCGCTCAATACGATCCCATTGATTACCATTAATATGTAAATTTTCACCATTTAGAGATGCACCTGTACGATCATCTGCATCTAATTTGATATAAGGCAGTTGGTCAAAATGACCGAATCGGTTTCCAAGGGGTTGGACTAAATCAATACTGCCATCTTTAAACTGTACCATCGCCCCTAAATCTAGGTCGATTGAATTAGAGCGAGTTAATTTTTGGAAAAAGGATTCTGATTTAGCTGTGGATTTATTCCAGTTTAAATTCACCGAAATTTTGCCAAAGCCTGCGCCTTTTTTAGTTAAATTAATTCTAGAATTATTTTTATCTAACTTAATTTTTGACAAATTAAGATTCGACTTTGTCGGTGTCGGTGTCGGTGTCGGTGTCGGTGGAATGTTACTTTGAGTTTCTTCAATCACGACACCAAAATTTTCAGCCAAAGGTTTCAAGCCCCCATTAAAGCCTTGATCAATAAATCTAAATTTCCACTTATCATTATGTTTATACACTTCTGCCAAAATTAATGCTTTTTCTGTTTTAGACTGGGTCTGAATCAATGCATTAGCGATGGTTTGAGTACCGGATAAAAGTTCAATATGGATGGGAGATATCCGACTAAAATTATTTGGTTCATTAATTGTTGCACATAAAGTAACTTTTTGAATTTGTGGATCAAGTAATGCGGTATTAATCTTAAATTTAGTTAAATATGGATTATTAGAATTAGATTGAGTCAGCACCACACTTTGATTGCGTGTTTGAGTTTGCCCATAGAAAATCATATCCTGATCACCTCGCACTTTTTGCGTACTTTGTGCTAAAAGATATGCAGTACAATCAACCTCTACTTGATTAAGAATACTAGTTTTTATTAATATCTCGACCACTTCAGATGCTAAAGCAATGTTTCCACCCGCAATAAGTTGCATACGACCCTCTTACAATATTGTAATATTTCATTTAATAAATTAAGTATATGAATATAAAAAAATATCTTAAAAATTATTTTATTTGCCCTATATTGTTTTAACATAGGCAGATTCAAGCGGCAAGTGCAACAATATAAAAACCCGCTCCACATCACTGATGTGTATACCAACCCAATGACTTTCTAGGATAATTATTCATTTATTACATGAAAAATTTTATATATTTCATGTAGAATGGAAGCATAAATTTATAATTGTTATTAAAGAAAATTGAGAACAACTCTACTGTGAAATCGCACTACAATATATGGATTGCTGAAAGCTACTCCTGTCAAAACGACATTATTCAATTATTAAAACGCTCAAATTTATCTGCCCATCTGACGATTTTTTGTTCTCATAGTAAACAACGTCCAGAATTAAAGCTCTGCGCAGATTATTTTTTTCAACAACCTCCCGTTGAATACAGTGCAAATTGGCTTTTAGAACAATGTAAAGTGCATTCTATTCAACTGCTGTTTTGTGGAAAACATAGTCAATTTATTGAAAAATTTCGTGAAGAATTTGCTCGGCATGATATTCAACTAGTAACAGGTGCCACTGGTGTAGTGCAGCATGAAAACATGAACAATAAATTCCTATTTGGAGAAATTTGTGAAGCTTTAAACTTACCTAATATTCCTGCTGCGAAAGTGGATCATGTTGTTGGATTAAAGCAAGCAATTGCTGATTATCAAAAAAAATATTCACATATTTGTGCAAAACCCGTGTACGGCGTATATGGTTCTGGTTTTGTTCAACTGCGAGATGAAGTTACATATTTTAAGCAATTTCAACTCAATACACAGTGTAATACGCAACAATTTATAGAAGCCTATGCTCAATTAGATCAACCTATTGAGTATTTGATTATGCCGTTTTTAACGGGGCAAGAATGTTCCGTCGATATTGCCTGTAGCCATGGGCGAATTTTAGCCTTAGTGACCCGAGTCAAATTTAAATTTTATCAGCAATGCTATATCGAGCACCCTTGTCATGAAATCTGCAAAATTCTGGTGCCACATTTCCAATGTGATGGATTGATCAATATTCAATTTAAACAAGACGATCTGGGGGTATGGCATATTTTAGAAATTAACCCGCGTCCCGCAGGTGGTTTTGCCTATACACAACATACTGGAATTAATTTAATTGCAGAACTGATGGCTGAAAAATTGCAATTGACACTGCAACATACTGACTTCGTTCCCGTCGTTCAAGTTTTACCCATTACACAAAGTTTCAAAATGGATTATACACATTGATAAAACATATTGATTTAAGTCGTGGTCGTATTAGTGTGACTGTGAATCAGCATCATCCACAATGGAAATTGGATGATCTGCTCAGTTTTGCAGAAAGAATTAACCCTAAACGTGCATTCTTATTTGTTTCCAAAATTCTTGGAAAACATATCCCCGTTGCACCATCCGCGATGCAAAGAAGTTATCAAGATCTTGCTGCGATCATTCCCAAAGATCTGCCCTATCCCATTAGTGTGATTGGTATGGCAGAGACCGCCGTAGGTTTAGGGGCAGGTGTTTATCGTGAACTGAAACAAGATTTTGGACAAAATGCCATCTTTTTAACCACCACGCGACATCCTGTTGAAACCTTACCGACCTTAGGCTTGTTTTTAGAAGAACATAGTCATGCACAAGATCAGTTTATTTTATCCAGTCATGATCCACTTAAGCATCAGCATGTGATTGCATCGAAAACGCTTATTTTAATTGATGATGAAATTTCAACAGGAAAGACCTTTAGAAATTTAATCTTGAGCCTGAAAAAATCGGGTTTACAACAGGTTGAGCGGATTATTTTGGTGACCTTGGTCAATTGGGCGGAACAACATTTAGTCACTGATGACTTAGGGATTCCAGTTGAAGTGGTGTCATTATTACATGGCCATTGGCAATGGCAGCAGAACCAGCAACCTATAGACATTGACATGCCCGATGTCAGCTCAACCCAGCAGCAAGCTCAAAAAATTATTGCCCCTCATGATTGGGGACGCGAACCGACCTTTCTAAATTGTAGCGCTTGGAAAAATATTCAACCACCTTTGCCCCATGAAAAAATCTTGGTCTTAGGTTCGGGTGAATTTAGTTGGATTCCATTTCTAATTGCCGAGCAATTAGAGCAGCAAGGGGCTGAAGTTTATTACAGCTCAACCACACGCTCTCCCATCAAGCAAGGTCATGCCGTTGAAAGTATTTGTGCATTTAAAGATAATTATGGACTAAATATTAATAACTATGCCTATAACGTTAAACATCAACAGTTTGATCGAGTTTTATTGGTCATTGAAACAGCTCAAGATAGCGTCGATCCTGTCCTGTTTGAACAAATAAAAAATCTGGAAATTATTAGTTATGAATCCTAAGCCGTTAATTTTTGTTGACTTAGATGACACGCTGTTTCAAACAAATCGTAAAAGTCCTCCGACACCATTACATAAAATTGCAACGCTAGATCAATTTGGTGAGCCTCTGTCTTATATGCTTCCCAAACAGCAAATTTTTGTGAATTGGTTGTTGGCATCTGCTGATGTTATTCCTGTGACTGCACGCTCAGTTGCAGGCTTGCAGCGGGTACATCTTCCTTTTCTGCATGGTGCGGTATGTTCACATGGTGGAACTATTTTAGCGGCAGATCAACAGGTTGATCAGGAATGGCTTGAAATCCAGCATAAGGCGGCAGCTGAACTGGATGAGTTACTGACTAAGTTACCAGCGCTATTGCTCGATTATGCCAAACCATTTGGTTCAATCCGCACTTGGACGATGCAAGAAAATGGTGGGAAAATTTATACTGTTGCCAAGCAAAATGATCCTGTGCCTTTATTTCTGCACCAAATGATTGAACACTTACCTGCTGAAGTACTTGAACACTGCTATGTCCATATCAATGGCAATAATTTAGCCATTCTTCCCAAATTTGTGTCTAAACAAAAAGCAGTTGAGTTTTTTATCAATAAATATGACCCAAATCGTGAACGTGCCATTTTAGGTTGGGGCGACAGTTTGTCTGATGCAGGCTTTTTAGGCTGCTGTGATTGGTTTGGTATGCCTAAAAATAGTCAGTTAGATAAATTTTTAGTACAAAATCTAGCACAAGATCATCAGGCAAAAGGATATTTAGGACATGTATAAAAACCATGCGTTAGCATCTAGTCTTCAAACACTGGGGTTCCATGGCTCTTATCGACCTGAAGATGTGACCTTCTTGCTCAATATTGATGAAATAGACCCCACACCCGTAGCTGAAAAAGAGTATCTGATTCAATCTGGGAAAAAACACTATTCACAAATGATTAGTGTTGAACATCCACCTTCAGATGAGCAAATGCGACATTTTGAATACGCTTTTGAGCAAGGTGCTGAACGTCTGGCAAGTGATGTGCAGAAGATTGGCAACTCACTGATGGTTCGATTTCCCAAGCAACCGATTATTTTAGTCAGCTTGGTTCGCGCTGGCGTCCCTTTAGGTGTACTCCTTAAACACTATATTCACAAGCATCAGGATTGTGAGCATTACGGGATTAGTATTATCCGTGATCGCGGTATTGATTTTGCAGCATTGCAGGCGATTATCGAACAACACGGCGCGGAAAATATTGTTTTTGTCGATGGCTGGACGGGTAAGGGTGCAATTTGTCGAGAATTGACCCAAAATTTGGCAGATTATCCCGCATTATTTGATGCAGGGTGGGAGGTTCCTCGCCTTGTGACCTTAGCCGATTTAGGTGGTTATTCGTGGTTAAGTGCCAGTTGTGAAGATTGGCTGATTCCGTTTGGTATGCTAGGTTCCGTGATCTCAGGCTTAACCTCACGGACTATTTTAAAAGATACGATTGATTTCGATCTGGCAAAGAAAAATTGCTACGATCCGAAGAATTGGCATAGCTGTTTAATCTATCAACATCTGGCTCAGTATGATATTTCAGTCGAGTTTATCGACAAAATATTAAATCTTATTCAACAGCATCCGCATAGCGATTTGGCAAATTGGAATAATCACATTCGACTCAAACAACAAAAAATTTGTTTAGATACCATTGACTGGATCTTTGAGACCTATACAGTTAAAAATATTAATCATATTAAGCCTAGTATTGCAGAAGCCACGCGTGCCGTATTAAGACGCGTTCCTGAAAAAATATTAATCCGTGATCCATCCAATCCACATATACAATTACTGCTGCATTTTGCCAAAGAACGGAATATTGCCGTAGATATTTTAGGTGCCAAGTTAGGCCCATATCATGCAGTGACTCTGATAAAAAAAGTCGAGAAAAATAAATGAAACAACTGCAACATGCGATTGAGCTGGGTGCAACTATGTACATTCCTGCAACCCATGAGCAATTATGGGAAGTGACTGAAGGCATTAAATTTCCAATACTAAAATCGATTGCGGTCTGTTTAGAAGATGCCGTGTTGGAAAAAGACGTGCAAACAGCCATGGTCAATTTAAAGCATTTATTACAAAAACGTTTAGAGCAGCCAAACTTAAAGGCGCCTGCGATATTTATTCGCCCTAGAAATATTGAAATGGCGAAACATATTGTCGATTGGGACTTAAATCACACCTATAGTGGCATGATTTTACCCAAGTTTACGCTGCACGATTTAAAGCAGTGGATGGACATTTTGCCACCCAATATCAACCTGATGCCGACGCTTGAAACCAAAGAAATTTTTGATATGGGCCATAATATGGAGCTTAATCAAGCACTCAAATATGACTTTCATAAAACCCTATGTCTAAGAATTGGCGGTAATGACCTGTTGTCCTGTTTACATTTACGTCGCCCTAAAAACAGTACGATTTACCAAACTCCAGTGGGCATGTTAATTGCACAATTGGCAGGCTTATTTATTCCAGCGGGCTTTCAACTCAGTTCACCCGTATGTGAACATATTGACCGCACGCAATTGCTGATGGATGAATTATGCCAAGATATGAATAACGGCATTTATACCAAAACGGCCATTCATCCCTCACAAATTGAATATATTCATCGCGCCTTGCAAATCAATAGCGAAGAATTTCATGAAGCACAGCAAATTTTATCGCAAGATGCGAAAAGTGTATTTAAAAGCCACGGTTCCATGTTAGAACCAGCGACACATCGCAATTGGGCAGAGATGATTTTATTACGCTATAAAACTTTTGGTTTATCTAAACCTCAGGCCTCAAGCCAAGAAAAATTCATGCTCAATACATTCTCACTTTAACTATTTTAATACCAAATTTTATTGCACAAACATGAAGAAATTGAATTTCTCCTATACTAGCCAAATTTAAGATATAACTCGGGTATAGGGTCAGTCTAATTTAGTAAACTTACTGAATATAGCAATTCGAGCGTGTACATTACCTGACTTAATTCTAAAAAATTTTTGCTATTAACTTGCCTACTGAAATTGGGTAAAAACTATTTTTCGATTTTCTCAAGGAGAGGACTCAAAAATCCAAATACTTGAAACTCTAAGAAATAGAGCTATTATTCTCCCAGCTAATTTACTATTAAAAATTAAATCAGTAATAAAGGGCATCAATCGACGCCCTTTATTCAATTCAAAGCCCTAACACTCTCCTGCAACCCTTGCTGAATTTGATTCAATCTAGGCATGTCTATTTAAAAATCGCTCTTTTTACCACATTGCTTATGTTGAGCTAGAATTTAATATTGCCACATGTCTTATAGTCATTTTCAGGACCACGAATTTAATTTAAGACTTTAAAATAAAAGGAAAAAACATGAATCCAGTTCTTAAGATATCAGACTATGTTTTCATGCAGTTTAGAACATCAATACCAACATTAAAGAAAGTGGGTGAAATTTACTATCCTCACCTAAGTAAAGCTAAATTGCTTGAAAAGGCTAGAAAAATGGAGTTCCCCTTTGTATGTTATAAACTTGATGAAAGCCAAAAATTACCATATTTAGTTGATATTATTGACTTAGCATTTATCCTTAAACAACATTATCAAGCGATAAGAGTTGAAGCCTTTATGAAAGGAACTCTAGCAAATTATCAAGGCTAAGCGTCTCCTTTCTTCGCTTAACAGATACATATCGCTCCAAACTCCCCCATGAATCATGCAAACTTACTTTCTGAATTTCAGGTATCGTAAAACTTTGTTCTACAAGTCTCCTACAGCCTTCATGTCTTAAATCATGAAAATGTAAATCTTCAATTCCCAGTATTTTACATGCTTCACGAAACTCTTTTCCTATGCTTTTTAGGTTCAGAGGCAATAAGAGCTATTTATCATACCCTAATCGCAGCATACAACTTCGCACTTCATTATCTAATAAATATGCTCAATTATTGTTTTTACGTGGCTCCAAAACATAAAAAGACTTGTGATTACCTTTAGAACTACTCAGATTTTTCAAATCATAGACTTTCCATGAAGAGTTGTAAGAATCATAATCTTGCCGCCATAAACGTGTTAACTCTGCTTCTTCCATGCCCCACATAACAGATGCATGAGATAGAACACCTCTAATATGTAAAAGCTCATACTGCTGTGTACTTGCAATTGGTTCTAAGCCAAGATTCGGCACACCTCTCCGTCTTAGAGCCACATGCTCAGCTAAATGTGTTGAATGTATTTTTGTGATAATATTGCGCGCGATTGGCAACTTCTTAATTAAGAGTAGAGCATAGCGTTTCGTTGTTCCGTATTCGCTCCCAACTTCATCCAAGTATTTATCTATGGCATCTGACAAAGCTAGATCAATCAGCTGTTCTTTGCCAAGTAAAATTTCTGGATTTTCTTGGATCTCAACTTCTCTTTTTTAAGCCAGTTTTCTGCCACTTTTTTGAATAAAATGTTTTGCTTTCAGAGTAAGCTGGATAACCTTTTTTGTTGATCCGGATAGTAGCTCGGTAACTAACACTTCCATCTGCACTTTTTCTGGCAGTAATTGACCCATAAACTATTTTTTCCATTATGGTGTAAACGCAAACAGATTAACGCAGCTAAACATGAGTTCCCACAGATTCAAACAAGTTACAAAACACTGATTAAAGGTATGATTTTTAATGACTCTTAACAAAACCATTGAAACTATTAAATCTCCAAGAATCAGTGTCGCTCCAATGATGGATTGGACAACAAAGGATTATCGATTCTTTGCGCGCTTGTTTAACCCAAACGTTGTGCTATATACAGAAATGGTCACTACAGGCGCAATTCTTTTTGGTGATGCAAAACGCCATTTAGACTATAGCGCTCAAGAACACCCTATCGTATTACAGTTGGGCGGTTCAAATCCGCAAGAGCTTGCGACCTGCACAAAAATGGCCGAAGACTGGGGTTACGATGAAGTCAACCTCAATGTAGGCTGCCCTAGCGACCGTGTACAGAACAATAAAATTGGTGCTTGCTTAATGGCAGAACCAGATTTGGTTGCTGAATGCATTCACACTATGCAAAAAGCTGTAAACATTCCGGTAACGGTAAAACACCGTATCGGGATTGATGACATGCACTCTTATGAAGAGATGCTTCATTTTGTAGATACAGTTGCTGCAACAGGTTGCACTCATTTTGTAGTGCATGCTCGCATTGCTATTTTGAAAGGCCTGTCACCAAAAGAAAACCGTGAAGTTCCACCTTTACGCTACGAAGATGTTTACCGTTTAAAGCAAGAGCGCCCACACCTCACTATTGAAATTAACGGCGGGATTAAAACGTTTGCTGAAACTCAAACACATTTACAGCATGTGGATGGCGTCATGATTGGCCGTGAAGCCTATCATAATCCGTACTTACTCGCGGAAATGGGTCAGCTTTGGAATTTGGAGGCTCCAGATAGATTCGAAATTATGGAACAAATGCTACCTTATATTGAACAGCGTATGGCTGAAGGTGCTCCACTCTCCATCATTACACGTCATATTTTAGGCTTATTCCAAAATTTACCAGGTGCGCGTAAATGGCGTCAGGCGCTAAGTGGCGGAAATGCAAAAACTTTAGCTGATGTAGAACAGGCTATTTGCAACATGCAATCAGCTTTAATTCGTACTGAGGAATATTTAAAAGAACATCAGGCTTAAGCATGTGATGGCTTCTTAAATTGTAAGAAAATGTGGCATTTTAAATCAGGGACTTAGATTTTGAGTATATTCGCAATGACTGAATTAAATTATTCAAATTTAAGCTCTGATTAATTATTTTTAAATAATAATATCAACAACTTAAGTTAAATTGTTTTTATGTTTCATTTTAATGAATATCTTTTTACCTCTAAGCAATAATATTTGGGAAAAAGATACGTTATTACATAACACAAACAAAACTTTTAAGGTACGCCTATTAGTATCTCTGAACGCCACAGGTAGGTGGTGATTTTTTAAATATGGATATAGATAGTACGGTAGAGATTTCACGATGATTATTTATGACGGACAAGTAGCTGATAATTATATGTATCAGGACTCAAAGCAGGCAGCCATTGTTGTATCCCACAGCACTCCAAGTCTCCCTTACCCTTTCACCATGAAACCTAGTAATCATCAAACTGAAACTTCCGATACTCCAGCAATAGATGTTGATAGATTCGTAGCTAAATTAGAAAGTATTACTTCAAGACGCAGCAAATCCCGTTGTGCACGTAGTATCCGCCTTGCTCTCGAATCTGCTGGTGCAGATATTCGGAATCACCCAATCGCAGCTTCTGACTGGGGTGACACTCTCAAAAAGATTGGCTATAAAGAAATTAATCCAGCCTTTGATGAACCACAAGAAGGTGACATCTATATCATCCACAGAACTCGTAACCACGTATATGGACATATTGCTGGATATACAGGTAGTGAATGGGTCTCTGACTTCAAACAAAATAGTTATGATGTCTATAAAGATGACAGCGTTACTTACACTTATTATAGGTTAGCTGCCTAGTCAATTTTCCAAGATTGAAACGTTTGATGAATGAGTTCGACACAATGCTGAATAATTTCATCGTTCTCTTTTCTATAGACTAAAACCACCTCTGAAAATAATAGATGATCTGCCAACGATAACAATTTTACATTGGCAGGTAAAATCTGCTCAAACTCTTCAGGAACAATACTTACCCCTAAATTTGCAGCCACAAGCTGTAATTGTGAAATTTTGCGTGACTGAATCGCAGCCTTCAGAGGTGTAAACCCAGCAGCTAAACATAGATTTGAAACAAAATAGCTTAAACCACCTCTTTTAGAATGTGGTGTAGAAACGAAATATTCATCTTTTAAGTCTTTAACTTGAATCTCTTGTTTATTTGCAAACTTAGCATGATCAATATGCACAGCCACCATTAAGGGTTCTTCATATAACTTAAGTACATTAATCTCATCTAATGTGTGCCGAACTGGTGGCCTGATCAAACCAATATCAATTTCACCATTCATTAAAGCTAAAATTTGATGCTCTGATGACAAGGTGTTTATCTCAAAATTGATCTCTTGGGTTAAGCTCACTTCTTTTAATATCTGAACCTTTTTATCATCCATAACAATACTGCTCGAGTGAGCAATCTTAATCTGGCGGTTTCTCCCTTCCGAAACACCTTTAGAAAGATCAATAATTTCATTTAAGTAGAGTAGGTTATCTTTTATTTTTTTATAAAAGACTTCACCAGCTGCTGTAAGCTTTACTTTCTTGTCAGTACGATCAAACAACTGAAACTCAATCTCTTCTTCTAATAGCTTAATTTGTCGACTTAAAGCTGACTGAGCAATAAAGAGTTTTTCTGAAGCAGCGGTAAAACTGCCTTCTTCAACAATTTTTATGAAATATTGAAATTGTTTTAAAGTGAGCATTCCCATCTCAAAATTAGATCATTAAGTCTATTTTCTATATTAGATTAGATAGATTTACTTCGCTAGACTTTTATCAAAGCCCTTCACTTGTTGAATTATTCATGAAGTATTTAAAAAGTTTCGCCATATTCACTGTCATTATTTTAATTTTATGGTGCTTTAAATTTTATGATCAGCAGCTTCCAACACAGCCTAAACACGACACAATAGAGTTATATGATTAAAAAAGAAAAAGACATGTCCAAACATAAAAGCATGCCCTTTTTATATTTAAATTAAGCTTTCTTTAAATCGAGTTTCTTTAAAACCTCAGCTACAGCAATCATGGCAAAACTTGAAGTCACCACTACTGCGGAACCATAGCCACCACAGCGCAACCCAGCTGATGGGCACACATCTGCACTAGAAAATGGATTGTCGATTGAGTAAACACAAGTAATTCCAAATTTCTCTTTTGGCTTTTTACAGATGCCTCGAGCGCGAAGCTGGCTACGTAGCTTTGCCAACATTGGGTCTTGTTCTGTTTTTGATAAATCAGCCACGCGAATTTTAAGAGGATCAAGCTTGCCACCCGCCCCACCAGACACAATCAAAGGAATTTTGTTAAAACGGCAATGCAGCATTAAAGCCAATTTCGCTTTAACGTCATCAATACAGTCTAGAACAATGTCCGGTACGGGATTTAAAAGCTCTACAACATTCTCAGGTGTTAAGAAGTCATCAATAATATTTACTTTAATGCGCGGGTTAATCTGGCGACAACGCTCCGCCATAATCTCAACTTTTTCACAGCCCAGCGTTGATGTCATTGCGGGCAACTGACGATTTACATTTGATGCTGCTACCACGTCCATATCGACCAACGTGATCTCGCCAATACCTGTACGCGCTAAAGCTTCAACCGCCCAACTGCCCACACCACCAATACCAATCACCATCACATGACTTTTTTCATAGTGCTGGAACGATGAATCACCATAAACTTTGGCTACACCTGCAAAACGACGTTCATATTCATCTTGTTGGAGATCGGTCATTGTTACTCTTGGGGGGATATAAAACACGGTGGCTATTTTACTGCTTTTCAGAAGAAAGTGTATTTCATATCAAAGAAAACTTGAGATCGTGATATTTGAATTCACGGTAAGTCTTGTCATTATAAGTCAAATTATATTATTTAAGATTTAAGTCATCATTTACTAGCGCGACAGGCGGCATGGATGCTGCCCAGTTGGGCTGCAGTATAAGGACATACCGTCAGCCCGACAAAGGATTTTTGTTACTTTTTATCCTCTTAAAAAGTAAAGATACGCCTATAAATCTAACATTAGCTCATACACATTCATTATAAGGCTCTGCTAAGTTTATTGATTTATGAAGCAATCAAATTCCGAAGTACATAATGCAAAATACCACCAGCCTTAAAGTACTCAACCTCATTTAATGTATCAATTCGACATAACACATTAAAATGGCTAGCGACTCCATCCGGCCCTTTTACATCAACTTCAAGAATTTGATGAGGTTCAATTCCATCCGATAAACCACGGATTGATATCACCTCATGACCAGTCAAGTTCAGAGATTGTCTAGTTTGACCATCGACGAACTGTAAGGGCAACACTCCCATACCCACCAAGTTTGAACGGTGAATACGTTCAAAGCTCTCCGCAATCACTGCTTTCACGCCTAATAAATTTGTTCCCTTAGCAGCCCAGTCTCGTGAAGATCCTGTTCCATATTCTTTACCGGCAATAATCACAAGTGGTGTATGTTCTTGTTGGTAAAGCATCGCTGCATCATAAATGGCAAGCTTTTCACCACTTGGAATATAGATAGTATTACCACCCTCTTCACCGCCCAGCATTTCGTTTTTAATACGAATATTGGCAAAAGTCCCGCGCATCATGACTTCATGATTACCACGTCGAGAACCATAAGAGTTAAAGTCTTTTGGTTCAACGCCCTGCTCTTGTAAATATCGACCTGCTGGGCTGTCTTTTTTGATATTACCGGCTGGGGAAATATGGTCTGTCGTTACTGAATCTCCCAACACTGCCAAAATATTTGCCTGTTCAATATTTTTAATTGGTTTTGGGGGTTCACCAATACCTTCAAAGAAGGGAGGATGACGAATATAAGTTGAGTCATCAGCCCACTCATAAGTTTTGCTTTGTGGAATTTGAATCGCTTGCCATGTTGCATCACCATCAAAGACCGCTGCATATTCTTTGTGGAACATCTCTGTATTTACTTTCTGCAAGGCTTCATCAATTTCTGCCTGACTTGGCCAGATATCTTTTAAATAGACAGGTTGTCCATCTTTGCCTAGCCCAAGAGGCTGTGTGGTCAAATCGGTGCGAATATTACCAACCAAGCCATAAGCCACCACAAGAGGTGGTGAAGCAAGCCAGTTTGTTTTAACTAACGGATGTACGCGTCCTTCAAAGTTACGGTTACCAGAGAGTACAGATGCAACATTCAAATCATGGCATTGAATTGCTTCTTCCACTGGTTCCGGTAGTGGACCTGAGTTACCAATACAAGTGGTACAACCATATCCCACCAAGTTATAACCCAACTCATCTAAATAAGGCGTAAGCCCAGCAGCCAGTAAATAGTCGGTAACGACCTTAGAACCAGGTGCGAGAGAGCTTTTCACCCATGGTTTTCGTTGTAAGCCTTTTTCAATGGCTTTTTTAGCCAGCAAACCTGCTGCCAACATCACGCTAGGGTTAGAGGTATTAGTACAAGAGGTAATTGCTGAAATAACAACATCCCCATGATTGAGTGGATAGGTTTCCCCTTCAATTACGCAAGATGGACTTTCATGTTGAATATTTGCTTTTTTCGCTTCTACCGCGGTACCGCCCCCGCCTTCATTTTCTAAACGCTCTTTGGCTTCTTTTGCTGGTTTTAAAGTTAGCTCCATGAGTGCATTAAACGTTTTAGGCACTTCTGATAAAAGCACACGATCTTGCGGGCGTTTTGGTCCAGCCAAACTTGCTTGCACCGTGGTCATGTCTAAACTTAAAGTATCTGTAAAAACAGGTTCATCACCCGCATTTCGCCATAGACCTTGTGCTTTGCTATAAGCCTCAACCAATTCAATACGGTCACTTTGACGGCCAGTTAGTCTTAAATAACCCAATGTCACTTCATCAATCGGGAAGAAACCACAAGTCGCACCATATTCCGGTGCCATATTGGCAATAGTTGCGCGGTCAGCCAGCGGCAAATCTGCCAGACCATCCCCGTAAAACTCTACAAATTTACCCACCACACCTTTTTGGCGAAGCATTTGAGTAATAGTAAGCACCAAGTCAGTTGCCGTAATACCTTCTGGTAATTTTCCTGTGAGTTTAAAACCGATGACTTCAGGAATAAGCATCGAGATAGGTTGGCCCAACATAGCTGCCTCAGCCTCAATACCCCCTACACCCCAACCTAAAACCCCAAGACCATTAATCATGGTGGTATGCGAATCTGTCCCTACCAAAGTGTCAGGAAATGCAAAGGTTTTACCGTCATCTTCCCCTAACCATACTGCCTGAGCCAAATACTCTAAATTGACCTGATGGCAAATACCCGTACCTGGCGGCACGACACTAAAGTTATTAAATGCGGACTGTCCCCAACGTAAGAACTGATATCGCTCACCATTTCGTTGCATTTCAATCTGTACGTTATCGGCAAAGGCATGGTCATCGGCAAAATGATCAACCATAACCGAATGGTCAATGACTAAATCAACAGGAGATAACGGATTAATTTTTTCAGGGTCTCCCCCCGCTTGAGCCATAGCCGCACGCATAGCCGCTAAATCAACAACCGCAGGAACACCCGTAAAATCTTGCATTAAAACTCGCGCAGGCCGATATTGAATTTCCTGATCTGAGCTTCGATTTTTTAACCATTCTGCTAAAGCATGGATGTGTTCTGTTTTAACACTATGTTGATCTTCAAACCGTAATAAGTTTTCCAATAATACTTTTAAAGATTTCGGTAGTTTGGCAATGTCCCCTAGCGTTTTCTCTGCTTGGGCTAAGCTAAAAATCTGATAATTGCTGGAACCTACTGTTAGCGTCTGTAAAGCATTAAAACTATTTATATTGCTATACTTAGCCATCGGGTTATCCTCCCATATCTGGCAATGTTATTTTTCACGTTTTTACATGTTGTTTTCTTACTTTAAGCTTCTTTTTTAATCGCTGTGTTTTGTTTTAGTTAATATTTCTAATCTTTGATTTTTATTACGATAATTTCAACGCCAAGAGCGAGCTTTCCCAAAGCTGTTCTGCCAAATCTGGCTCTGATATGTTTAAGTTTTCTGCCAAACTTTGCAAAACATAAGGCAAATTAACTGGAGTATTACGGGTACGTTGTTCTGTTGAGGTTTGACAACAAAGGGGTGTCATATCAGGACAATCAGTTTCAATCACCAAGTGCTCTGCACCTATAGCTTGTACAACTGTATGAAGCTTTTTCGCATTCGGGTTGGTAATTTGCCCTGTCACACCAATTTTGAACCCAAGCTTAATAAGACCCTTTGCTTCTTCTATTCCACCACTAAAAGCATGGGCAATTCCACCCAGTTTAAATTTTTGAGCTTTTAATATAGCAAGCACATCGCCATGTGCCTTTCGAATATGAAGTAATACTGGTTTCTGATATTGAGTTGCCAGTTCAAGCTGTTGGGCGAAATATTCTTTTTGCTTCGCATATACATCTGGATGCTTATGCTCTTTTAAAAAAGTATCTAAACCGATTTCACCCACAGCCACACAGTCTTGTTGTTGCAAAATTTGTTCAAGGTGAGAAAGATGGTCTGGCTGATGTTGCTCAATATAAAATGGGTGTAAGCCGGGTGCTAAATAAGAAGTCGGTACATTTTCCCAGCTCTTTAATTGATGATGCGTTTTTAGCAATTCATCAAAATGTGACTGCACAAACCCAATTAAAACCAGTGCATCAACGCCAGCTTTTTTGGCATGAAGTGCTAACTGTTGCCGATCTTCATCAAAATCGGCAACATCAAAATGCGTATGTGTATCAAACAGACGCATTAGCTTCCACTTTTTGCAACAGGTGCTGAAGCAGGTTGCACTTTAGGCTGCGGCAAATATTCTTTTTTCAAAACTTCCTGTAATTGATCATATGGAATAACTAATCGAGGTAGCCCAACCACATAAGGTCCAATTTCATATTCACCATATTGAAGGATTAAACCTTGCTCACCCAATAAGAAATTATCAGATAATTTAAATGGCCAAGCTTGTTCATAGTCAGCAACATTATCAGCCAATTTAGAGTCTGTTACCCAAGTCTTAAAGGCTTCATGCGCCAACTTCTCTAACGCCGCTTTTTGCTGTGGACGTAATAAATCTTCAAGCTTGATCTGCTTTTGTTCTTTTAAATCAAAATTATAATAATGCTGTGCAGCAGAACCATGAGCACCGCCTAAATAGCTACTGCTATTAAGTACAACGGTTACAACTTTACCTTGAGCCTGCAAAATTTTCGGCTTAACCAAAAGATTAATTTGATGATTACTACTTAAAGCTTTTAATTCATTATCCAGACCAATAAATGAATTTGCATAACGTTGAACCTGTGCATCAAAGCTATTTTTTTGCTCTGCACTCGCAACCGCTGAAGCTTCTGTTTTTTGATCTGGCTGCTTCACTTTAGCATCGGGTTCAGCAATCTCTAAAATTTGATCTAGAGCCTTTAAGATTTGCTGATCTACAATTTTATCAATAAATGGGAAATTACTCTGTAAACGCTCAACTGTAAATTCGGGGCAAGTTTTACCATCACAATCAGGTAAAGCAACCTTACTCGGAACTGTTTCGCCCTTCAAAGTCAGCTCTACTGGCTTTTGTTCCTCAACTGCTGGTTTCTGTTGCTCTTGAGAATCCTTAGGATCGGCTTTAGGTTGGCATGCCACCAAAAATATAGCCGAAGCAAGCAAAGTTAATCGCAGTGAAGCTTTAGAAGATAACATCATATTTTGCCTTTTATTCTAAGGAGATTACGCAGTGCCTTTTCTAAGAAATTAGCGCATATAAATAGAGGTTGCAAATTCTGCTACCATCTTAAAACATTTGTTCATAAACCTCGGGTTGTAATATTTTTTTTGTTTGTTCTGTAGATAAATAAATATCGAGCTGTGGTGCCTCTTTAGTAATTTGGTTTGCCTGATAATGCAGTCCAATGCCTTCACCATCAAAGAACCAATCAGCTTGCCCCCAATATAAAGTTTTTGGTGCTTCTTTTTTTATTTCAACAGTCTGCTTTTTTAACCAGTCTTGATAGGCTACCTGCACCATTTGATGCATAGCTGTTTGCTGATCTTTTTTTAAAACATCTAACAAACTTAAACTTTTATGCAATTTTCGGTCGGCCACGAAAAAGTAATAACGATCTTTAATCGTGAGCTCTTCTTGCTTGGTATCAAGCCCCAATTGCAATAAAACATATTGATTACGCTGCGAAGCAATACGTGTATGAAGATGCAATTCATAAGCTCGATTCTCTGAATATTTATCTTGCCATTCATCAGACTTTTTTACATAGGCATTAATCGCCTGCTGCAAGCTTAAGTCTTTTTTCAAATCAATTTGATCTTGAATCACTTTTGTCTGACTTTTCGCGATCCAGTCATTTATCCATGCGTCTTGAGTCTTTATCGTTTGAATATCAACATCAATACAATTTTTCTTCTCACAAAATGGCAAAGCATAATCGGCTTTTACTTGTTGTAAGTTGAGAAATGGCAGTACTTCAGCTTTTTCAATATTTTGAGTTTGGGTACCCGCTAGTTTCGTTTGAGAAGAGGATGAAGACTGAGAACTTTTC
Organism: Acinetobacter sp. WU_MDCI_Abxb74; assembly: GCF_025513915.1. Lineage (NCBI taxonomy): Bacteria > Pseudomonadati > Pseudomonadota > Gammaproteobacteria > Moraxellales > Moraxellaceae > Acinetobacter > Acinetobacter sp. WU_MDCI_Abxb74. The sequence continues at coordinate 86,468 of NZ_JAHPRP010000010.1, forward strand.
CAGACAAAAATAGAAATAGCAGAAATTAATATTATGACTGCAACCACCAGCGCAATAATTGTCTTTTTACTCAAGTTCATTTCATCATCCTTTTTTATTTTTCAAAACAAAACAGCTTCTATTCGAAGCTGTTTGTCACATTAAAATGATCAGTGTTCACGTGTGTTACGGAACTGAATATCAGGCCAACGCTCTTGCATAATCTGCAAGTTCACTCGGCTTGGCGCAAGATAAGTTAAATGTCCACCACCATCGATAGAAAGTTGGTCATGTGCTTTCTTCTTAAATTCATTCAGAATTTTTTCGTCATCACAATGAATCCAGCGAACGGTGTTAACGCTTACAGGCTCATAAACACAGTCAACCTTATATTCTTCTTTCAAACGATACGCAACCACGTCAAACTGGAGCACACCTACCGCCCCAACAATCAAGTCATTGCTGATTTGCGGCATAAATACCTGAGTCGCCCCTTCTTCAGACAACTCTTTCAAACCTTTTTGCAATTGTTTTGACTTTAATGGATCTCTTAAACGCACACGACGGAACATCTCTGGCGCAAAGTGAGGAATACCTGTGAAGTGCAGATTTTCACCACTTGTGAAAGTATCACCAATTTGAATCGTGCCATGGTTATGTAAACCAATAATATCACCCGGCCACGCTTCTTCTAAATGTTCACGCTCACCAGCAAGGAATGTCAAAGCATCACTAATGCGGACATCTTTACCAAGACGCACGTGGTTCATCTTTAAACCTTTTTCATATTTACCAGAGCAAATACGCATGAAGGCAATACGGTCACGGTGTTTCGGATCCATGTTGGCTTGAATTTTAAATACAAAACCAGAAAAACCTTCTTCTTTCGCGTCAACCACACGCTCTTGTGTAGGGTGCGCTTTAGGTTCAGGTGCCCAGCCCATGAAAGCATCTAGTACATGGTCAACACCAAAGTTACCTAATGCCGTACCAAATAGAACCGGAGTTTGTTTACCTTGTAAGAAAAGTTCGCGGTCTAATGGCTCATTCGCCATTTGTACGAGCTCAAGCGACTCTTCAAAAGATGCCCAAGCCAAATCACCTACTTTTTCACGAATATCAGCATGATCATAGCCATCACGTACTTCAATATCTGTAATGGTTGAACCAAAACCTGCTTTATAGACATACAATTTATTTTCAATAATGTTGTATACACCAGCAAAATCACGGCCCATTCCTAATGGCCATGTAATAGGTACACAGCGGATATTGAGGACATTTTCAATTTCATCAAGTAACTCAAGTGGTTCACGAATCTCACGGTCCATCTTGTTTACGAATGAAATGATAGGCGTATCACGCATACGACACACTTCCATCAATTTGATGGTACGTTCTTCGACACCTTTTGCACCATCAATTACCATTAACGCTGAGTCAACTGCGGTTAAGGTACGATACGTATCTTCCGAGAAATCTTCATGTCCCGGTGTATCGAGTAAGTTAATGGTATGACCTTTATATGGGAACTGCATAACAGACGTGGTAATAGAAATTCCACGCTCTTTTTCCATTTCCATCCAGTCAGATGTAGCTGCGCGGTCAGATTTACGGCTTTTTACCATCCCTGCAACCTGAATTGCTTTACCCCATAACAGTAATTTCTCTGTCATGGTGGTTTTACCGGCATCGGGGTGGGAAATGATGGCAAAAGTCCTACGAACCTTTACTTGCTTAGCTAATTCGTCTTTAAACATGAATAGTATCTACAATTTGTACACCAATTTGTACACACTTCAAAAGGTGACAGTAAATGGCGCGAGAGAAAATTTAAATTGGCACAATTGTAGCAGATTTATAAATTGTTTTATCGACTTTGTGGACAACTCCAGACTTGTCCACATGTTTCAGAAATAAAAGTCATCTAAGAAGCATCCAATCCCACGACTCAATATGTTTAACCAATGATTCTCTCCGAAGAGCCCTTAATCAATATTGCACATAGCCAAATAACTTTTTAGACTCAAATGCCAAAACTACTTAAATTATCAAATATGAAAGAAAAAATTTTAACATTCATTAAAAAAATGAATGGTCATGTCTCATTTGTGGAATTACAGAATGAATTTCCTGAAATAAAGGGGAATGAACTTTTTGGGCAGGAAAGTTTTAATTTATTATTCTGGCCTAATTTGACAATGGAATTTATTGAAGCAATCAACACATTGATTAAAGAAAATAAACTTAAATTTGCACCTTGTGAACCATTACTCTACACGGGCGATGGCGTATTTCTGGACTTTCCTATTGCAAAAGAATTTAAGAAATACGCCTCTATGCGTTGGTATCCAATGGTTTTTAGTCCAGTTTGAAAGGCCCTTTTCAGATCAGCTAAGAGGCTGATCTTTTTTTAAGTTAACAAGACATTTTTAATAAAAACCCAAATTATATACATAATACGAAAAAAATATGGTACATTTTGACAAAGCAATCTGAGCCTTACACTTATGGATATTAACGAACTTCGCCCACACATTCAAAGCCGAATCGCACATGAGTTCGGCAATACTTTTTTAGATAACCTAGAATTCTCTATAAAAAACAAATTATTAGAAAAAGATTTCTTTATTCAGGAAATCTTTGACTCTCCAGAGCTTGCGAAACAAGAAAGTCCAAAATATGAACCGGGCTTGATAATGGATGCTCTTAACTCCACAGCGATAGAGTCTGGCCACAAAGCCACACTTCAAGATACAAAACCCAAAGGGCATCAATTTGTACAAATGACCACTAACTCTTGTCATGTTGTTATAATGAGAAGAGACTCAAAGAATACTAAGAATGCTAATTTTTATATTGAACAATCCAGATCAAATATTGGTCTAATTAAAGACCATCAAAGTGATCTGTTGATTAAAGCGATACTCAATGAAGAAGTAGAGCTTGATGACTTACTATTTGTTTGCGTAACAAGTTATTGGAATTCTGATTTTGAATTACTTGATCTCGATTTCATAATTCCACATCCAATTGAAAACAGACCTATTCTACATTTTAGTCTAGCTGAACTTAAAAAATCTGCCCTAGAACCGATGACGGATGTTGCAGAAGAACCTATACTCGCGATCAAGAAGCGCCTTGAACAAGCTGATGATGATTCTCGCGCTTCAGGTGAGTAAATATTGGAGGTACAGACGATGTTGGGTATAGATAAGTTCGAACCAGAAAGGTTGAAACTTGCCCGTCAAATGTACGATGACTTAAGTAAAACTGCTTTGGCAACAATGATTGATGTAGCACCATCTACTGTTACAAAGTGGGAAGATGGTACTCATAGCCCTCAACCAGAGGTACTAAGTAACCTAGCTGAGGCTTTGGGTATTCCTTTGCATTGGTTTATTCGTAAAGTTCCTAACTACGGTAATCCTCTATTTTTAAATCGTGCAAAAAAACGTGTGCTTAAAGCCCCGTGTTTCAGATCAAATGCAATGCTAATGAATTTAGCTGAAGTACATGCAATTGCAGATGAGTGGATTTCTTTCCCTAAAATTGATTTGATTGAACCTCTATCCAGAGAAGAATCACTATCATTAGATGAAGGAAAAATTCAGTTATTAGCAGAGAAATTACGTGTTCATTGGGGCTTAGGGTCCTCTCCTATTCCAAATTTAATGAAACGAGTTGAACGTGCTGGTATTGTAGTTGCTAGATTTGAGATTGGTTATGAAGAGATGGATGGTACATCCGCTTGGATAAATGATAAGCCTTATATCTTTATTGCTGCCGATAAACATAACTACTTTAGAAGTAGGTTTGATTTAGCACATGAGTTAGGACATATCGTAATGCACAAATATCTAACGGAGGAAGATAAAAAGAATTGGTTCGATAAACTGGAAAAACAGGCTCATTATTTCGCCAATTGTTTTTTATTTCCAACGAAAGCATTTATTGCAGAAACGAGAAGTCGTATTTCGCTAGAATCCTTGATGTTATTAAAAAAACGTTGGGGTATTTCGTTGGCAGCAATGATATATAAAGCAAAGGATCTGAATATTATTTCTGAGGATCAGTATTCTAAGCTTTGGAGAAGTTATCGTTATCGAGGTTATACAAAATCAGAACCTTATGATATCGAAACTGCCCCTGAAGAACCTAACCTCCTTAAAAACACAATCAAGATGCTACTTGAACAAGGAGGATTCGACAAAGCTAATATTATTGATAAGTTTGGCCTTAAAAAACATTTAGAACTGTTAGCTGGATTACCTAAAGGCTTCCTAGATGATGATTTTGGTCAAATAATCAATATAAAGTCTGCTACTGTCAAATTAAGTAAATCTGAAAACTTACCATCAAACAAAGCTGCTGAAATCATTAAATTCTCACGTAACTAAATAAAAAGCCCCTGATCAAGCAGGGGTTTTTTATTATTAAATATTAGTCTCGATTTTTGATCTTAAAAATTTGAAACCCTATAGCTAAAGCTTTATTGAAAAATAAAGTCACTTAGACTATTCACCATCCCAATACCAGTACACTTCCCCCCAATCTGTTTCTGAAAGTATTGGCAATACCGTACCTTGCGTAAAATAAAGTCGTGTATCTGGTTGTGCAGGCGTTGTCCAGTAACCAGTTCTAGGACAAATTTCTCCAGCTTGAACAGATTCTTGATATTGTGACTCAGCATTTTGTCCACTTGTTAAATCGTCCACACTATACGATGTACCATATAGAGCAGCCGAAAGGTCCTCAAATGTTCTCAGTCTTAATGGAGTCACCTGTTTTAATAGCTTCATGTGAACAGGAAGATTTACTTTTGTCAGATATGATAGTGACTCTACCCCACCCAATGCCAAAGCAGGCTCAAAGGCATACATTTCATCTGCTTTTAAAACCCCTAGTTTTTTTACAGCTTGATCAAATAGTTTATTGCCATTTTTGTCTGTGTAATCTAGATAATTTTTTTTAGGTAAAAAGAAAAAATCACTACCATAAAACTCAGCACTTTCTAACTGTTCTCCATTGTCATGTAAGATACCTTCCATTGTTTTAATGTAGTATCTACCATAATTACGTTCGCCCCAAATTAACAGCTCACCAAATGCAGAACGTGCTAAAACATGATAGGCATCATCATCAGGTAATGGTGTCTCCTCTAACCAGTCATAAATCACTTCAGCGTAATCGTCTGGGTTAGTAATCCAGTACAAACCATTCAAATAACCAGCAAAACCAAATAAACGCCATTGTTCTAAAATACTTTCAGGCAGTTTACCCCAATATTTTTTTATGATGTCCTCTGTCACTTCAACTTTATTAATTGGCTGACCATATTTCTCATAAAAGTAATCAATATCTTCTTGGTTCATCTTACTACCCTCTATTACTTACAACGCTTCAATTCAACATCCATAGCATCTTTCCCCATTCCTTTTGCTTTAGCTTGAGCTGCCGCCGCATCCATATTGGCAAGACGCTTCTTTGCGGCCATTTGAGAACCAATAGAACGATTTACGCCACTATGCCCAAAATCATCTAGTGTAGGGGGCTTTTTAGGATCATATTTGACATCAAAACCACCCAATTGCATATCTGGATTATGTAAGACATCTAATCCTTCTAACGTTTTTTTAGCATTATTTTCAGCCATTCTTTCTATTTGGCCTTTCGATAATTGAGGTTGCTCTGTTTTTAATTTTTTATATTCAGATTCCTCTAACTGTCGTTGCATATCTTCTCGGATTCTTTGTTGCTGAGTACCTGTTCCAGCCCGCTTATACTTTTCATAAAGTTGTCTGTTCTGTTGATACTCCTCAACCGTCAGACGGTTAAGCCCTTCCTCTTGCCGCTTAAGCTGACGATCAAACTCGGCATCTAGTTCAGCCTGAGATTTACCAGTCTTTTTACCCCAACTATTCTTCAACCCTTTTTTCGGTTCCAAACAAGGTTCAACCACATGCTTTGGTTTCATTTTCCTTGGTGGTGGAGGTGTTTCTTTCTTTTGACGATGACTAGCTTCAGTTTTTTTACCGGAACTAACATTGGCCTCATAACGTCCTGTAGGGGCATTCTTACCGCCCCCACCAGCATGTGCCATTGCTAATGGCTGTTGAGGTAATAAACGACCAATTGCCTTATCCACTTCATCACACAACTGATCAATATACTTTTTGATGGTGCTTAAAACATGGCTTAGGGTTGCCTGAAATTTTGCTAAGGTAGCTTTCAATGCACCATTGAATCTTATCAAACACTTATTAATGACAGATAGGATTCGGTTAATGTTATTTTTTAAAGCATTAAAAGCTTGTGTCGCTATGCCTTTCCATGGTCGAGACCTTAACCATGCCTCAGGTGCCTTACCCCATGGACATTTAATTTTGAGCTTTGTTAAAGCCTCCTCAAAATACTCCATGAACTTAAATAACTTGACCTTACTGACATCTTTCGCACGACTCGATTTCACAACAGTTTTGATTGCCGAACCAACTTCAGGAATGATCCCTACACTTGTGAGAGCCAGTGCCATATAGTTATCTTTCGTTCGGGCTTTCTCATCCGATAAGGTGATAAAGTTTGCAATCAAATCACGGATATCACACACCTGATCAGCTACAGGTATAAGACTAATAAGTCCACCAACAATAATCTGAGACATTGAAGGGTCTTTATTAAAGTCACCTTTGAGCATGCCCCACAACCAGCTCCCTTGATCAGCGATTACTTTACCGGTGTTATAGTGGGTCACCGCCTCATTGTAATGAGCCTGCCCGCTGTAAAATAATATCTTTTCCCACCATGACAAATTAGGATCAGGCTTACTCGTATCATAGGTCATATAACCTTTATACATAGCTGGGTTATCATTGAGATACTTTGCTAATTTTTCAGCACCATACCAGAACTCCTGTTGTATTTCCTTAGGCCGTTCTGCGATCTTTGACCAGAATTGTTGATTTTGAGGATTTGGCATAATTCTTTATTCCTCTTTTCCAGTCTTTGCACTGTTTCCAAGTTGAGTAAACCAGTCATCTACTTCTAAAGCTGGAAACTCATCTTTACTTTGGTCTTCCCCATATTGGATTTTGGCTCGTCCAGCGGGTACACCACTCACAATAGCCTTACCCGAAGCATCTAATTTTCCTTTACGGATAGAACCATCGGATAATAGAACCTCATAATCAGCACCTTTAACTGGTGTGCCATCACTATGTAAATATTCCAGCACTAAGTCATCAGTCTTGATTTCTTGTGTTGGTAAAGAAGGCAAAGCATAGTTCGCCTTTGCCCCTCCCATAAACACATGCTGCCCAGCCTTCACTTCAAACTTACCACCAGTGACAGGGAAAATTCCCGAGCCATTAATCTTGATTTGAGATCCGCCCGCCGTAATAACGATTTCTTTAGATGCACTGATTTCAATGCGGTCTTCTGTAGAAGTAATCTGGATACCTTTACGGGCAATTAAATCTGCTCCATCGCCTTGCGCTTGTATCTCAACTTTACCTTTGCCTGCATAGAGCCGTGCTCCCTGTTGAGCGGCAAACAGGCTAATTTTGTTCTGGGCATGGGCAATCAGGTTCTTTTGAGTGCTTAGGCTAATACTATCTCCAGCATTTTGACTTAACTGAGCATCTGCGCTGAGGTGAATGTCTTCATTACTAGCGAGAGCGATACTGTTTGGTGCAGTTAATATCATCAAGGCTTGCTTGAATGCAGCAGCCTTTTCTTGATCTTTTTCTTCAATTTGTTCGATGAAGTTTTTTAAGTTCTCAAGCACTTCCAATGGATCAGTTTGCTGGTTTTTAGCAACTTCACTCAGTGCCTTGGCATTGTTGAGGCCACCTTCTATTTGTTGCTTGGCCTCATTTGCATCAAGATGAACACCTTGAGCTTGATCCTGTTTATGGGTACTAACAAGTAAACCTTTACCTGCTCTAACCGCACCCCACTGGTCAGTTCTGAGTTCAAAGCCCTCTCCACGACCATCACTCTCGGCCTTATCTTTTGGATGGCTTAAGTTGCCTAAGTTGAGTTGGCTTGCTGCATGACTACTTTGTAGCTGGGCACTGATTTGCCCAGTCGTATCATCAAAACGTAGCTGGTTAAAGCCTTTACCATCCACTTCTTCCGAGCGGATACCGCTGAGTTTTTTGGTGTCGGGGAGTTGCCCTTTCCGATCAAACTGCGTTGGATAACGTTCAGCTTCGTGAATGCGACCTATTACAAACGGACGATCAATATTACCGTCAAAGAAATCAATCACAACGATCTCACCCACACGTGGTAAGAAGCGTGCACCATACCCTTTTCCAGCCCACGGGGTTACAACATCAACCCAAGCCGAATCAGTATCGTTGTCGTTACTCCCCGCGCCTCCATCATGACTATGGTCATTAGCTCGGGTAAACAAGAAACGAACTTTAATGCGTCCCCACTGATCGACATAGATACTTTCACCTTCAGGTCCGACTACACGGGCACGTTGTACAGAGGCTTGAGGGCGATCTTGTAAGGGCTGGTATTCAGGAACTGTCTTGATATGGCGACGTTGTAAAATCAGTTGATTGCCTTGGCGTTCATCTGTCTGACTAGCTTGCCAATCGCTTTGTGTAATTAAAGTTTGTATTTGCTGGTTTAAGTCTTTCGGTAAGTTATTCTGGTTGTAGTAATGCTTACCAATGATCAGAAACTCTTTATCTGCCCCACTATGCATATCAATTTCAGGGTGTTCATTCAGTTCAAACCAGTAACCAACTTGTGTATCCCGTACTGTGGTTTGAGCAACAAACTGCTTGGATTGGGCATCATGGTAAGCGCTTAAGTTCTGGTTAAATTTTTCCAGTTGTTGATTACTTGCTGAGGTTGCCCCATCTTCGCCGTTTAAATCCTGCATCCATGCCGGACTGAAGTGCCAAGCATCTTCAAGACTTAAACTTTGATTATCATAGTTGGCACTATGCTGATGGGTACTTTGTACACTACCTGCCCCATCTGTTTGCTGTAATAGATCCGACTGCCAGCGCTGCACAAAAACAGAAGTCGGCTGCAAACGACGTCCAGCAATCAGACTGGTCATGCTATCAAACTGTTCTGTTGCATGACTTCGATGGTAACGAATGGTTCTTCTTGCCAATGCCTGATATTGGCTATTGTCATCAATCAGACGTAACTTTTGTGGCTGAATATGATCTGTATTGCTCGGTACAGTCAGCTCAGCTTCATCAATCAACCAGTTTATGCCTTCACTACGCCATAAGCGAGTTAAGAAGTCATGGTCACTTTCATTTAACTGCATAATGAAAGGACGGATATCGTATGTCTGTTTCAATCCGCTTAAATCTAAAGTCAGACTCGAAGCAAATAGCGGGCTTTTTCCCTGCCATTCCTGAAACAGAATCTCAGTAATTTCTCGCACGCTCTTGTTCATAAACACACGGCTGTTTCTGCGTTTATGCCAGAGATAAGTTGAATCATTTACATGAAGTTTATATACGGTTAACGCGCCGTCACTTTGCCCTTGTGATGCACCCGTAATAATCCCTGTAGTACGGAACAGTTGACCCTGATCTGTCACCTGATCAATAGCAACCTGTACCCCAATAAATGTCTTGAGTGAAATATGGGCATCGGTTGATAAACAGATCAGCTCGGCTGTCATGCCCTGATTAAGATAATGTTGCCCGTCTATGCGTTGTAAAAAAACCTGACTATTCAAGGATGCATCAGAAAATTGGAGATGCACCGAACGATGCTGAGAGAGGAAACCCAAACTCTCTAAAACTTTAGAAATATTATTAAACATTACGTTTTTATAAATTTAGATCATAATCGGACGCATTCTATTAAATACTTACAGTTCTGTCTATTTTTTATATCAATCTCCCCCCTGATGACTAGTCCAACACCCTATCTATACACTAAAATAACAAGCTTAATTATTCAGCACATTGCACTAACCCATTATGAATGCAGAAATAAAATTTAAAAAAAAACAATCAAAGAGAGAAATTATTCTAACTACAGCAACACAACTCTTTATTCAGGAAAGCTATATCGCTGTGGGAGTTGACCGTATTATTGCAGAATCAGATATTGCCAAAGCGACCTTTTATAAGAATTTCGCATCTAAAGAAGAACTGGTATTTGCCTGCTTGAAAGAATTAAAACTCGATATCCAGATTGCTGTGGAAGAACATATCTCAGAACGGAAAACACCTTTAGAAAAACTAGAACAACTTTATCTTTGGTACATCGACTGGGTAAATCAAAATGATGCCAGAGGATGTCCATTTCATAAGGCTCGTATGGATGTTGGAGATTTATATCTATCCATTCAAGTTGTACTGGATGAGTATCGAAATTGGTTATTTGAACTCACAATGTCTATATTAAAAGAATTGGAAATAAAGGACCCTATCGCTTTAACTCATCTATTTATCTCCCTTCTAGATGGCATCATCAATAGTTCTGTTTGTGAAAAAGCCCCTATTAAACCTGAGAAAACATGGGACTTTATTCAGACATTGATTGAACTTGAAAAAATAATGCAGCTTCCTAGACTAAATAAAATTAAACAAGCTTTGTTATAAATATATAGCAAAAGACCTACTTTTTAAGTAGGCCTTTTACTGTATTTCAGGTTTTAAGCAATTTGCTTTATTTTATATAGTTGTTAGTAAATACATTACGAATGTATTTTAATCGGATTCCTCAAGTCAAGACAAAAAGTAACTTTATTCACTTTAAGATGTTTTTGAGACTCGAATCACAAAATAAACTTAATGACATTTCCATTAAATAATAAAAAAACCCATTCCAAAATATGAAATGGGTATCGTGAAAACCACTTAAACCTGAAATACTAAACATTACTGCCTAGCAAGGCGTAATATAATGATTTATCAAAAAAAATACAATATATAAAAACATAGTGTTTTAGATAAACCTTATTAACAAAAACAATTGTAAAGCTATATTAAATAATAACAGTTCAAACTTATCTTAGGAAATACAACCTAAATCCCCTAATGATCACTACTTCTGTTTTTGTCCAAAATTAAACGTATTTGGTACATTGATCATGCGATTGAATGCTCTTTAAGAGTACTAACTAAATGGCTATAGTCCTTTCTACAAGCTTCTTCTACTACTTTCTTGATATCACTTTCAGACCATTCCTGCTTGCTCGCAGCAAACACAAAAACTGCTAATAATACAAAACGGTGTTCTCCAAAGCGAAAATAAACATTTTTAACCTTTTTAGGGGGGTTAAACAAATTCATAAAAACGTAACAAACTTCAAATAAAATAAAAAATTTACTTAATTATTATAAACTTAAATGAAAATTCCTGATAAAACATATTAACTATGATGGTTGTTTTTATGATTTCCTCATATTATTTCTTGATAAGCACATTAATACTTTTAAATCATTAACTTATTTATAACTAATTAGAATATCTTTTCAATAGTAAACTTTGTTTAATATTTTTAACATATAAGTACTACACCCACTAATGTGATGAACATCTTTTCTTCGGGTTCTGTTTTTAAACTCGACTTAGCGCATCTATATTTTTTAGAGTAAAAAAGGTTACGTTGGGAAAAATGTAGCAAAAAAGAAAAATATGAAAGGTTTTTCAGCTTCAAATTAGTCAGATTGTTAAATTAAACTTATTAAAAATATAAAATTAAAATATTCCATTCAAGAATAAAAATAAAAAGAACGCAGGCTTGAAGAGCCCGAAGGCTCCTCTCCTTAATTCACAGCCCTAACACTCTGTGCCAATCCCTTTTGTAGTGATCTTACATTTGAATGTAAAGTGTCAGCCTGAGCCTCATTTGATTGTTCATCACTATGATAAAACTCCTCAACCACATCCATCCCCTCCTCACCATCCATTTCGAACTTGGCATTGGTATAATCATGTCTTGCCACCTAATAATAACTTGTCTATTTATCAATTCCCTTCCATATCGTTTGCCTTAAGATATCCATATACTTCTATATTTATAGTTTTAAAAATAAATCCTACGCTCACTGAAAAAATAATCTATTGAAATATATTAATTTTTTCACGATCTTGTTGTGGCGTTTTACCCGACCACTCTTTATAAGCCCGTGTAAATGGGCTGTGCTCTGCATACCCTAACAATAGTGCTATTTCTACAATTTGTAGTCTTGGATCTTTTAAATACGACTTTGCCAATTCGTAACGGACAATATTTAATTCTTTTCGAAAGTTCGTACCCGCCTCGGTTAAACGGCGTTGTAAGGTTCTACGTGAATAATTTAATCGCTCTGCAAGCTGTTCAATATTTGGTTCCCCTTGATAAAGTAGATAAGCAATGTGTTTACGGACTTGATCTGTAATTTCATCAATATGTGACAGGCTCGCCAGCAACTTGTCGGCATGTTTTTCCAATATCGCAACTAATGCTGCATCGGAGTTTTTTAGGGGTAAACCTAAAAAATCCCTCTCAAAGCGCATGAGTGCCACAGGTTGTTCAAAAAGCACAGGACAACCAAAATAATCTTCATAGGGCTTAACATTTTCAGGTTGTTCATGAACAAAATGTACAGTCTTTAATTTTTCTTTTCCGCGGATCAAACTGCGACAAAATTGAATTATAACTGTTCGTCCCGTTTCATCCGATAAACGACCCACTTGTTCACCTTGTGTATCCCATGAAAGTTCTACATATTCGGTATGAATTTGAAGAGCAACCGGATAAACATCATAAACAAGCCTTTGATACTTTTTAAATCTTTCTAAAACAGCTCCTAAATTTTCACAGGCAAGAAATACAGAACCTAAAACGCCTAAATGCTGAGCTGTAATAGTTTGGCCCACATGTAAGCCAATTAAGGGGTCATTTAAATAATCTTTAGCGCTAACAAGAAGATGTTCCCAATGATCAATATCTACGCCTTCCAAATAACTTGAATCTGCTTTAGGCCAAGGTTCACCAAGAACCTTTTCTGGGTCATGTCCTAGCTTTTCAAGATATTCAAATAATAACTGAACATAGGTCTCAGGAATCCTTCTTCTATACAACGACTTATTTAATTCATTCATTTCGTATAGTTCTAGTTTGGCGTCAAATATCAACTAGTGTACTTAAAGCTTTTAAGCAAAAGCAAATGACTAACAACACCTGATTAATCTAAATTTTGGCGCAAAGTGTCAAGCAATATGGCGGATTTCATCAAGCCCTACCTCATTATTTTTCAGATGATAGCGTTATAGCAAATATTGAGAAAAATACGATGAATAAAAATCTAAAGAATGTGCAACAAGCGCCACTGGATATTCAGTTTGATTCAAACGGCGCGAAATGCAGTGCATATTTATATCGTCCAGCGACTGAGGCAACTACACCAATTATTGTGATGGCACATGGACTTGGCGGTACTCGAAGAATGCGTTTAACAGCTTTTGCAGAGCGATTTGTGGCACAGGGTTATGCTTGTTTAGTGTTTGATTATCGCTATTTTGGTGATAGCGAAGGACAACCTCGGCAATTACTAGACATACAAAGTCAGCTTGAAGACTGGAAAGCTGCTATTGCCTATGCACGTAGTCTAGACAAAATTGATCCAAACCGCGTTGTTATCTGGGGAACTTCGTTCGGTGGAGGTCATGTGTTGACGATAGCTGCTGACGATAACCGACTCGCTGCTGTTATATCACAATGCCCCTTCACCGATGGTTTCTCATCTAGCATGGCAATGAACCCAATAACTACTCTAAAACTCACAGGACTCGCGTTAAGAGACAAAGTTGGTTCAATACTCGGTACAAAGCCAGTCATGGTGCCTCTTGCTGCGCCATCGGGACATACAGCATTGATGAATGCGCCTGACGCCTATTCAGGATATCTCGCACTCATGCCTTCAGGATCAAATATTCCAAACTATGTGGCTGCACGTTTTGTACTCGACATCATACGTTATTACCCTGGTCGTAAGACATCTCGTATTCAAGCACCAGTACTGTTTTGCATATGCGATACCGACTCTGTGGCTCCCTCCAAAACAACATTACGTCATGCTAGTCATACTCCTCGTCATGAAATTAAGCACTACGCCGATGGTCATTTTGAAATTTATGTTGGAGAGGCTTTCGAGCGTGTCGTTAGTGATCAGATCGACTTTCTTAAACGCACTGTTCCCGTGGCTCAAGCTTAAGTTAAAGGAGTTTCAAAATGTCTAAATACGAATTAAAAGATAAAGTTGTAGTGATTACAGGTTCAACAGGTGGCCTAGGACTTGCGATTGCTCAAGCATTACAAGCCAAAGGTGCAAAACTAGCATTACTTGATTTAGACCCTAACAAAGTTGAAAATCAGGCCAAACAGCTAGGTGGAGAAAGCATTGCCATAGGTTGGGTAGCCGATGTACGTTCTTTGGAAAGCCTAGAAAGTGCTATGGCAAATGCAGCTCAACACTTCGGTAAAATTGATGTAGTGATTGCAAATGCAGGCATAGCTTCAACTGAAGCACTAGAACATATGGCACCAGAAACTTTTGAGCAAACGATCGATATTAACCTTACTGGAGTATTTCGAACTTTCCGTGCAGCTATACCATATGTGAAGCAAACTCAGGGATATTTACTGGCTGTTTCCTCAATGGCAGCTTTCGTCCACTCCCCATTAAACACTCACTATACTTCGAGTAAAGCAGGTGTTTGGGCTTTATGCGATAGCCTTCGTTTAGAATTAAAATATTTAAATATTGGCGTTGGTAGCCTTCACCCGACCTTCTTTAAGACCCCAATGATGGACAATATTCAAAATGACCCAGCAGGTAAAGCTGTGTGGAAAGGTAACTCTGGCATTTGGAAATATGTATCTATTGAAGAAGTTGTTTCGGGCGTAGTTGAAGGCATAGAACGACGTAGAGATATGACCGTTGTACCTAAAATAAATACTCCGATTGCGAAAGCACCGGCATTGTTTAGGAAGGTAATTGAGTTTTTAGGTTTCAACCGTAAACAACTTAAACAGACCATGCACTTGGCAGAAAAATAAATACGAAAAAGGGTATTGACGTTTAGTCAATACCCTTTTTATATATTAAAAATATTGTTCTTATCTCAATAATTTTTTTCAATTTAGAAGTACATTAAAAGAAAAACTTACACTCAGTACACATCAATTAACTACCTTGACGCTCTGAGCCAATCCCTTTTGCAGAATTGTTACATTTGAAGGTGATGCTTCAGTCTGCGGCTGATTCGATTGTCCATCACTATTATAGAACTCATCAACTACGTCCAAGCCCTCCTCAACATCTCCCTCAAACTTGGCATTGGCATAGCCTTGTCGTGCCATCTGATCTAAAGCTTCCTGATAAAAACCCGATTGTTTACTCTGCTCTTCAATTTCCTTCGCTGTAGTAATCGCATCTTGTAAGCTTGTTCCATCTCTTAAGGTTAAATCCACATAATAGATTGGAGTTCGATAACTTTGCGTGGTGCTTTTACCCCGCAAGGTCAATTGCAATGGTAGGCATGAAAGTAGCTGGCCTGATGCAGCATGGTAATAAGCCAGTCGTGCAGCCAATGTTCGAATACTATTAAAGCCTGTGGTTCTAAAGATAAATGTACCAAGCTCATCTGCATCATCTAAATTAACGTAAAGTCTGCCATAGGGTTTACATAAACCACCTTGTGCCAACGGGCATAGACTTGGTGAAGGACATGAATGCTGTTCAATTCCCTTATTTCCTGATCGCTGACATGTTTCGCCGTTCCCGATACAAACAGGGCGTCCGGTCTGTCGATCAAATAAAGTGTATTCTGCTCTCAAATTTAGTTCAGGATCATTGAAAATCATCCTGACTGGAATGCTACGAAGTTTATTATTACCGGCTTTTGCACGCAGTGTTTCATCCATTGGATGCTTCACCCAACCATCCTTACTTTGGATTTGACTGGTAATCGTGAACTGGTCATCTTTTTCAGGGATTCGTTTACCGTTCTTTTCTACGATTCTACCAATACTGATACGTCCGAGTATCGGCGGTGTAATTGCTAAACCTTTAATCATTGAGAATCACCTCTGCTTGCTATTTGATAATTTTTAACCATAAAAAAATCCCGCAGCATTTTTGCTACGGGATTCAATTCCATTCGGAATATCTTAAACTTTGTATACGGTTTAGTGAGCTCTCTATCCGCTCAGGTTTTACTGAACGATATACGTTATAGAGGTTATTAAGAGATAACTGATTTAGGTCGGCTTCTCCCCTTGCGGACAACGTTTGTAAAAATGATCACCAAAGGGAGAAGCCATAGGGATGGGTAAAGAATTACCCATAAAAGTAAAGTGAATAAGGTATCGGCTGACCCATTCCATTTATGCTTTTAAACGATCTAAACCCAGCCGATATCATTAAATATACCGAAAACAAAAGGCACTATTGTTAAAAATAGTACAAAAATACAACCTATACCACATTTTTAAATAAATATGATAAATATTACCAATCTTCCGATTTGTAGCAATACAAATTACTTATCTAAAAACCACATAGGACCGAATATGAAAAAATTACTCCTAATTTCAACAATTCTGACAGCCACTGTTTTAGCGGGATGTAATGCAAAAGAAAAAGCTCCTGCGGCTGATACAGCAGCAAGCACACCAGTAGCAGCACAGGCTAATGAATCTACTGAAAAAACCGTAAAATACCTGACTGAAGACAAGCAAATCTTTACGCTTAAAACCACTGATAATTTTGAAACCGCAACATTGGAAGATAGTAAAGGCAACAGTTATGCTCTTAAAAATGGTCATGCGGCAAGTGGTGTTCTACTCGAAGGAGAGAATGGTGTTTCTATTCATACCAAAGGCCAAGAAGGGTTCATTGAACTGGTAAAAGGTAAAATAGTTAACATTAAAGAAGCCCAATAATTTTTGATATTCGGAATTTTGCCTCCGGGTAAAATTCTGAAGAGAATAAATAAGCATGAGTACAATATTAAAATAGGTCAACTATACGGTTTTAAAGACTTCATTAATTGCGATTGATCATGACAGATACAAGCCACTCTTCATTTGGTGGTTAACTTATTGATATGACTTTTATTACTTTAGAATAAATAACAATGGATAGATTATGGGAATTGACTTCAACTTCTTTGAAAAACTAAGAGAATTTATTACTCCAACCTACAACCAAACATTCAATGCCAAAAGATACGAACGTCTGAACAAATTCTTTGATGATCGTAAAAAAATCAAAGACCTTAACGAGCCAGAGAAGGTCAAACAAATTCTATTAAATAGTGCAGCAGCCACTTTAAGCGGTGCAAAAAATGCAAAAATTGAAGAGCTAGAATATTTTCTGGAAACATCTGATGCCGATGACTTTGAAATGAAATACTGGACTTTCGCATGGAATCGAGCAGGCTTTACTGTTTCTCGTGATGCATCCGGTAAGATCATTAATATCCATTCCACCCTAGGCAAGAGAGTCCAAATTATAGGAGTTAATATCTTACTTATACTCTCAATGTGCATCTGGCCATTTCTACTCAATTTCGAAAAGGAGCCGTTTCTCAATCTAGGTCTAACCGAGAACATGTGGAATATCTTTATTCTTATTGCTATCGGATTCTGTTTGGTGACCATTATAAAAATACTCTATGACTGGTCCCACTGGCATGATCTCAATGTGATTCTTGTTAGACAGCAACAGCAACAGCAACAGCAACAGCAACAGCAACAGCAACAGCAACAGCAACAATAGAAATAAATATCTATTCTACATGCAAGTGAAATAACACTTGCATGTATGAGCTTCGGGAAGCATCCCTCAATATCCATTTGGATAAATCTGAAACCGCCTTGTACCAACCTTGGTTTGTGAGAATTGCTGTAAATACTCAGGGTGTTGTTTGAGTAAGGCTTTACTGTCTAGGCTGATTGAATCCTGTGTCTTCTTCCATGTGATCGCCCCCCCTATAAAAACTACCCGTTCCGCATCCTTCATCAAAATTTGTAAGCGGTGTTTCAGCTCATCAAACAGTTGTTGATGGGTTTCAATCTTGCGCTTCTCTTCCAGTAGTTCATTAAACAGTTGATTGGCGGCTTCATTGTCAGTGAAGTCTTCTGTCAGTAACGGAGTCTGCTCAGGGTAAAGCGCTTGTAATGCTTTGCCTGCTGACTCCGATGCATCCACTGCCGGAGGGATATCCATTTCCACACATCTCCAGAAATGCCGTTCCGCCCGTACAATGTGTTCAATCACACTCTCGCTACGGGTCACTTTATAGATTCGGGTTTCATGTCCACAGATCAATACACAGACATGTGCTGCCTGTTTACCAGTTACGGCAAGTTGATGCTGTACCTGACAAAGTACATAAAGTGGAACACCATCCCGCCAGAGTCGAGCCCCATATTCACCCACTGATTTGCACTCCAGTACCTGTACTTCATCACTTCCAACAATGGAATAGTCAAGGTTGGCAAGCATAAATGCCTTATCCTCATCAGGATGTTGCAACACAGCATTGACCCGACGGACTTTATGGTTGGTATGCATGCTGTAGTATTCAGCAACCAAAGGTTCCAGCCGTTTGCCCCAGTACAAAGGTGCATAACCCGCACTTTCATCTTCAATGCCTTGCTGCATTCGACCAGTTTTAATCATCCATAGCTCCAGCATCGACATGTGCGGATTCAGCCCACAGGCTGTTGCTGCATCACTACTACCAATCCCCTGTTTTCGTATTTGAAGCCATTGTTCACGGCTCATTTGTTTGGTTTCTACCAATCGTTTGGCTTTATTACTCCGTCTGTTATGACGTGAATAGTTTTTTGCTCGAACAGGTGGACCTATTAAAGGCTGCTGCTGGCTCGTTATGGCTTGTCCCATAGTTTGCTCCTATATTTTTAAGGCATAAAAAAAAACCACATCCGAAGATGTGGTTTTTGTTGTAATCTAAATGAGTGTCTAAACGTATTGATTTAGAGAATCAGCGGGGATAAATTTTAAATCCTGCTCTAATACATGCGCATCTAAGCCTTGAATATGAATTCTATAATCTGGAGAATGACCAGATACGTTTGTCATAAAACGCTCATGCCCGAAATCTGTAGCAAACTTCACCCACAAAAAATCAAAAAGGTTTTTATTGTTAATTAACAATAAAAATCCATCTTGTAACTGTTCAATCATAAGACCATTTGAATATTGTCCGCCCATTCTTTGCACTCTCTATATACAACACACTAAATGATTCTTTATGAAGGCTTTTCATAAATTTTCAATGTATGGATTCCTTTATTTAGACTTAAAGTCGGAAATCATTAAATAGCTGAGTAAGTTCAATACACCATTCTTAATGCCTGTTCCAGTCCACGTTGTTTAAGGTTAGCCCCAGCCCCAAACCATGCTGAATCCATCCGGTGATCCGTTGAAATCGCACGTCGTTCATGATCAACAAATTCCGTAATACTACAAAGCAGCCCATACGCCGTATCTTTAGCAGAGGCTAACTCAGCCCCTCGTCCATGTCCGTTAAACATTGTCATGACCTTAGACATAGCACGTCCATTGGGTTCGGTTTTATTATCGGCTTTAGCTGAAGGAATTTGTTTAGGTGTAGCTACATTACGGTAGAACTGAATGATACTGTCATCCTGTTCGGCAATACTCAGGTTGGTATTATTGAACACGGCATCGAAGTAAGCTGCGGCTTCCTGCTGGGTGACTTTACGCTGACTCAATTGCTTCATTTCATACATGTGTTCGTCCCATACACGAACTGAAATACCCAATTGCTGTTTGATCTTCTCAGCATCGAACTTGGTACTATGCGGAACTTTCACTACACCGGCACTACTATTCTGCCCACGTAAGGCAATTGCCAAAGTGTTGTTACACACCACACGAATTGAGGTAAATTGCGCCGTGGTGGCTAATGTGCCATCACAAGCAGTTGCCAATAAAATGTAGCCGTTACTCACATCCTTACTTTTTAATGCTGCCGATTGCCCTGTTCTCGCCAATGCCCAGAACTTACGCCCACCTTTGAGCACGCCTGCCGTTTCCAGTTCAAAACCTGATTGCTCTGTCAGGTCTCGATAAAACTCTAGAATTTCCATTGGTTGTACTTCTTGGTAACGCTGACTCACCACCGATAACGGCGCATGCGTATCTGAACGATAAAGCACTCGCTGATCTTCATAAGGCATCAGGATATTTTGCCCACGTTCATTCTTTGCCATATAACTGACATTAGATGATTCTATTCGCCAGTCCATACCCGCCTGCTGCGCCCAGATTTCTATTGGTTGATTTTGAGTAAGTTGATTACCCAGACCATGCCAAGGGGTTTGACCAACGAATGCCATTGTTTCTATTTGATGTGCCATGATTGTTTTCCTTTAAATAATTTGAAAGTTGTAAACGATGAGTATTAAGCAAAGCCTGATTGCTGGATTTCAAAATGCTCCAGACATTGCTCGCACTGGTAAAACAGCGTGACCATATTGTCTTGATGCTGAACGTAGAGCAGAAACATGCCGCCAATCACTAAGCCCACAAAACCACCCACCAAAGGGTGAACTGGGCTGCGTTTTGATAACTGCATACAGGCGGCTGCCAGAGACATCGGCGAGAATGATGAAAGCTTTGCAAATACTCCTGAACTGGGTTCACTCTGGCGCAGTAATGTGATGTGTAATGAATGACAGTAAGGACACTGATGCATGTAGTTCCTCCTTAAATAAACGGCATAAAAAAAGGACCTGCCTGATCGGCAAGTCCTCTGCTATGGGTAAATTTTAAATCAAGTGAAATAGCTACTATTCAGCCTGTTGGCGTTTCGCTTCCCATTGTTTGGTATAAGTCTCTGCTGAAAGATAGTGCTTTAAGCCAAATTCAAACTGGTTCGCTGGTGAGTTCAATACATCCTGAAACGGTAGCGTTGCAAAATCGATATTTGGCTCTAGCCATGTATCACTTGATTTCTGTTCAAACTTAAGTGGCTTATACACTTGGGTATAGATGAGTGATTCACCACCTACCCGTTGCTGTTGGGTAATCTGGGAATGAAACTTAAAGAACAGTACCCCTGACACTTTTAAGTGGTTTTGTTTAAAGTCCATGATATAAGCTCGCGCCCAGCCTGAACCTTTGACCAGTTCCTGTGCATCTGCTGCCGCCATAGGTAAGGTTAATAAGGTTTCAAGTCTTCGGGATGATGCACTCTCTTCAAGTTTTAAGGTCAAAATCCCTTTATCGGCATCGTATTCATAATCAGGGCTTGCAAATCCCTGTTTGATATAAAGCCGACGCATGGCTTTATTTAAGGCGTTCTGCAACAGGTTAACATCATAATCGACCTGATAAGCTTCCAACTCTGCCTTTGTCTGCTCTACACGTAACTGGTATTGTTCCGTAGTTTCAAACTCACCTTTTGGTTTAATGATTGGTGTTTTTAACAGGCGGACATAGTTAATCGCCAGATTATTGGCAAACTGATAGAGCTGATCATTGGTTAAATCAAACAGCACCTGATCCATCCCTTCCATAGGCCCGCTTTCACGTCCCATCACTAAAATCTGATCGTCACGTAATTTCAGGTTCTGTTTTAATATCGCAGCGATTTGGTCAAATGAATGGGTATCCTGATCATCCCGTCTCTCAACGAGATTGAGTGGGAATCTAACCGGACTTGCATATCGGTAATCATCATCTGGAAAATTACCCAGAATATCACCATCGATTAATGGCAACGGTTGAACAGCAGTTTTAGACATAATCACAGGTGACAAGACTCCAGTTTCGGTTTCTGTCTCACTCTCAACTGAACCGGAGACATCACTATATTCATCCTGCGCCGTTTGCGGTTCCTCTTTTTTTGAACAGCCACCTAAAAATAAAACACTAGCAATACAGCAGCAAAGTAATTGTTTTTTCATCATGGTAAGTACTCTGAATTTATTCACGTGATTGGCAAGGCTGATCGGAAGTTTTCCATCAAGACCAGTACCTCCTTCATAGTGGTAATATGTATTTAAAATTTCTTTATTTATGGTTTTCCTGATTAAGGTCAGCTTGATCAAAAGCAGGGACTTCATCTCCGGCATTAATACTTGTCACTGCTGTATTCTCAGGACTGACTGAATGGCTGCGAGCCGATTCAAGCATCTGCTCGGTTTGTTCATCCTGAGCATGGTCGTATGCATAGAACAAAGCAAAAGACAGAATAAAAATCACGATATAAGTTACATACCATTTCCAGCGCCTTTTGAGCCGTTGGGTATTGATCTTCATCGGCTACACTCCCAAATAGGCTTTTAATACAGCTCTGGCCTGATTAATTTGCTGAGCCTGTTGCTCAATAAGCTGCTGTACTGATTCGGGTAAGCTTTGGTATTTATCGGGGTGGAAATCTGCCATCTTTTTTCGGTAGGCAGCTTGAAGGGTTTGTTCACTCAATGCTTCCGGTTGAATCTCAAGAAGCTTGCAAGCCTGTCGTTGTTCAATATTCAGATCAGAAATTTTCTTCTGGTTCATCTCACCTGCCATACATTGATAGACAATTTTGACGAGGTCTGGAAAGACGGCCCTAGAGACATTCGATACACGGCATAAATGAGTCATGAATAAATCCGCTTGATTCTGCTCAATCTGACCGAGTGCCATGGCATAGACCAGTTGCTCAATCATCTCTCTACGGAAGTTATAGGCCAGCTTATCTTTTAGGTCTGCCAGACGATGTAATAAGTCTTCATAATCGAAGCGCGTCTGTTCATTCAATAGCTTCTCGACATACTGATGCACTGCCTTATCATTCAGTTTAGTGAAATGATCAGATACTGCTTCTTTCGATCGGCTACTCCATTGGCCTGCACTAAAAGTAATGAAGTAGGCAAACAGATCAATCATGATCTGCATCTCAGGATCAATTTTTACAATTGACTGTTCTGCTCTTTGTCTACCCTGTAGCCCCTGACAGCATTCATTTAAGAATGCCACCAAAGCACGAACTACACCTTTATCGAGTTGGCTAAAGCTCAGCTCATCATGACCATTGATCAGAATCGAACTGGTCATCATGCCAATATCTGCATCCACCCGCTGAATGTGCTCAAACAGATAAACCTGCTCATCTTCAAAACTGGCTTTATAAAAGAGCCCCTTTGCGGTTAAACACATCCCGACCTTGGCACTACCAAATACAGTGTCATCAATCAGTATCAAAACTTCATTGGGGTTTACACCATGAGGTAAATAGCTCATGGCACCTTGTAGCTTTTTATTGGGAATGACTGGCGCAAAATAAATGTTGTCACTATCTCGTAACAACGGCACCCACTGACTCTGCTGGATTCGTTCCTGCATGCTCATTGCCATCCCCTAGAAAAACCAGCGTATAAAGATAACCGGCCAGACCAAAGCTCGGCCCAGCAAATAAGCACCGGAGTAATGTCCCGGATATTCCCAAATGCAATACAGCCAGTAACCAATCACAATCGTGAAATAGAAGGTAAAAAATGGATGTTTCATGATCAAAACTCCTAAATTGAGTGGCATAAGCCCTTCCCGTTGCCCACAGGCAACAGGAAATAAGTGCTTCAATGATTTGTTTAAGGCTTTAAATGTCTGGTGCTAAAACTTGTCCATGCATTGCTCACCAGACTGATACATCACACGGTCTAGGTCATTTGGGAGATAGTTCATACGCTCAACTTGCCGCATGACTTTACGACCATAATGTTCTTCGACCTTGTCATAGACACAGGAACAATAGCTGCGGCTGCCCCCCATGTTGTGACATCCCTGCTTCATGCCCTTTTCAAAATCGGAAGAACAGCCAGTCATGATCAAAAAACTGACACCAACCACACCCATCAAAATTTTATTTATCATCGTTTTATCCAATGACTTGATCATGGAGCTTAGGCTTTTTTTAGGCAATACAAAGCCCTGCCACGGTGTATCTCACATGACATTTTTTAAAGTTAAATTTTTAGACGAAAAAAACTAAAGCTTGAGAAACCAGACGTTCATCAAACTCTATTAAAAACTAATCGGGGTGTATAAGAAGAATACGCATAGCCAACTCCTTTATATTTGGAGTTCTGCCAAATCATTAGAGAATTATGGTGGCAGAACGAAAGGGGTTCGCAGACTGGTCTCAGGAAGCCAGCACACCCGAAGGTGTCCCCTCCCGTTCCACCGTAGAGAGGGGGCACGAGGGCTTATGCACTAAAAGCTTACGCTTTTAATGTTCCTGGGAAACGGTCTGCGACAACCGACTGGCAATGTAGGCCAGCAGGCAAAGGATAATGTGCAATATTTAAGGTGTCAATCATCTATCGACTAAGTCGCAAAGTGATTGTTATTGTTTTTAATCAGATTAAGTTATTAAACTAACCATTCCGCAAATTTAAGGATGGTGCAGTGTTTCGGTTAAAGTGTCTTGGCGGTCCACTGTATGGACAAGAATATTCTCATGCACAGGATGAGTTTATTTTTAGAGACAAACAGACAGGAAAGCAGACGCGTTATAGAAAGCAGGCTTTAGACTTCACCCCACCACAAGAGTTCTTTATAGCGGAGTCAATTTCTATAACTGTAGCCTACAATCTCGCATTGCAATTGATGAAATAACCTCATCAAACGCATTCAAAGATGTTTAATTTAGAGTTCAATGAGAGGCCTTTAGCATACCAAATTCATCGTTTTTACTGCGCACATGCATATCAACAATTGTATTAAAAAACATTGTCTTGTACCTAAGTCCGTACAACTTTCAAGGTCTGCTTTCAGGTTCATGAACTGCTAAAAGCAACTGCTGACATGCATTTGGTTTGCAATGAGATGGGTATGTATTCTAGATATAAAATACCAATTTAATTCTTTGTTGTTTTAGCTTCATAAGAAGACTAAATCAGTTATTTTTTACGGTACTGGCACATCATACGAGATAAAAATTACTGAGTCCAGTTCGGTAGAAAAAGAGAATTATGATCTGCTTAAGTCCGTATATCGGATTCATCCAAATATGCTCGTATTTCCGAGCAGGTTAAAATTGCCGTATAGAAGTAGGCAAAACATGAACTAAGTTTAGGTTTTAAATTATTTATATATTTAATATACAAATATCTATAGAGACTAAATCTAAACATTCTAATCTCTCTCAAGTAAGACACCGAACCTATGTAACCAACCACTCAGTTATCTAGTCAATACATATAATCTAGTATTCCAGATGAAATATCCTTGGATATATTTCATCCATGATTAATACACATAACCAGAGTTTAGTTCTCCCTATGTCTCTGCTCACCCACATTCGAATAACAGACAATCTGATCTATCCCATGGCTGGCGATACTGACGTCCTATTCAGTCGATGCAACTTACCTATGCACGAAGACTGCTGACTGACTGCTAGCTACTTTCCCAATTAATTCTTGAATGCTCATTGAGGGCACTGCTCAAACAGTGTCCCAAGATGAGCATTGTCTAATTGACCCAAAATACATCATCCAACTTTCCATTAGGTATATATCTATGAACCACTGCATGACTAAACCAAACTTAATATCTACTGCTGGGCAATGGTCCTTAGACGACCTAGAAGCACTTCAGCTACTTGATCAGATTCAGGAAGATTATTCTTGTTATGAGGTGAACAACGATGAAGGTGACCTTGTTGAGTTTCGATTGTCTTCTCATCCTGAGACTCAGTGTTTTATTGACCGCTTACAATTAGGCATTCATTGTCGTAAACAGCGTCCTTTAGCTTCATTGCGAACGACTAAAGACATTCAGGGCAATAAGAAATTATCCGTTCAATATGCAACAGACCTTCCAGTTCAATTGATCTCAGCATTACCTTCCATCTTTTCCATGCCCGTGTCTGACACCTATACTGTGAACGTAGAATTAGAAACTATCCATTCAGTCATTCAAGACTTATCGGATGCAGAGAGATTCGTTCTAGGCACATTCTCATCAACTAGTGTTTATACCAACGAGCAAGCTCAAGCTTACGTAGATGCTTTGAATCGATTTCAGAGCCTACTGAATGAGCGAATGAGCAGTGCTAAAGTCCGTAAACGATTGCATAACCGGAAAGACAGTCGATTAAAGACCAAAGAGAAAATGATAGAGCTTGTACATGCCCTACTCCATGTACATTCTAAAATACTGGTGGTCCGAGTAGACCTCGGTATTATGCGAACTCCTGAGAGCCTGATAAACCATCAGATTTCATCGGACCAATGGAAGTCTGAACAAGATAGCCAATTTCTTCTAAAAGCGCTTGAGCGACTCAATGAGAATGCCAGAATGAATCGAATGAAGCATGCGTTGGGTTATATCCATCGTATTGAATACGGCCCCCAGAAGGGCTTCCACGTACACGCTTATTACTTCTTTGATGGGCAAGACCATTGGGCAGATATTACTTGGGGACAATACATTGCCAAGCAATGGCAACACGTGACCAATAACCAAGGCTCGGTATTTATCTGCAATATGAAGAAAGAAGATTACCGTTATTGTGCTTTAGGGATGTTAGATTATTCTGACGTAGAGATGCTAAACAACCTTGAACAGAGTTTTGATTATCTCTGCAAAAATGATCAGTACTTCCAATTTACGACACAGAAACGCATTCGAGGTTTCCGTTGTAGTGAGATTCCAGAAATCCCAGAAGCTAAAATGGGATGTCCTAGAAAGCATGACCAATCACACTTACGCATGTACGGATAAGTTAGATAGCTCAGTGATCTTTCTTTGAACTTTTATAGATTCTAAGGCGACTTGATTATTTATATATCCACTTATCAAATGACAAATGCGTTGCCGATTTCTTAGCTTATGAGAAGAATTTTGAACTTGAGACAATCGGCTGAAGGTTGAAAAATTGATAGGGTGACAAATAAGTTAACCCCCTATCAATTTATTCAACTACACAATCAAATACTACAACCATTAATGCCACAGCTTTGACCTTCTGTGATCATTAGCTCATTCTGCTTTTCTTCCCATACCTGCTCTAATGCACTTAAAAAAGTTTCTACAGGCTGAGCACCACTGATTGAATATTTATTATTTATAATGAAAAGTGGTACTCCACTAGCACCCATCGCATGTGCACTGGCTTCATCTTTTAAAACTTCTTGTTTAAACGAAATATTACTAAAGGCACTGTTAGCTTCTTCACGAGGAACTCCAACTTCATTAGCAAGCTCAACCAACACCTTATGATCAAAAATAGACTTACCTTCAGTTATGCTTGCCTTAAAAAACTTTTCTGTTAATAGTTCACCAACACCCTTCTGTTGTGCCAACTTTACAATGGCATGGGCATCTAAAGTATCGCCAAAAAGCATACCATTAAAGTTATAGATCAGACCTTCTAGCTCACCTGCACTTTTTACATGGCTCATCATCGCATCAGCCCCACTTTTCCCACCAAATTTTTTATACAATGCATCTTTAAAGGGCTGTGGTGTAAGGCCATTTGCTAGACGGTAACTGTGATATTGGATAGTTACCTGATTCTTATGTTCAAAGGCATCTAAACCTTTCTCAAATCTTTTTTTAGCAATCCAGCACCAAGGGCAAACAAAATCTGACCATATATCTACGGTAATTTGTGAAGGTAAAGTTTTCATAAATATCTCAGTAAATTCATTAGATGTTTAAAACACGAAGTTTTAATGCCTAGCATCAAAAAATCCACTAGGCACTCCACTGTTTATTGGCCGTTATAATGCGGATAATCTGTATAGCCTTTTGCCGGAGATCCACTTACGCCATAGTAAGTTGTGCGATCACTTTCTGCCAAAGGCCAGTTATTTTGCATCCGCTCGACTAAATCGGGATTAGCAATATAAGGGACACCAAAAGCAATTAAATCGACCTCACCTTTTTCTAATGCCGCCTCAGCACTTTGTTGATTAAAACCACCAGCTGCGATAATAGTTCCAGAAAAAGTTTCTCTGAATAAAGTTTTAAAATTTTGGGCTTCTAAAGGTGCTGTTTCATAAGTTGGTTGATAGTACAAATGCACATAGGCCAATTTACGTTTACCAAGAGCTGACGCAATATTTGCCCAAGTATCAACCTCTCCTTCATAAGGCGCCAAGTCATAAATACGACCAAAAGGAGAAACTCGCACAGCCACTTTGTCATGGCCAATTGCTTGGGAAATAGCATCAATAGTTTCTAGAAGAAAACGTTGGCGATTCTCAACAGTTCCGCCATATTGATCTGTTCGGTTATTTAACTCAGTACTGAGAAACTGGTCAAAGATGAATCCATTTGCAGCCATAATTTCAATGCCATCAAATCCTGCTTCAATTGCTAATTGTGCAGATTTAACAAAATCATGAGTAACACGTTTGATTTCTTCAGTTTCTAAAGCTCTAGGTTTACTTGGCGCAACCGGACCGGGTTCACCCGAATCAGTATATGCAAATACTGTAGTGTTGGTTGCTGGAATAACTCCAGAAGATACAGGTACTTGATTATCAGGTAAAACTGAAACATGCGACATTCTTCCCACATGCCAAAGCTGAGCAAAAATACGACCACCTTTTGCATGCACTGCTGCAGTAACTTTTTTCCATCCTTGCATTTGTTCATCATTATATAAACCAGGCGTATATAAATAACCACGCCCTTCTTCAGAAACAGGCAAGCCTTCAGTAATGATTAGACCTGCGGAAGCTCGCTGGGAGTAATAAAGCGCAGTAAGTTCATCTGCAACACCGTTCAATGTTCGCGTACGAGTCATAGGCGCCATTACTACTCGGTTTTTTAATTGAATATCCACCAAATTATGGGGAGTGAATAATTTATTCATCACAGACCTCTAGAGAGATTTACAGATAATTAAGAAATTTCTTTAACCACACTCATCAATCAATGAATGACTCAGGTAATGACCTGTTTGTGAAGTACAAGATTTGCACTCCCTCATTCCTATTGCACAAATGACAAGTTGATGCCACTATATCAACCAACTAGTAGGTAGGCAAGAGTATTTTTAATTTAACCTGAATTTAATGTCGGTTAGCAATTGATTAAATACTATCCTTTAACTGAATTCTGAATCTGTAAATACAGAAAAGAGGAAGTTTTATAATGCGTAAATTACACACTTTAAATGAAGATACCTTTCATGAAATTGAATGGAAAGAAGGTTTAGCAGTAGTCCGTTTTTATGCTCCTTGGTGTCCACCGTGCCACAATAGCGAAAAATTATTTAATACTTTTGTGGAAAGTATTGAAGATAATGTAATTGTCGGAACAGTTAATGTTGATCAGGCACCTATTTTAACAACTCGTTATAATATATGGGGTTTACCATCTGTTTTAATGTTCAAAGATGGGCAATTAATCCATCGTATTGTTGGAGTAAAACCTATATCCGATTATCAAAAAGCTTTAGATGAACTCATAAAATCTGAATCAAACAATGATGAGAAAAACGAAGCAAAGAGTTCCATTGGTACTCTTTGTTTAACGAAATCTGAGATTAAAGCTGAATAATTTTCTAAACTATTTTCTGTTAGTACTTGACATTTAAAATTAGCCCATATAACCTACAAACCAACTAGTAGGTAGGCTACTTTTAATCGATATTAATGATTAGGTGATCTTATGAGTGAGCAACAATTTAAAGGCCAGAAACTTCTCGTCATTGGTGGCACTAGTGGCATTGGTTTAGAAACAGCAAAGAAAGTTGCTGAACAAGGTGGGACTGTAGTAATTGTTGGCAATCGCGCAGATAAAGCCGAGACAGCCCGTAAACAATTAGTTGCTATAACAAGTGAAGAACAAGTTTTTGCACTGACTGCTGATTTAACAAATTTTGATAGTGTTCAAAAGTTAATTAGCAAATTGGATAGTGAACATAAAGACATTAACTTATTAGTTAATTCAGCAGGAATTTTTTATCCTAAAAGCTTCCTAGAGCATTCGCTAAGTGACTATAACAATTTCCTAGACCTGAACCGCGCATTTTTCTTTATTACCCAACAAGTTGCTTCATCAATGGTTGCACAAAATAAAGAAGGATCAATTGTAAATGTTTCTGCCGTTGCAGCTCGCCAAGCTATCGAAACTGTCACAGCATCTGCCTATTCAATGGCAAAAATGGGTTTAGAAGCTATGACTCGTCATGTGGCTGCAGAGCTAGCAGAACATGGAATTCGAGTAAATGCTGTTAGCCCTGGAATGGTGGAAACCCGTATTTTCGAAAGATTTATTCCTTCAGATCAATTAGATAATGCACTTCAAGATTTCAATAGTTTTCATCCCTTAGGAAGAAATGGTACCCCAAATGATGTAGCAGAAACTATCGTACTCCTTCTTTCCGAAAAAACATCTTGGGTAACTGGTGCTATTTGGGATGTTGATGGTGGTGTCATGGCATCAAGAAAACTAGGCAAATAATATTTAATAAATGATGAGGTTTCAAAAATGAACGGTGAATGGACTAACAGATTATCTGCATTAGTTAAAAATATTGGTAATTTTGCAAAAGCAAATAAACCCGTTGCCACTGCTTTTCACAACTTAGAAGTTGCGACGCGTGAAAATAAAGTACTCGACGCAAAAACTCACGAGTTAATTGCGTTGGCAGTAGCAGTTACTACGCGTTGTGATGGTTGTATATCAGCTCATGCGGGCGCAGCTAAAAAAGCAGGCGCTACAAAAGAAGAAGTTGCGGCAGCTTTAGGAACTGCTATCGCTTTAAATGCTGGTGCAGCCTATGTTTACTCAGCACGAACTTTAGATGCTTATGACGAAATGTAACTTCACTAGAGGTTACATAAACAAGCTTAGTAATGGGGAAATTATTCTCCATTCACCAAAATTTATATCTTAATTGGAGTTCTATAATGAACAATGTAGTGAATGAAATTGATCTAAATTCTTTTCAACAATTTGCAGATAGAGTAAGCCAGAATCCTACCACTTCAAAAGCTCGTTTTAACGTACAAACAAGATGGGCGGGTCAAACACGTTCTGTTTCCACTGTGAAATCTTATGAACTTTTTGGTAAGACTTATGAACGTAACTTCCATATAGCTGCTGATGAACCTCATGAAATTTTAGGAACAGATAGTGCACCTAACCCACAAGAATTATTGATGGCGGCACTTAATGCATGTCTTACAGTTGCTTATGTAGCTATTGCTGCTACTAAAGGTGTCAAGATTAATTCATTAGAAATTGATACTTCTGGAGAGCTGGATCTCAGAGGTTTCTTAGGCTTAGATGAAAAAATTAATCCTGGATATGATGAAGTCCAATACACTGTACTTATTGATACAGATGGGACACAAGAACAATTGGATGAAATACATAGTGCTGTTCTTAAAACTTCACCAAATTTCGCCAATTTTTCACGATCAATTCAAATGAAACCGCAATTAGTGATTGCAAACAAATAATATGTGATGGGTGGCATACTCGTTAATCTGATGATTCATCTTTAACAACAATGCTATAGTATGCCGCCAAATCTCTCTAATCTGGGAACTACGAATATGACCATTGATACTCGCCAAAGTTTAATTAACTCAGCAGAGCTTATGTTGAGATCAAGAGGTTATGCTGCTTTTAGTTATGCTGATTTAGAGAAGATTGTTGGAATTAAAAAAGCCAGTATTCATCATTATTTTCCCAAAAAAGAAGATTTAGGAATTTTAATAGTCGAAACATATATTGAACAGACTATTCAAGATTTTGAAAAAATCGAACGTGATTTTCCTAATGCATTCGGACGCCTTTGTGCCTTTGCTTCCTTATTTAGAAGCTCAATGTCTGAAGGAATGTTACCGTTATGTGGAGCTCTTGCTGCTGAAATGGCTGTTTTACCAGAGAGCATGCAGGAGTTAACTCGAAAGTATTTTGAAATCCAATTATCTTGGATAGAAAAAATCATCCATTTAGGTGTAGAAAATGGAGAACTTGCCGAAGGTGATGCAAATCAGCAAGCCTTTCAATTATTGAGTTTAATGGAAGGAAGTAGTTTTGTAAGATGGGCAATGAATAAAGGGACAGAGCTTGATCCTAAGGTAATAGGAAAAATTGTTGGCGTGCTTTCTTAAGATTAGCTCAGATATTTAAATCTTTTTAATTCAAATATCTAATCTATTTCTAATAAAAGTAAATAAATATAGGAATGCTTTAAATAAAGCATTCCCTTTATATTCGTCCATATATAGCACCCGCTATGACTATCCCAACAAAATTAGTTTAATTTTTATGTCAGATGAAATATCCATCGGACAATCTCTAATTTTATGGTAGTACTTTAAATATTAGTCTACCTAAATGGGAGTGCCCCTATATGGTAGGTTACAACATTCAGAATAATAAAAAAATTTATGGCTTACATGCCACTACTATTATTAGTTTGGCTCAATTATTGGCCACATCATTGTGGTTTAGTGCAAATAGTGCAGCAATAGATTTAATGCAACAATGGCAAATAACAGTTGCAGATATTGGTTGGATTACCAACGCTGTTCAAGCAGGATTTATCATTGGAACTTTTGTATTTGCTTATACAGAAATAGCAGACCGCTTTAAAGCCAGCCATATTTTTGTTTGTTCAGCACTATTAGGCGCCTTTTTTAATTTCTGCTTTGCATCGTTCGCCCATGGACTTATGGACGCCCTTATTTACCGTTTTCTCGTGGGATTATGTCTCGCAGGAATCTATCCAATCGGAATGAAACTTATCGTTCTATGGGCACCTCATCAGGCTGGGCAAGCACTAGCGAAATTAGTTGCTATGCTGACATTAGGTACAGCTCTTCCCTATTTTATTAATAGTTTCCCCACTCATTTTGCTTGGCAAACAGTCATGATCTGTTCTTCAAGTCTTGCATTGATTGCAGCCTTGTTAATTTATCAGTTAGGAGACCCAACAGTCCCTCCAAAACCACAAAATACAGTGTCATCAGGTGGTACTTTTCAGGTTTTCAAAATTCGAAAATTTCGTGCAGCTGCTATAGGTTATTTTGGTCATATGTGGGAACTATATGCCTTTTGGACGATTATTCCTTTATTTATTGCTAAATCAGGTATTCCAGAAAAATTGGGATACAACAACATTTCGCTCCTTACTTTTTTTGTAATGGCATGTGGAGCAATTGGTTGCTTGGTCGGCGGATATCTTTCTAAATATATAGGTAATAGATATGTTGCTATAGGTTCTTTATCTATCTCAGGTTTTAGTTGCTTGGTATTTGCTCTAGGCTGGCGTTTTTTACCTGCGTGGTTCTTATTGGTTTTATTTGCGATCTGGGGAGCATCTGTTATTGCAGACTCACCGCAATTCTCTGCGCTTTCCGCCCAATATTGTCCATCCGAAAAAGTTGGTGCGGCATTAGCTATTCAAAATTCAATTGGTTTTACACTGACTATCATATCTATTGCATTGACAACCTATGCCTTTGAAATAATTGGCTTGGATTCAGCATGGATATTATTGATTGGCCCCATTCTAGGTGTTGCTGGATTCTACTATTCAGCAAATAAAGGAGTTATCCATGTCTAAACATTACGATTATATTGCAATTGGTGGAGGCAGTGGCGGTATAGCCTCTGTAAATCGAGCAGCCATGTATGGAAAGAAATGTGCATTAATTGAAGCAGGAGATATTGGTGGCACATGCGTTAATGTTGGCTGTGTCCCTAAAAAAGTGATGTGGTACGCTACTCATATTGCTGACGCAATTCGTCAATATGCGCCGTCATATGGTTTCACTACGGAAGTAAAATCATTTGATTGGCAGAAACTTATTAAAAATAGACAGGCATATATCGAAAGAATTCACACCTCTTATAACAATGTCCTCAGTAAAAATAATGTTGATGTCATACACGGGTTTGCAAAATTTATTGATAAAAACACAATTGAAGTAAACGGAGATTTATTAACAGCTGATCACATTCTCATAGCTACTGGTACAGAAGCGAGTTGGCCTGCAATTGAAGGAGCTGAACATGGTATCGACTCAAATGGCTTTTTTGATTTAGAAGCATTACCAAAACGTACCGCTATTGTGGGTTCAGGATATATTGCAGTAGAAATAGCTGGTGTCCTCAAATCATTAGGTTCAGATGTCCAGCTTTTTATTCGACGCGAAAAACTCCTACGTAATCTTGATCAGTTCTTAGGAGAAGCATTATTAGAAAATATGCAGAGTGAGAATATTAAAATTCATAAAAATGCTGAAATCAGTAAAGTAATAAAATTAGATGACGGTTCTGTCATGTTGCATTTAAAAGATGGAACTCAACAAGTTGTAGATTGTCTTATTTGGGCTGTTGGGAGGAAACCCAATACCAAAGCTCTCGAACTTGAATTAACAAATGTAAAATTGGATGAACAAGGGTTTATCAAAGTTGATAAGTTCCAAAATACAACCCACGCTGGTATTTATGCAGTTGGAGATATTACTGGAAAGGTTGAATTAACACCTGTTGCAGTTGCTGCCGGACGTAGGCTCTCAGAACGGTTATTTAATAACAAGCCTAATGAATGCTTAGATTACAACAATATCCCCACTGTAGTATTTAGTCACCCGCCTATTGGAACAGTTGGATTAACCGAAGAACAAGCGATTGAAGAATTTGGCAAAGATATGGTTAAAGTATACAAATCTTCATTTACAGCAATGTACGACGCCGTGGCACAACATAAACAACTCACAAAAATGAAGCTTATATGTGTTGGTGTAGAGGAAAAAATTGTTGGTATCCATGGGATTGGTTTGAATATGGATGAAATTCTACAAGGCTTTGCAGTCGCTCTAAAGATGGGGGCAACTAAAAAGGACTTTGATAATACCGTTGCTATTCATCCCACATCATCTGAAGAATTCGTGACGATGCGTTAGTTACTTTTTAAATGAATAAGTCAATGGTTTCATAACTATTTGAAAAAGTAGAGCCTAATTGTTTATTTAATAAAAAAGTTCTCAAATTGAGAACTTTTTTTATATTACTTTCACCCAAATTATAAAAGAAAAATTGTACTTACCTGTCCATAGACTCCGACTAGAGAAGAAAGAACAGCTAATACAAACACAAGATAACGTACATACAAAGTTTGGAAAGGAAAATACACAACTAGACCGTACCATTTTAAACCTTACATACCTTTAGCTGTTACTGAAATTGAGCTATTTAACGCGGTAGTGAATCCACTACAAACAATTTCAGTAATAACTTATATATCGACCATCCCCTTAATAACAACTCAGAACGACCATCTATCGACAAGAAAACGACCTGCCAGTGTTTCAGTGAATTTTGATATATACGGCTTATAATCTTTAAAATTTCTTTTCTATTACTAAGTTAGCGTCCTATCATTATTGTAGTATATATTAACAATATACTTTTTACTAAATTATAATGCTTGAGTATAACGGTAATGAATAATAGCGAAACAGATCATCTCTATAGCCCCCCGCCATTCACAGGATTTGACCCGAGTCATTTTGAAGATGAAGACAATGAGGAAAAAGATGATCCAATCCCCTACATCATTGAACAGCTTAGCATGTGTGAAAGATATGTTTTATATCACTATAAACACCAAAAATTAATTTTTGCTGATAAAGCCTTACATCCAGATGATATTGCAATGGCCGTTCAGGATGAGGCTTACATGTATGAGTTTACTTTTGGGATATCAAATCAAATTGAGGTCTTAACCCCTTATGATGATTATCTGTACCTCAGAGATGAGCTATTAAAAAACCCTTTTGAAGTTGCTCAAAAACCTGAAGAGTTACTTTTAGCGTATATGTTCTGCCTTTGTAAGGATACCCGCGAAGACCTCTGGCAGGGTCATATTGAGAAATGTCAAACCAACGTTGAATATATTGGACAGCTATATATCAGGATACAGGACTTATTACGCAGCCTGCATGAACTCTGGCTTAGAAACCCTGATGAATTGCCTGTTTCCCACGATGAAACTGCCTATTATTCCCCTGTATCAAATCAGATCAGATATAAAATTGATCCTGACTACGACAATGAAGCCTTATCTTCCATTGGCCGTAAAAAAACTACCCAGCTAACTGAGTGGCATCAATATCAGTTCAAACAACTTCTTAGGACTGCCGCAGCAAAACAAAAAGAAAAATGGAAAACCGTGAGCGCAGCGATAAATGCTGTTATTGATGAGTTCGAGCAACGCTTAAGTCAACAAGCTGAACAAAATATCCAGACTTTTGAACGTGGCCGATATGATTTTGCTCAGTTCTATCAACTTACTGCTGAACGCTTACAAAGCGAGTTAGACAATAATGCGTGGCTCATTGATCATCCAATCAATCAGGAGCGCCGTGAACTTGCTGAACAAAAAATGAAATATTTAAAACTGCTCATCAAGGAGCAGAACAAGCTCATTAATTCAAAAGAGGAGAAGCGAAGCCTAATTAAAGACTCTTATAGTACAAGAACTTTGGCTAGCTGGATTAATGATGATCCTGAACTTAGAAATGAAATTATTCTCTCTAAAAAATAATTGATCCCATTTTATCGCTCTTCCCCATTCAGCCTCCATCTACCTTCGGGTAGATGGGAGTTGATCTATTTATGTATGTTTTTTAGTTGCACGCATTTATGTGCTCAAAATTAAACCACAGCACCAAAATGACCAAAGAACACGATAACTATCTGTTTCTTATATATTTAACTTAAAGTTAACAACCTACTTCTCGTTTTTTTGGAAATTGCCCTTTTTTTTGAAAAACCACCCAAAAACATATAAAACATTTAATTTCAAACACTTAATATCAAATATAGCTCAAAAAAACATCCTACCCCAATTTCACGACTCGAAATCAAAACCTCTCTACGATGGCTAAATCTTAGGATTTACGGGAGCCCACACACTGATTTTTTAATAGTGGGGAAGACATGCCAGATTCCCCACTACTTTTTAAGTACAACGAAATGAGTTTCAGCATAGGACCCTTAACTCATTTCAAAAATGGATATGACAAAGATTTTCCTAGTCCCAAAGTAGTAGAGAGATGACGGAGTTTAAAGCTAAGAAATTGAGGATATTGATCTGTGAAAATCAGGTCACCCTTGCGCCATCTAATGTTTACCAGTCACGGTTTTTATACAGTGACTTTCGGTTAGATCAGATGCTGGATATCCCCTGCTTTGTTCAGGAATGTAATAAGACCCAGTTGCCAGCAGCAACGGTCAAACAGACAGATCAAGGCAGAGAATATTTTGAATCTGAGGACTGGTTCAGGCCATTCATCAAGAAGATTGATGATCTGATAAACACCAATCCTGAGTTCTTAAAGCCTTTCGATGTATGTGTAGAGACTCAATGTTTCTTCAAAACATTAGATGCAATGGGAAGTCCTCCAAGCCTATACGGCTTGTTTGAAAGAAAGTTGAGAGGAAGAAACCCAAGTAATTTGAAACAACGGGTCGAGTTACTTAATGAGTTTATTGAATTGTTACGTGAAGAGCTTAACAAACCAGCCGTCAAGGAGGCTATCCAGAACAGAGAGAAGCAACACAAAGAGAACTTTACGTCATGTAAGTTGCTAGTGAGCAAGTTATTCCAGAAGTACGGTCAGTTAGGGGTTGTACATGTAGATTTTGCCTATACGCCAGATCAGCAAGATTTACAACACAATCATCCAACTGACCTGAAACAGTGGTTTCATGGACCTCATCAGTTTGAGCGTCTTAAACAACAGATAGACCAACTCCTTGAGAACCGACGACGTAATAAAACCCTAAAACAGATTAAAGGGTATCTCTTTTACTTTGGTCATAGCCTTAAAAAAGGCTGCTTTGTCAAAGTGATCTTCTTTTTGGATGGAAATACTTGTCAGGCTAAGGATTACGTCAAGTACCTGTCTAAATACTGGAGCAGGCTGACGAATCAACAAGGCTGTACATATTTCTGCGACGGCGACTCAAGCCAATCCCCTACTGGGATTAGCCTGATCAAAGAAACGGATAAAGAACAACGGGAGAATCTCATGTTGAGTATTCAATATTACTGTCAGTTAGAACAGTTTTTTAGGCTGAAATATCTAGGAGAGAACTCCTATAAACGGTTACAGATGAGCCAGCCTCCTGTAATCAGTAAAGGTAAAGCAAGTGGTTTAAATCAGAATTTGAATGTGAAGAAGGGCAAATAGAATGTTAACTCAAAATCAACTTATGGAAAGTCAGGCAATTGCGGCTATGGCACAACTGCCTTATGGTCCGATCACATGCATTAATAGTCTTCAACAAACTTTCCAGAAAATCTTGAAAATCAAAGCTATTTACTCATTACAAACTGATGAGGATGGTCAGAAACGTATGGATTTAAATCAAGCTGGACATGAGTTTCCTTCAAACATCTCAATCATAAAAAATAGTCCTTTCACGAATGGGCGGATGGGGCATGCCAAGATGCATCCATTCCTAGAAACCATCTCTTGTTTTTTCAATCAGAGTGGGTTCCTATACATCCCACCTAATCAAGAACTTAATCAGGATTTTATTCTGAGTAGTATTCAATACCTTAATAATTCCTTATTAACGCGCGAATATGATCAACAGCTTAACCAATGGAATAAGCAGTTCGATGAAGGTGAACAAAAGTTTGATCAGTTTAAAAAAGGATTAAACAAAGCTGTTAAAGGTTACGACATTAGTGAGGTGGTTTGTATCTATCCTTTAAACCCGCACTTGTTTTGCAATGTTGCATTTTCAAGCCAATCAACTTTCTCGGAGTCTATCGATGGAGAAATCACACGACTCATCTGCCAAAGTAAAGAAAATGCAGTATGTGGTGTATTGGTTAAACGGGAAATAACTGTCAATTACCAACTCATCTGCCGTTATTTAGTCTTCACTGAATGCCAGTTTATTAACGATCCATGCAGTTTTACCAATCTAAAGTTCATAGAAGAGGTTAAACGTTTGGTAGAACCTAATAGTCATAATCAGGTGGTGTTGGCATCCAATCCCCTCAATGGATTTCTATTAAGTAACCGATTCATCAAGAAATCATCTGATTACAAGGAACAGATGAAACGTTTGAAAACGTATGTAGTGGGTACAGATAAGTTTATCAGAGTGGGTGGAACTCATCCTACTTTTAAAGTTTTGTTTTCTAAATTTCAAAAAGATTAACTATCGAGTAACCCAATAAGAGCTATATCTCTTAATTGAACTGGAACTATTATGGCTTATTTAACATCAAGAGAAGTTCGAGCACGCCTAAAAGGATGCTCTGCTGCAACAATTTGGCGCTATCAACAACCAAATCAAAGGTTATTTGCAAAGCCAATGCCTGCACCTGCGAAAAAAGGTGCTGGCTCGATGAGCTTATGGGATGAAGATGCATTTAACGAATGGGAAGAAAAGTACTTTAAAAATAATCTGGAGAGTCTGGCTCAATAGCCAGACTTTTTAGTTTATCCCACCATAGTTGATATGCTTTTGCTTGTGGTTCTAAATAGTCATATAAATCATATGTTCCCTGCTCCCCCGGCATAGCATGCCCTACCATAAGCTCAGCAATATCACGAGATGTAAATGCACTAAAATTAGTACGAGCAGTACGTCGCAAATCATGTATCGACCAATGTGGCATATTGATATCATAATGTCTACGAGCATACTGCATAATGTTATAAGGTAAGCTCCCCGGGCTTTTAGGATTCATTACCTCCATTGTCCCATCATTAACAAACATAAATTTGGAGTTATTTAAGGACATTGCTTGTTCAAGTAAAGGAACTATTTCTGGGATAATTGGTCTTATTAAAGGAAAGCCTGTATTTTGACCAGTTTTATGTAGCTCAGGAGGAACCGACCAAATCATTTTATCTAAATCAAAAAATGTTTTCTCAGATGCTCTTAACTCACCATTACGGCATCCCCAAAATAAGCACAACTTTATGAAAAGCGCGTTTTTTAGAGACATTCTA
The DNA here is from genome assembly GCF_025513915.1 of Acinetobacter sp. WU_MDCI_Abxb74. NCBI lineage: Bacteria > Pseudomonadati > Pseudomonadota > Gammaproteobacteria > Moraxellales > Moraxellaceae > Acinetobacter > Acinetobacter sp. WU_MDCI_Abxb74. The sequence goes on from NZ_JAHPRP010000010.1 coordinate 126,453, forward strand.
GACTCATCGCAAATGCGCCATGTCAGTGTAATTTCCTTATCTGCTAAAATTCGTGTTCCTCTACGCTTTTTAATACCTAAATCATTTTTCCCCGAAATATGACGGATGGGATTATGTTCTATAAGTGTCCGTTTGATACCCCATTCAAGACATTGCTTGGTGTTCACAAGAATACGTTCAGTAATAGATTCTGATTTCTTAAAATGAGTCTCTAATAGCTCCAACCAAGCATGTAAAGTAATGGAATCCACTGGCAAATCACCAAGTATGGGAAAAACATATAATTCAAATGTTCTATAAATTTCTTCGGCTTGTTTCTTTTCTCTTAGGCAATATTTTTCGTGCCACATTTTATACAACTCTATAAATGTAACAGCTTCAACAATTTTGACTTTCTCTATTTTTTTATATACGCGAGGATCATGTCCTTGTTCCAATACAGCCTTCATTTTAAATAATTCAGCTCGCGCTTCTTTTAGACTCATTAATGGATAACTACCCAAATCTAAACGTGCTTGCTTTCCACCATAACGAAATCGCATTTGAAATGTTATCTTGCCTTTTGGCGAAACTCGGACGCTCAATCCATCTTGATCCGATTCGATAAGAGTATCAGTACGTTCTTTTCCTAAATTCTTCTTAAGCCATGTATCTGTAAGAGCCATAATTAAACCTGTGTACAAATAATCATTAGTCCAGCTAGAATTCTAAATTTTGTACACATATTTGTACTCAAATCAAATGACTTAACTTGAAAAATGATGAAATGGGTTGAATGATCACGCCTAATAATTATGAGTCAAAATTGAATAAAAATATATATTTATACTTGTTATTTCAAAAAGATTGAACAAAGATGAAAGGGGCTGAATTGAACTCAAGCATTTGGGTGGGAAATGATGGCAAATGTGCGGCGTTGAGCAACCTGTGCCGCTAACTCATCTTTAAAACTCATGAAATACACCTACTGCGGAGATTGCAGTGCCAAAGATCTAAAGTCGATCAAAATAAAAATTGGCGTAATTGTAGCAGATTTATAGAACTGTTTAATGATTGTTGATATGCCATCAGTCACTCATAAGATTTTTGAACATTTTTTGAGAATACAATTTTGTTCATTAGAGATTTTATAATCAAAAAAGCCCATTCGATAGTGAATGGGCTTACTTAGGATTTAGCAGAATATCTTAAGCTAGTTTCTTTTCTTCAATAAAGTGGACATCGGCAATTTGTACATCCCAGAACGCATTCCATAAAGCACAATAATCAATACATAGCTTAGTTAAGCCTTCATAATCATCTTTTGTAATTGCTTGCGCTAACGTAAACCAAAGATCATCCTGATGGTCATCATCAGCGGCTTCAGACGTTTCATCAGTAGATACACCATGCACATGGTAATATCCACCACCTTCAACATCGATATTTACAAATTTAGTCGCTTCACGTAATGGCGGACTAAAAAGAATAACTTCCTCTTCGGCAACTGCTAACAATGCAACTACATTGATATAACTATCATAAGAAGATTCTAAAAATGAACGAACCTGATCTGCGGCTTTTGATGGTTTATAGTCACGGCGATCAGCCTCTGTCAAACCATAATCATTAAGTAAATCTTCATACAATGGATAATGAGCATATTCAGGATTCCCCAAATAGTAATCATCTTTACCCAATCCCGGTCTAAAACCGAATTCATCAAGTACATTTAAACTTAATAATACCCGTGGAAACATTTTAGCTCCAGAATGGAGTTTTGGTTCCAGTTGTTTTGTTTGAAACTGCGCTTGTAATAAAGCATCAGTAAAAATCTGTACAATTGCATGACGATATTCTAAATGAATATGAGTTAAAGTGCTCTTATCTAAATATCCATGATTTAATATTTCAATTGCAGGATGTTTACAAACTGGTAATTCTGCAATTTGATTTCTTAACTGCTTGAGAAAATTTAAATTTTCATCCCATTGTTTTGCAGGAATACTATTTCTCATCCCCTGCAATGCTTTTTCTCGTGGATTATTAAAATCTTCAAATTTTTTTGACATAATCATTCTCATTAACAAGTTTTTTCTTATAGTTAAGTTAGGGATTCCCTTTATTTCAATTTGCATTCAGTTGCTAAAATAAAATCCATATACCCATCCTTAACAACCTGATATTATGTCTATTAACTCAACAAATCAATGGATTAATTAATAATATTTAAAAAAGTAAATTATTGCCAACCAAATATATAAATTATTATTTTTTAAGATTAACCAAACTATTGAATAAATATAGTTTTTTAAATATTATAAAATAAGTTTTATTTAAGCTTTAACACTTACAATAGCAAAGTTAATCAAAAATATTCGCGACGGTGAACCCGATGACAAAAAGAGAAAATATTATAACAACAGCAACATCCCTTTTTAACCAGAAAAGCTATACGTCTGTTGGTGTTGATAAGATTATTGCTGAGTCCAATGTTGCAAAAATGACTTTTTATAAGTACTTTTCTTCTAAAGAAAACTTAATTGAAGAGTGTCTTCATGAAAGAAATTTAGAAATCCAATCTTCAATATTAGAAAAAATTAATAATATTAACAATCCGTTAATTAGACTTAAAAGCATTTTCACTTGGTATATCGACTGGATTAATACAGATGATTTCAATGGTTGTTTATTTAAAAAAGCCACCATTGAAGTTCTACAATTGTACCCATCTATTAAAGATCAGGTTAATGAATATCGAGAATGGATTTATCAATTGGTTTTCTCAACATTTCTAGAATTAGAAATTAAAGATGCCCATACACTTACCAGTCTTTTTCTTAATATTGTTGATGGCATCATTATTGATGGCACAATAAATAAATCAAAAATTAATTCCGAACAAACATGGTCTTATATAGAAAAGCTTATTAACTTTGAGGAAACTCAAGCGTGTTCCGCCGCTTAATATATCAATTTAATATTTTTAGATCTTTTATAGAAGAATTAAAATATCATTAAAAAACGAGTAGAGCATGAATTACAGCTCTACTGATTAAATCTGTCTAACTTATTGTTACAACCCTACAAAAGCAAGGCCCCTGCTATTTAAAACACAGGAGCTACTCTCATTCCTTATATTTTAATATTATAATTTATATAAATTTAAATAGTTTAAATAAGAAATTTATTAAGAATAACTACACATTTACTGCGTATAACCATGCACGTTAATATATTATTAATCTACCATGATATTCTTTAAGAAATACTCCAATAAAACATCTCTATCATCCACACTGTTTTCACCTAAAAGCTGAACCATAGCCCCATCTATCACAAATAAAAACATGTACGCATCTTCTTTTGGGGCCTCTGAGTTCTTTGTTAAAAGTAGCCTATAAATTTCGCTAATGAGCCAGTTTCTGTACTCAACCACAACTTGATAAGCCTTGGGGTAAAGCTTTTCAATTTCAAAAATGGCTTTAAATGGCAAATGGTAAAGGCCTTCTAAATCTGCATGTAAGAAGTAAATTTTGCGGAGTTTTTCAATTACGGTTAAGTCTTTCTGGATATAAATGATTGAAAGCACCTCTTGTTTTAAGCCATCTTTTTGAAAGGTTAGGCTCATTTCAATGAGTCTTTCTTTTGAGTGAAAGTAATTATAAAAGGTAGCTTTGGGGAGTTTTGCTGCTTCAATAATTCGGTCTACCCCAACTTTGTGAAAACCATAATTATTAAAGAGATATCTTGCAGAATGAAGCACGCTTAAAGCACGAAATGAGAGATCTAAATGTTGCATAGTTTTACCGTTATAAAAATAAGTTCTTGTTGTGTCTCAATGAGATAAAACTGCCTAGGCTCTTGTTTTAAGCAAAAAAAGGCATGCAAAGGCCCTCGAAAGACTGCCTCAGCGCATCTCAAGTTTTATTGTTGATATGATTTTTTCGTCGTGACGAGCTAATATCTGAAAACCCAAAGGTTATCAAACCGCGCTAAAGACTAGTCTGGAGGGGTAAAAATAGAATGCATAGCCAACTCCTTTATATTGGGAGTTCTGCCAAAGCATTAATCAAGAATTATGGTGGCAGAACGAAAGAGGGTTAGCAGACTGGTGAAAGATTTAACCAGCACACCCGAGGGTGTCCCTCTCCCGTCCTGAACTGCACCCCA
>NZ_JAHPRP010000011.1:0-125358 GCF_025513915.1 Acinetobacter sp. WU_MDCI_Abxb74
AGGGCGCTTAGCTCAGTTGGTAGAGCGTCTGCCTTACAAGCAGAATGTCGGCGGTTCGATCCCGTCAGCGCCCACCATTATTTCTTTCAAAAAATTAAACTCTTCTCCTATTCAAATCGCTTATTTTCTTAAACTTTTAATTTTCATGTAGAATTATTTGTTATATGAACAATTCTAAATTTAATTTTTCTATTGTGAAATTAAAGTGCCTATATCTCTAGATGAATAATTTTTAAATTATTATTTTCATTCGTCGCTTGTTTTATCGTTATATACACTTGAACGACTTGAACGACTTGAACGACTTGAACGACTTGAACGACTTGAACGACTTGAACGACTTGAACGACTTGAATCTGTAATTTGAATTATTTAATAGCTGAACGAATTATTTGACTGTTTTAAGCATTATGGTCTGAGTTATAAATTAAAAATATTTTTCAAAAAAATTATTAAAAGCTTTAGTTTATTTTAAACCTAATAAGTGCTTTATTCTTATTAAACTCACCTTACTCGCTTGTACATAAAGATCTATATTTGTGCTCATTATTTATAAGCTTCATTAAATTCATTTGTAGCAAGAGCAAATATTTGTCAGATAAAAAAACTGCTATTTTTTAATAGCAGTTTTGAAATAAGTCATTCTTAATATTCGTTAAAAAACCATCCACTTGCAAAAGCGAAATATTCTCGTAACCAAGAATTGTAGCGAGTAGCTAATGGTGTTTCAGCCGCCACTGTATAAACTTGCGTATAACCTTGTTTTTTAGCAATAGCTGCTGCTCGTGGAGTGTGAAAATCACTTGTCACAATAGCTATCGGTTGGTCAAGGGTAATGTGGTGCTGTGCTAATAGTAGTTTACTATTCATTAGATTAAGTTCAGTACTTGTACTTTTATCTTCAAGTATCATTCGTTCTTTTGCTAAATGATAATGTTGTTCTAGATAACGCGACATCACTAATGCTTCGCTTTCCTTTTCTGAAAAATCAAGACCACCAGTTAAAACAACTTTTGCTTGGAGCTGTTTTAGAGCAATAGGGGCAGCCGTATCTAATCGTTTTGCAAGAGTTTTGGATGGTTGACCATTTTCAACACCACTACCTAATACAATGATTGCCTTTACTGGAGGGAGGTTTTGACTTGTTTCTTTATTCTTTTTAATAAAATCAAAAAAATAGCCTAAGCTAATTAGCCATATCCAGAGGCATAACCAGCCGAAACGCCAAAGTGTGTGTAAGCGGTAATGATAGAAGAAAAAACGCTCTAAATGATAATAAAATAAAGAATAGAGGCAGAAGAAAGCACCTAAAATTAAAGGGATAATTGTGCCGACATTAATTTTATTGAGACAAATTAAAATTAATCCATCCAGAAATAAAATCGAACCAATGATTGCTAGGAAAATACGGATCCACTTACTGACTTGCATTGTGTTTACAGTTGCAATTTAAATTGCAGACAGTGTATGCAAAATCATTCTGAATGCAATAAAAAACCGAGTAAAGCATTTGCGCTATTACTCGGTTTTTTAATTTATTGAGCTTTAATAAACATCACGGCGATAACGACCTTGTTGTCTTAATTCATCTAGCTGTTCATCACCTAGAATTTCAACAAGTGCTTGGTCGACTCCGCTTGCCATGCCATCAATACTTCCGCAGACATAGAGAACAGCACCACGTTGTATCCAGCTTACTAATTCTGCTGCATTCTGACGGATTACATCTTGAACATACACGCGTTGTTCTTGATCTCTGGAAAATGCTAAATCTAGACGTTTTAGCATTCCTGTTGTTTGCCATGCTTCAATTGTTGATGCATAGAAGAAATCACATGCTCTTTGACGTTCACCAAAGATTAACCAGTTTTCAGTGTAGTCATGACGAGTACGTGTATGTAATAGGCTCATTAAACCTGCAATACCAGTACCGTTACCAATACAAATAATAGGGCGGTTGTCATCAATAAGATGGAATGATTCATTGGTACGAATGCGCAAAGCAATCTCATCATTAATTTGCGTATGTTGAGTCAGCCACCCAGAACCTAACCCTAAATTTCCAGACTCATCATATTGTTGACGAACAACTAAACGAAGCACTTGCTGGGAAGGGATGCTGGCAATTGAATATTCGCGTGTTGGTAGCGTAGGGAGCTGTTCCAATAAATGATCTAGATTAGCAAATGGTTCAATTTCACCAGTTAAATCTTTATTCCAAAGTGCTTTCTCAATTGAAATCTCTAATGAGTCAACTTTTGCATTTTTAAGAATATGATGCTTCTGCAAAAAATCGTGAATACGTTCAGGGCTATTACCGGGTTGAATTTCAGCAATATCGCCCGCTTGCCATATCGCTTCGTGCTTTGCATTAAGCTCAATATTATAAGCAGGTTGACCTAAGCTATTCGGATTGAGTAAGTTGCGTTGTTGTAATATCCAGGTATCAAAAACTTTTTCTAAATTTACAGCATGCAAATCTAATTTAGTTGCTTTCGCAAGTGCTTGATTCCAGTTTTGAATATCCGATAAGTGTGCATTATCAACTTCAACGGTATTAAAGAGGGCATGAGCACCATTCGTTTTAAGCCAAGCATCTACTGCATGACCAAAACTACAATAAGTATCAGGATATTCTTTAGAACCTAGTGCCAAAACAGCATAGTTCATGTGCTTAAGGTCCAGATTCACTTTTAAAAGCTTTTTAGCAAAGCTTGTAGCGAGGTCTGGAGCATCACCTGTACCGTAAGTACTGATCACAAATAGAACCTGCTCATGCTGCTCTAAATCAGATTGTGTTAGCTGCTGTACAGGTTTAACCTGAACTGGCTGATGAGCTTCTTGTAAACTTGTTGCTGTACTCCAAGCGAGTTGTTCAGCTACACCAGTTTGAGTTGCGTAGGTAATAAGCCAAGGCTTTGCATTTGGATCAATGTATTGTCCTGCTAAAGTCTGACGAGCAGCCTGTGTTAATTTTTTCTGTTTGCGGCGTTTAAGATAAAGCATCAACCCTGTAACAAAGAATAAAGGCATTGCCAATGAAGCAAGCATTGCAACAAATTGATAAATTGGTCCAAAGAAGCTACCTCGATGCACGGGTAACATGCTACTCATGATCTTTTGGTTAAGCTTTTTATCTTCATAAAGTTCAATCTTTTCGATATTGCCATTTTTATAGTTATAGATTGCTTGGTTGCGTGCACGTTCATGTGATGGTTTAGCATCGAGAAAGCTTAATTCAATTTTTCCATCATCTTTTTTAGGTAGGCTCAATGTTAGCGTCGAATAGTCACGTCCGATCTGACTATTGAATCCACTCCATGTTTGATTAAGTGCTGTAATGAGCTGAGTATTATCTAATTGAGGTCCTGATTTTGTATCAGTATTATGGTCAGCTCGTTTGTTTTGTTGCATTCCTCGATTTTGAGGGGGAGCGCCATGACTTTGAGGTTTAGGTTGTTCAACGCCCATCACTTTGAACATGCCATTACGCCACCAGTCATAAGACCAATATAGACCTGTACATGCAAAAAGAAGATAAAAAATGATTACCCATGTTCCAACAACAGCATGTAAATCCCAAATAAAATTTCGGCCTTTCAGTTTTGGTTTAACTGCGAGCCATTGACGGGCAGAATGCTTTTTAGGCCAGCGTAAATATAATCCGCTCAAGACAAAATAAATGAGCATTAAGGCACAAGCACCAGTAATTTGCTTGCCAACTTCGCCTGCAGTTAAATTACGGTGAATTTTTTGTATGAGTAACAACAGTTGTCGACCTTTAATATCGGGTAGAACCTGAGCGTTATAAGGGTTAACCATCATATTGTAGCCTCGGCGTTCTCCTTCTTTTTCAATGTTGACAGTAGAAGAAGCAGTTGGGTCCTTGGCAATCGTAATGCTATTAATTTTAATTTCAGGCTGAGTTGTATTGAAATATTGATATAGCTGAGCAGGGGTTAATTTTGGTGTGTTTTCAGCTTGAACAACATAACTATCAGAATTCACCCATTTTAAAATTTGTTGGTCATAAGAATAAATTGCACCTGTTACACCCATAATGGATAAGATTAGGCCAGCAGTAATACCCAGAAACCAATGAATTTGAAATAAAATTTTTTTAAACATGGTCGAAAATGTAAATATGATGGAGATCTTGTAATGAAGTATAGCCGAAGATTGAGTAGATAATATGGATTTTGGAGATAATATTAATTTTCATTATCATTTGTTTTTACCGCAATAAAAAACCTCCATAAGGAGGCTTTTTTATGAAATCAAAACTTACAGGGTTTTCGGTTCGCCTACAGCTTCTTTTAAATGCGTGCGAATCGTATTGAACGAGAAATTTTTAGAATCCATGCGCTTAGGTAAAATATAAGCACCTTGTTGTTCTTGGCCTTTTGGATCTTTTACTTTGAAATTTACCAAGATGAAATCAGGTGCATTGTACCATTCGTAGATATTTTTCCATCCAATTGTACCAACGCCTTCTTGTTGGCCCATTTTTTGGCGCATCACAATACCATGAGGTTGCACGCCCAAACGAATACCTTTGATTTCCTGCACCGGAAATTCATTCATTTTGCGTTTAACGTACCATTCTAATCCGTATTTACGACCTAGGTAGTAAAGTACTACAGAGACAATAGCAACCCAGCAAAAAATAGTAGAGTAGTTCTTGATAAAAACAAGACCCAAAATAGCGAGGGCTAAAACTACACCCATAATCGCCCAAATTTTTGTGCTGATTTTATTAGTACTGCGCCAGATAAGAAGCTGTGCATTACGTTGCTCAGCTTCTGACACGTCATAGGGAACAGGCTGAAGCGTATAAGCGTATAAAGTTTTCGCGGTCATAGTGCAAATAACAAATTGTAAACTGTTTTAAGTTTAGCACTAATTGGCATAAGTCAGGAAAGGATATTATGCCAATTTGATACTAAATTCCGACTCAAATTTATAATGATGCAAGCTCACTGGCATCATTATCAAGATCATGACTTAGACGCTGTTTTAGCATACTAAATCGGTTCAACACACCAAGCATGAGCGATAGTTGTTGTAAAATAATGAGTGATTTTTGGTCGTTTTCATCATTTTGGCTTAGACGTTGACGTATCGTTTGGAGCATATTTTGTGCTGTAAGATCAGGCATTTCATCTCTTAATAGAGCCCCTTGAATATCATCTAAGGCTTGGTCTAATAATTTAAGAACAGCTTGATCTTGGAGGCTTTCTCGGTGTGCCCCAAGTGCTGCGATATAACTTAAAAAAGTATGGTTTAAACATAAGAATTCAAAAATATCGGATTTACGAGTCGGGTCAAAGTCTGGTTCAGTTGCTAAAGTAGAAATAAGTGAAGCAACTTCAGCATCTGTATTATGTGCAGCTCGACGTACAATCCGGTAATTTAGCGCATGATTACGGCCTTCATGATATTGTCTGACGACTTCAGCTAAATAATTGCATTGAGCTTGTAGGGAGCGCCTGATGTTGCGAGGCAAGCGTCGGAATTTCCAGTCAGGCCAAATAAATGTCACGCCAAACCAAGCTAAAGCACATCCTATTAAAGTATCTATAAATCTTGGAATTGCCGCAGCCATCGCTGAACCATCTAGATTAAAGTTAATTAATGCCAAAATTGTGATGAAGGCCGTTGCCTGCGCATATTGTTTACTGCGTAATTCAAAAAACAGGACTCCACTTACTATCAACATGAATAGTTGTCCTTCGGTTGAAGGAATTAAAAAGATAATCGCAAGCCCAACAACAATACCCACTAATGTTCCAACAATTCGTAGACGTAAGCGGCGCTTGGTCGCGTTAAAATTAGGTTGGCTTACAAATAGAGCTGTAAGCATAATCCAGTAGCCATATTCAATATTGGTCATTTGGATGAGCACATATCCAATAAATAAAACAATCGATACACGAATCGCGTGGCGGAACAGCACAGATTCAGGAGTTAAATTTTGTTTTATCCGAATGACAATATCATTCCATCCTTGTAGATCATCATCTTTAAGCTGGTTTTCGGCTTGTTTCACTTTATCAGATTGGATGTGTTGTTCTGTTTCTAAGTTGAGTAACTGGGAGTCGATAGATTTTAAATTTTGGTATAAAGCGAAAAGCGCATTTACCCATAAAATGTCGTAATGCTGATCACGACGTAACTTTTCTAATGAGAGGCGTAGGTTTTCAAAGCTTTGTTTAAACCTTTTATTATGGTTATAAGGTTTACGTTGCAAGATACATTCATTTAACTCTTGGCAAGCTTTGCCTTGGATCGCCAAAATTCGTTGGAATCTAAATAAAATATCACTGTGCTGAAAAATTTTAGCTAATTTTTGATAGTCGATATGAGCGGAGTCTGCACGTTCATGAATGTCTTGAGCGACAAAATAATAATGTAAGCTTCGGCGTGTATCTTTTTGCCCACGGTCGCCTTTTAAACGAGTTAATAAAGCTGTTTTTAAGTCATTAAAAATCGTAATTAACTTACCGTTTTCTAATGACAGTTCGATCATACTTTGCTGATAGCTGGCAGGAGTCATATCTACATCAAACAAATTTGATTTCGCAAAAAGAAAATCACCTAGCGATGCATAAGAGGCAGCCAGTTTGTCTTGCAGTTGACGAACAGGAAAGAGTAAAAAGCTAATGGTTGCAATGAGGCCATACCATGCAGCACCTGCAACTAAAAGGGTAGGTTGGATATACCAGTGGTCGAAGAGGTGAACACCTAGCATGGTATAGACTGAAACAACCAAACATCCATAAGAGATGGTTGCGTAACGACGTCCCAGCGAACCTAATAAAATCCAGCCAATACATGAAGCAATTAACCCCAAAGCAAAAGCCATTGGGTAGGGGAAAAGTAGTTGTACGGAAGCTGCGGTAACAAAGAACCCAATATAGGTATAAATCAGGTTCATGATTCGTACTGAAAAGCGATCATCAATATCGCTTAAACCTGCAGCGACAACACCTAAAGTAAGTGGAATTGTTGCTAATTGATAGCCCAGAAAATAAGGCACGAAAGCAGTTCCTGAAAAGGCGATCAGCATTCGCACGTTATACATAAATGTTGTGTTATAAGTCGCTCTTTTTATGCGTTTAAACCAAGATTTCAAAGGAAGTCCTTACTGATCAACCTGAGTGATAAGGATTTGTGTATTTCTACACCAATGTTGCACAAATCATACGATAGACAGTGTAAGCTTGTCTGTATGCAAATGATTGAAAAATGAAATATCGTTATGTCTGAACAAACAGCCCAGCGTCAATACTCTATTGGCTGGATTATGTTGCTCGCTTTGCTCACGGCTTTAGGGCCATTATCCATCGATATGTACTTACCTGCTTTGCCACAAATGGCCCATGATTTTGGGGTAAGTACGCAAATGGTGGCAAATACACTACCAGCTTACTTTTTTGGTTTAGCTGTTGGGCAATTGGTTTATGGTCCTCTAAGCGACCGGATTGGTAGAAAAAAACCACTTTATTTTGGTCTCGCACTTTATGCGGTCGCAAGCTTATTTTGCGTATTGGCTACAAATGAATGGGGCTTGATTGCTGCGCGTATTTTGCAAGCTTTAGGTGGCTGTGTCGGCGTGGTTATGGCTCGTGCAGCAATACGCGATAAATTAGATGTTCAAGGCTCGGCACAAGCTTTTTCAAGCATGATGATTGTAATGGGACTTGCACCAATTTTGGCACCTATGATTGGGGCATGGATTTTAATTTGGTTTCCGTGGCAAGCGATTTTTATTGCGCTTTCAATTGTCGGCGTCATATGTTGGCTATGCGTACATTTCTTTTTTAAAGAAACTTTGGCAATCGATAAAAGACTCAAGCTGTCACCATATCAAGTCGTTACCCTCTATGGAGCTATTTTCAAAGATTCAAGTTTCCGTTTACCTATGTTTGCAGGGTGTTTAACTGGGGCAGCGCTATTTTGTTATATCAGCTCAGCACCAGCAGTTTTTATGGATCAATATGGACTGAATCAGCAAGAGTTTGCTTATGCCTTTGGATTAAATGCTTTTGGCATTATGTTGATGTCATCTTTAAATAAGCATTTAACATCACGTGTTGAAATCACTAAACGATTAAAGGCAGGCTCACTCGTGCAAGTGACTGGCGCCATTATCGTATTTATTGCGGGCTTAATTCCTGCTGCGCCTTTATGGCTTGTGATGTTAGGGCTATTTTTAGCTATTTCAGGCATTGGTTTAACAGGACCAAATGCAATGGCGCTCGCAATGTCTAAACAAGGTGCCCGTGCAGGAACAGCCAGTGCAATTATGGGAAGTATGCAATTCGCTTGTGGCCTCTTGGGTGGCGTACTGCTTAACTTCCTGATTTGGTCTGCATCGCTCAATATGGGTGTGATGATGGTGTTATTTACGCTGAGTGGATTTGTTGTCGTGTTAAAAGCGGCGCAGCAAGTAAAAGCCAAGCCATTCTCATAGTTTAAAAAGAATGGCGACTTAGATCTTATTCGTCTAGAAAAACTGCAAAATTTTCAACAGGTTCTCTAGGAGTAATGAAGGTATTTACAATGTGGTTGGGATCAGCATGACCTAACGCAATTGCACAAACTAGCTCTTCATCATTTGATGCACCCAACACATCTAAAACAATAGGGTGGAAATGGTTCCAGGCTGCTTGTGGGCATGTATCTAAACCGCGCGCCTTGGCAGCAACCATCACGTTTTGGATCATCATTGCGATATCCATTTTAGACCCGATTCCCATCGTTTTATTTACTGTAAAGAAAAGGCCGACTGGTGCATCAAACAGTTTAAAATTACGTAACTGCTGTTCAGCCATTTTTTCTTTTTCACCTTTTTTAATGTCGAGTAGACCATAGAGCCCCCAACCATTTTCGCGTCGGCGGTCAATAAAAGGGGATACCCATTTTTCAGGGTAATAGGCAAAAGTTTCTTTATATTGTTCTGCAAGTTCTGGATTTTTTGAAATTTCAATTTGTGCTGCACAGACACGTTCAACCATTTGATTACGCTTGTTGCCTGTTACTGCATAGACTTTCCATGGTTGAGTATTTGTTCCAGAAGGTGCTCGACTTGCGACTTGTAATATATTTTTAATGACTTCTGGCTCAATTGGAGTATTTAAAAAAGCGCGGACAGAATGTCGAGAAGTGATAGCTTCATCAACGAGACGAACTTGTTCCAGATTCATGAGTACTCCTATATCTTTTCCTTAAATATTTCATACTTTTTGAAGCTTAATTTCATGTTTTGAAAGTACTTCATTTATAAGCAAAAAATATTAGAAAAGAGATATCCTTACAGGTATGATAATTTAATGAGTTTAGACATATTGTCTGATTAATTATAATTCGAATATGCCACTTTAGATTTAAATAGACAAAATAGAGTGATTTTGTCGGTTATAAAAATAAAAGCATAACAGTGAGTGGGTGAAAAATATTCAATTGAAAAAAAGGTATAATATGTTTAAAAACAGTACAAAACGGATAGTTTTATATAAAATATGACCGTTTTTTATATAAAACTTTAATGAAAAATATACACAAAACGTTAAATTTCTGCATAATACCGACTTTTTTACGCAGGTATGATTTCTCCATACTCACGTTAGGAAATATTGGCTGCAAACAAAATCCCTTTACAAAAAGGATTTAGGTGCAGAAATGGAGAAATACACGAGGTATAGGAGCTTTACATGAGTCTACCACTCATCAACAAGCAGTTCATGAAACAAGGATTGGCGATTACCATTGCAACCATGAAAATGAACGTAACTCACGCAGCTACTGAGTCACAAAAAATACAACAGCTTAGTACAGGTCTCAACGCACTCTTCTTTGATCATGAAGATCAGGGCGCAGATAGTCGCGTTATGGCGATCGCTTGTTACAGTCTTTGAAATTTATATCCAGTTTAGACATTTGCTCAAAAGTATATGTAAATATGCTTATTGGCTTAAATCCAGATTTTGTATAACTCGCTTAATTGATGGGAATCATTAGACGAGTTTATTTAGCGGTGGTCATTTGTTAGTTTCCAAGTTTACAGCTGAGTCGATGCATGCTGTTTTTCCGAAAGCGGAAAAGTTCAGTCGTGCAATGATATTATTTTATCTGAAGGTCGCTTTCTCTCATGCAACCTTCAAAGGCTTAGTGTTGGGCATGATGTTGCTTAAACTTGTGACGATAATTGCTATTCAATTGACATTAAAAGTTTTTTCTTGAATTTACTGAAAAGTCCCGGTTTTTTGGGGCTTTTTTGTTTATTGCAGTATTTTGGCATGTGCTCTTAGCACATTAGCAAGGAACGTAAGCGGACCGAGTATGAATGAACAACTCAATGCCACACTGATGTCGTGGGTAAAATTTTTTAATGACCCTTTATGGGACTTTTTGGTTATTTTCTTGCTGGCTGTAGGTATTTTTTATACGGTCTTAACAGGTGCAGTGCAAATTCGCATGTTCTTGCAAAGTATCCGTGTTATGAAAAGCAGTCGTACAGAAGGAGCAGATGAGCATGGTCTTACACCTTTTCAGGCGTTTGTAACAGGCCTTGCGAGCCGTGTTGGGGTTGGTAATATTGCTGGTGTAGCAATTGCCATCGCAATTGGTGGTCCTGGTGCAGTGTTCTGGATGTGGGTTACTGCTGTTCTTGGTATGAGTTCTGCTTTTATTGAGTCTACACTTGCTCAACTATTTAAAGTTAGAGATAGTAAGACTAAACAGTTCCGCGGTGGACCAGCCTACTATATTACTCAAGGTTTACGCAGTAAAACCTTTGGTGTGGTCTTCGCACTTGCATTGATCTTTACCTATGGTTTCGTATTCAACTCAGTTCAAATCAATGCGATTGCTAATGCATCTTCACATGCTTGGGGTTGGGACAAAGCTAATCTTATTGCTCATTTAGGTGGCGTTGATCTAGAAATTTCATGGGTTGGCCTTGCTCTTGTCGTTTTAGTGGCATTAGCAATTTTTGGTGGTATTAAACGTATCGCTAAATTTGCAGAGATGTTTGTACCTTTAAAAGCAGGTCTTTACCTAGCTGTTGCTCTATATATTGCAATCAGTAACTATGCAATTTTGCCTGATATTTTAAAGCTGATTGTGACCGAAGCTTTCAATTTTAATTCTGCAGCAGGTGGTTTCTTTGGTGCGGCAGTATCAATGGCAATGATGCAAGGGATTAAGCGTGGTTTATTCTCTAACGAAGCTGGTATGGGTTCTGCACCAAACGCTGCTGCTGCATCTGATGTAAAACATCCTGTAAACCAAGGTTTGGTACAAATGCTCGGTGTATTTGTAGATACTTTCATTGTATGTACAAGTACTGCAATCATCATTTTGGTTTCTGGTGTTTATCAAGATACAGCTTTTGTCGGTGTTGAATTAACACAACGTGCCTTAGAAACTCAAGTTGGACATTGGGGCTCAGACTTCCTTGCAGTTCTATTATTCTTATTCTGTTATTCAGCTGTACTAGGTAACTATGCCTATGCAGAAGGTAATGTACAGTTTATTAATAACAATCCGAAAGTAATGTTCATCTTCCGTATTTTTGTATTGGTGATGGTGTACTTTGGTGCAATTGGTAGTGTTCCGCTCGTTTGGTCTATGGCTGACTTGTTTATGGGTATCATGGCAACCATTAACTTGATTGCAATCGTACTATTAACGCCGATGGCACGCACATTGTTGAAAGATTACCGTGAACAATTGAAAAAAGGCATTAAAGAGCCTGAGTTTAAAATTGATAAGTATCCGGAATTGAAGAAAAAAGTTGATTCAGATATCTGGTAAGTTTAAAAAAGGCCTCTTATAAATAAGGGGCCTTTTTCATAAGGGTATAGATAAAATACTTGAGTCTAAATTTTAAACATGACAAATTAAATAAATTCGATACAGCTTTTCACGAGACTAACAACTAAAATTGCAATCCGAACTTAAACCTCATAGTGCGAAGATAGGCCATGAAACAGCTTAAATTGTGGGTTCTCGGACTCTCTATTGTGTTGGCAGGGTGCCAGACCACTACACACTTATCTGCTGCTCTAAAATCACCAACAGCGGAGGCTTATGCTCGCTCTGTTGATCAGCCATTTGCGCGAATTAAAAAACAGCAAAAACGTCCAGTTGTTGCGCTCGTATTGGGTAGCGGTGGAGCACGAGGTTATGCCCATATCGGTGTTATTGAGGTTTTAGAACAACATGGTATTCGGCCAGATTTTATTGTAGGTACCAGTGCCGGTAGTATTGTTGGAGCACTTTATGCAAGCGGTAAAAGTCCTGCTCAATTACGTGATACCGCATTAAAAATGAAAGCTGGCGATGTGCGTGATATTAGTATCGGGCTAAAAGGTTTTTTTGATGGTAAAAAAGTAGAAAACTACGTTAACCAGCAAGTTAACAACATGCCACTCGAAAAAATGAAAATTCCAATGTATGTGGTTGCAACAGAATTAAAGCATGGCACTAAAACCGTATTTAACTATGGGAATACGGGACAAGCGGTTAGGGCATCTGCTTCAATTCCTAGCATGTTTGTACCCACTAAAATTGGCAAATCTGAATATGTAGATGGCGGCTTAGTCAGTCCAGTACCCGTTGAAGTCGCACGAGATTTAGGCGCTGATGTGATTATTGCGGTTGATATTTTAGCTCAGCCTATTTATACAGAAACATCGAATGTCTGGGGTTTGTTTAACCAGAATATTAATATTATGCAAGGTCGCCTAGCGGCAGAAGAATTACAATATGCAGATGTTGTTATTCAGCCAGATTTAAGAGAAAAAGCGCATATTTTTGATGTGAAAGGCCGTGAAGCCACCATGAAATCGGGCATAGATGCAGCTAACGCTAAACTTTCCGATATTCAATTTGCTATTGATGAAAAAATAGCTGAACAGAATATGTCTACAGATGGCTTAAGTGCGCAAACTCAATAATTTAACGTTAATCTTTTGAAAATTAAATAAAAAGCCTAAGTAGGGCTTTTTTTATGTGAGTTTAAATCCTTAATTTTTGGAATAAAAATTTTTGTATATTAAGTACATGTTGGATATGCTGAAAACTCTGATGACCAATATGAAATATTGAAGTCATTTTTAAAAAACAATTGATTTGTAATGTATTGAGGCTGACTAGATAGATGATACAGCAACAGGTTAAAAATGAGTTTCCAACATTAGATGATGTTCATGCTGCCGCAGAGCGTTTGGAAGGTTTAGTCGTAAAAACTCCTTTTGTTTTCTCAGAAACCATTTCTAAAACCTTAGGGGCTGAGATGTGGCTGAAATTTGAAAACTTACAATTTACAGCTTCGTTTAAAGAACGGGGTGCTCTAAATAAACTGCTGTGTTTATCTGACCAAGAAAAGCAAAATGGCGTTATTGCAGCTTCGGCAGGTAATCATGCGCAAGGTGTAGCCTATCATGCTCAGCGCACAGGTGTAACAGCGACCATTGTGATGCCGAAGTCTACGCCTAATGTAAAAGTGCAGCGAGTGCGTGAATATGGAGCACGGGTAATTTTACATGGGCAAGATTTTTCTGAAGCTGCTGCTGAAATGCATCGCATTGCTCAAGAAGAGTCTTTAACGATTATCCACCCGTTTGATGATGCAGAAATCATTGCAGGTCAAGGAACCATTGCACTCGAAATGCTTGCAGCTGTGCCTGATCTAGACATTTTAGTGGTGCCAATTGGTGGCGGTGGCTTAATTTCAGGTATTGCGATTGCTGCCAAAGCCATAAATCCAAAAATTAAAATTATTGGGGTGCAGTCAGTCGTTTACCCAAGTATGGCTAAGTTGCTTTGTAACTATCAACTTGCTGTTTCAATGGGTTCAACAGTTGCTGAAGGTATTGCAGTTAAAACCCCAGGTGAGCTTACGACCCAAGTTGCTAAAGAATATGTTGATGACATTGTTGTTGTCACTGAAGACATGATTGAAGAGGCAATTGCGCTGTTACTCAATATTGAAAAAACGGTGTGTGAAGGGGCTGGTGCAACAGGTATTGCTGCGATTATGTCTCGTCCAGATTTATTTTTAGGCCATAAATTGGGTGTGGTACTGTCTGGTGGCAATATTGATACACGCGTTATGGTCTCAGTATTACAACGTCACTTAACGCGTACAGGTCGTATGGTTCGTATCCGTGTTGAATTACCAGATAATCCGGGGGCTTTAGCTCGTTTAACCGCAATTATTGCTGAGCAAGGCGGTAATATTTATGAACTTCGCCATGAGCGATTCGCGGCTACAAGCCGTGCTAAGGAAAGTGCAGTAAGCGTTGACGTTGAGCTTAAAAGTGCCTCAGACCTAGATTTGCTCATTCAGGCAATGCAGTTGGAAGGCTATATTGTTCGTAAAGAAGAGATTTAATCTCTGTATTGCTGTGTTATAAAAGCTGTATATGGCTCTATTGAGGGTCATATACAAGGCAATTTAAATGGATTAAATTGCTCAAAAGGGATGAATTTACAAAAAAACGATCAAATCCTTCAATGAAACGAGAAAAACTGACAATTCTCTAAACTTTGCACTTCACAATTTTAAGGTTTAGGTTTTAGTATTCTTCTCATTGTAAATTTGAAGAAATATAAGGATATCCACGCTTAATGTTCAAATCATTTTTTCCATCACCACGATATTTTTTTATATCAGTGGTCGTTTGGCTCGCGCTAAATATGGTGCTCTGGTATACAGGTGGGGATCATTGGGGGGAGTATTTAGGCTTTCCTCATGGTTATGCAGAGGCTGAGTTACCTATTGGTGTAAGTCGATTTTGGTCACCTGCATTTTTATGGTTCTATCTCTGGTTTTTAGTCTCTACTGCTCTTTTTGCTGGTTTTTGGAAAATTATTTCTAATAATCCATGGCAGCGTTGGTCTATATGGGGTTCTGCATTTATTTTGTTCAATATCTGGTTTGCTGTTCAGGTCAGTGTTGCAATTAATGCATGGTATGTACCATTTTGGGATTTAATCCAGAAGATGCTTTCAAGTGGCGGGGGAAATGTTTCGGCACTTTATAGCGAGACCTTAGTGTTTCTTTATATTGCAATGGTGGCTGTAACTCTAGCCGTGATTAATGCTTTTTTTACCAGTCATTATGTATTTCGTTGGCGTACGGCAATGAATGAATACTACACAGAACATTGGGAAAAGCTGCGTCATGTAGAAGGTGCCTCACAACGTGTGCAAGAAGATACAATGCGTTTTGCAACTATTTTGGAAGATTTAGGAGTCGAATTGGTAAAAGCTCTAATTACTTTAATTGCTTTCTTACCCATTTTATTCCAATTGTCTAAACATGTGCCTGTTTTACCCATTGTTGGTGAGTTAAATCATTCTTTAGTATGGGCTGCAATAGTATGGTCAATTTTCGGTACCGTTCTGTTAATGGTCGTAGGCGTAAAGTTACCAGGCTTGCAATTTAATAATCAGAAAGTAGAGGCTGCATATCGTAAGGAATTGGTCTATGGCGAAGACCATGCAGACCGCGCAAAACCTGCTACCTTGCGTGAATTATTTAGTAATGTACGTAAAAACTATTTTAGACTTTATTTCCACTATGCCTATTTTAATATGACAGCAATTTGGTATGGCCAACTTGATGTTTTGTACAACTTGGTTGTTCTTTTCCCATCAATTGCTGCTGGTAAACTTACATTAGGTTTAATTCAACAAATTGCAAATGTGTTTGGACGTGTACGTGAATCTTTCCAATATTTAATTAGTTCATGGAAAACAATTATTGAACTACTCTCGATTTATAAACGTTTAAAAGCCTTTGAATCGATACTACACAAATAAAAGAAAACCCGCGAAAGCGGGTTTTTTATGGGCATTAAATTAATGAGTTGTATTATAAAAATTGAGAATAGGGCCTACTAATGGTTGTTGCGATTTATCTAAAGTCACTTGAATCTCTTTATAGTTAAACGTGTCTTCGTCGTAATATTTCGCAATGCCATGTGTTTTATTATTAAGTTGGGGAATTTGATAACTAAAAAAAGCTATTTTCTTAGATGGATGAACAATATTGATCAGTTTTTTAGAGTCTTTATAACCACCAAATTCATTTTCAACACTTTCTTTTAAAAGCTCTGGAAAATAGAGCGTTGCGTTTGGTAGTCCACAGCCGACACAAAAAGAAGAATCGTAAAGTTCTATGGCCTGTTTTTGGTCTGAGCTCATTGTTAAGGCAAAACCACTACACTACCATTGGCACCCGCATTTGCTTGCACGTCTTGCCAATTTCTAGGCACAAGCACTAACCCTATTTCAGGTAATGCAAGAAGCTTAAGCTGCTTGGCATGTTGAGCATCGAGTTTAAAATTAAAGTGGCAATTTTTTAGTGTGCATTTTTCAAAATCTTTAAGTAACCCATCATCTGTTGGGCTTAGCGCAGTAACACCATAAAACGGTACTGTAACGCTATTTAAAAATTTTGCCTCTCCAAGCTTGTAGAACTGATTATCTGCTTTGCGGGGTGCGGCAGAGCTAGAAAATTTTGGAAAATGAGGCGTAAAGCTTTCTACTTCGGCATAAGCACTCGAAGTGATACTGAAGAATGCTATATATGATAAAAAAATCAGTTTTTTCATTTTTGGAAAGTAATCATTTAAATTTTATATCAACCTAGCATATTCTTTTAAACTAGACGGTAACCCAAAATTTTAAACTGTTTTAATTTAATAATAAAACAGATCTGTAGAGACATGAAACAATGAAAAAAATGCTTTCAATCTGCTGTTTATCAGCTATTAGTTCTTATAGTTTTGCTCAAGAAATAAAAGGCATTTCATTTTCACACCAAGAGTGGGAAATCTCTTGTAGCAACACTGGAACTTGTAAGGCAGCAGGTTATCAAAATGAAGAAAATGGTGATAATCCTGCTTCAATTTTACTAATGCGTCAAGCGGGCCCAAAGCAACCAGTACAGGCTGAATTTGCTTTATCAGACTATGAGCAAAGCTTGCCTGCAAGTCAGCTTAAAAATATCCACTTTTATGTGAATGGCAAAGATTTAGGCACCGTTACTGTAGATGGTGTTGAGCTGCCATTAATGGGTAAATTGAACAATTCGCAAGTCAACGCTTTACTCCAGCAGTCTAAACAAAAAACTGAAATTGTATTTAAAAATGCACAGCATCAATGGAAAATTTCTGATGCAGGAATGACTGCTGTTTTACTAAAAATGGATGACTTCCAAAAGCGTATAGGAACGGTCGGTGCTTTGGTTAAAAAGGGAAATACCAATGAAGCTAAAGTGTTAGCAGCTCAACCCAAATTAATAGTAAAGCATGTCAAAACAGCGGCTAAGCCATATTTGACGTTACAGCCAAACAGTAAACAATATCAAGCAATACACCGTAGCTTGATGGCAGCTCAAGCGAACCCTAAAGAACAAGGTTTTTGCGAGGGAATCTATGGTGGTAGTGATGGCGCTGAACCACAAAAAATCGAGTTGTATAAACTGACCAATAAGAAAGTTCTGGCGACCATTCTATGTTGGAGAGGTGCCTATAACGAAGGGAATGGTGCTTGGGTACTTGATGAGTCTTTGACTGGTAAAGCCACTTTTGTAACTGAGACAGCATCGGATTTTGACAGTGGAATTATTAGTAGTGCTCAAAAGGGAAGAGGCATTGGAGATTGCTGGGCGAGTGAAGAATGGGTATGGGATGGGCAAAAGTTTGTACATACGAAAGATATGTGGACAGGCATGTGCAAAGGTTTGGCAGCAGGGGGCGTGTGGGAGCTTGATAAAATTGAGTCTATTGTCAAATAGCTTAGTGGTCGACTAAAAATATCTTTAGGAAAAGAATAAATGATTAAAAGGAAAATAGAGATAGCTTTCTTGGTTGTAGCTGGAATATTTGCTTGTTTTGCCAGTCCTGCTTTTGCTGCACCTTTAGATATTTTAGAGTTTAAAAAAACACAGTTAAGCCAAAATGAGCAGGACCAAGTTTGTATACAAGTTAAAAATATTTGCGAGCATCCTGATCAATGGCGGATTTTAAAAACAGTAGATCAGAAATTATGGCTTCTGTCTGGTGGCGATATTATTCAATTTAATCACTCTGCGGCGGGGCTCAAAGTATTGAGACAGTGGCATGTAGATCTTTCTAATCAAAAGGAGGGCACATCTGTTGGGCAATTTATTTTTCCCAAGCTTTTTCCTATGGCCCAAAACCGTTATGCCATTGCTGTAATCGACTCATTTTCTGAAATGTATTCAGGAGGCGGTGCAAATATTGAGCGTGCGAGTTTTTATGAGTTAACAGATTCTGGAAAGACACACCAGTTTATTACGAACTATCCATTTAGTTTTAGTCGGATGATCAGAGCCTGTTTTTCTGAGCAAGATTATGAAAGTTCCAAAGGAAATTGTCATGATGAGGATTCTTTAAGTCTGGATATTCGTCCCATCAAACCGTTATTGTGGCAATTTCGCTATCGTTATAGTT
Organism: Acinetobacter sp. WU_MDCI_Abxb74; assembly: GCF_025513915.1. Taxonomy (NCBI): domain Bacteria; kingdom Pseudomonadati; phylum Pseudomonadota; class Gammaproteobacteria; order Moraxellales; family Moraxellaceae; genus Acinetobacter; species Acinetobacter sp. WU_MDCI_Abxb74. Next base: position 18,498 of record NZ_JAHPRP010000011.1, read on the forward strand.
TGGGCGTATCACCCGCCTCAGATTCAGGTGAGAAATCATATAAGGGCAATAGAAACTTAAATATTGACTTAAATAAAGCGCCAGAACAACCGAGCATTCCTGAAACATGGAATTATGCGGGAATGGGATAAGGATTAAATCAGTTGATTAATTTGAAGAATGAGACGATTTACAGAGTCATAACAGGTAACTCCACTCGCTCTGTGATACAAAGAACAGATTGTTTATTGGAGCTAGACCTATGTCACGTCATGTTTATGCGATTGCCCGCCGTAAGTTTTCACATTTGAGCCGTTCAGTTTGTATGGCTGTTGCTGTACTAGGTACAACACAAATTGCGATGGCTGGCCCAACGGTCGATCAATTGAGTGACTGTTTAGTTAAGGCCACAACCACTTCAGACAAGACCACAGTACTTCAATGGACATTTACGGCTTTAGCTGCTCATCCAGATTTAAAAGCATTTAGTAATGTAACACCTGAGCAAAAAGATCAGTTAGACCAAAAATTGGCTCAGGTTTTACAACGTGTGATTGTGGAGCAATGTTCTGCTCAAACCAAAGCTGTGATTCAAGCGGAAGGTGTTAAAGCGGTTGGAGAGGCTTTTCAGCAGTTAGGTCAAAGCGCGGGTGAAGATATTGTTAAAGACCCAGCAGTTAAACAGCAGTTGCAGGGTACATTACGCTATATCGATTTAAATAAATTAGTAACAACGTTTTTAACACCAGAAATTTGGAATAAGTTAGGGATCACAAGATAAAAATCTAGTTTTCTGCTTTTCAAATAAATGAATGTAACCTGCTATTAGATGAAATTGGTCTCTAACTAATAGCAGGTTTTATTTTTAGTGGCTTGAATGGCAAAACCCACTTAAATACTAATCGTCGCCCCTAAAACTTTTACAAACTGCGCTAACCAAACGGGATGTGCAGGCCAAGCAGGCGCAGTCACTAAATTTCCATCTGTAATAGCTTCGGTCACAGCAATATCTGCGTATTGTCCACCAGCTAATTTTACTTCGGCAGCACATGCAGGGTAAGCAGAACACAATCGGTCTTTTAGTACGTCTGCCGCAGCAAGTAACTGAGCACCATGGCATACGGCTGCAATTGGTTTTTTCACTCGATCAAACTCACGCACAATTTCGATAACACGTTCATTCATGCGTAAATATTCTGGCGCACGACCACCTGGAATGACTAAACCTATATAGTCTTCGGTATTAACGGCATTAAAATCATAATTAATGGCAAAGTTGTGACCACGTTTTTCGCTATAGGTTTGGTCACCTTCAAAATCATGAATAGCCGTCGCAATATGGTCACCATTCTTTTTATTTGGGCAAACTGCATGCACGGTATAACCTAAACCAGTTAGGAACTGGAAAGGAACCATAGTTTCATAGTCTTCGGCATAGTCACCGACCAACATTAGAATTTTTTTAGACATGATTGATCCCTCTTTTTAAAATATAAGTTATCTAAAGTTTTAATTTAAATTAGCACAGCCGCTATGTGATTTTTTAGAAAAAAGAATATTCTTTAGTCGAAGTGTATCTTGTAGGCCATATAAAAAAGCCCCGATAAATCGAGGCTTTTTTATTGAGTTAGCTAATGAAATTAACCAATCAATTTCTTCATTAGTTCATTTACTTGAGTAGGATTGGCTTTACCCTTAGAAGCTTTCATGACTTGACCTACCAGACCGTTAAAGGCTTTTTCCTTACCAGACTTGTATTCTTCAACCATTTTTTCATTGGCTGCAAGTACTTCTTTAATGATTGCTTCAATCGCACCAGTGTCGGTTTCTTGCTTTAAGCCTTTTTCCGCAATAATGTCATCGGCAGATTTACCTTCCGATTCCCACATAAAGCCAAAGACTTGTTTCGCAATCTTACCGCTGATGGTGTTATCAACAATACGTGCAATCATGCCACCAAGCTGTTCAGCAGAAACAGGTGAGTCTGCTAAGTCTAGGTTTGCTTTGTTTAAAGCACCTGAGAATTCACCCATTACCCAGTTTGCAGATACTTTACCTTGTGCGGCACCGCCCGCAGCAGCCACAACAGCCTCGAAAAAGTCCGCCATTTCGCGTGAGAGCGTAAGTACATGTGCATCGTACTCAGTTACACCAAAGTCTGCGATAAAGCGTGCACGGCGTGCAGCAGGTAGCTCTGGAAGCGCAGCACGAGCAGCTTCAATTTGCTCATCTGCAATAATCACTGGTAACAAGTCTGGATCTGGGAAGTAGCGGTAATCATTCGCTTCTTCTTTAGAACGCATTGAACGCGTTTCCATTTTGTTTGGATCGAATAAACGTGTTTCTTGGTCGATGCTTCCGCCGTATTCCAAAATTTCCATTTGGCGTTCAATTTCAACATTGATCGCTTGCTCGATGAAACGGAATGAGTTGAGGTTTTTCAACTCACAGCGTGTACCAAATGGCTGTCCCGGACGACGTAAAGACACGTTACAGTCTGCACGGAATGAACCTTCAGCCATGTTACCGTCAGAAATACCTAACCAACGCACAAGTGTGTGAATTGATTTGATGTAAGCCACAGCTTCTTCAACCGAACGCATATCTGGTTCAGATACGATTTCAAGTAACGGCGTACCAGCACGGTTTAAGTCAATGCCAGACATGCCTTCAAATTGGTCATGAATAGATTTACCCGCATCTTCTTCAAGGTGAGCACGTGTTACGCCAATACGTTTGATTGTGCCATCTTCAAGCTGGATATCAACATGGCCCAAGCCAACAATCGGGTTATCCATCTGGCTAATTTGGTAGCCTTTTGGCGAGTCAGGATAGAAATAGTTTTTACGTGCGAACACAGAAGCTTGGTCGATGTATGCATCGATACCCAAACCAAAGCGAATCGCAAGATCAACCACTTTTTGATTGAGAACAGGCAAAACACCTGGCATGGCCAAGTCTACAAGGCTCGCTTGAGTGTTTGGGTCTTGACCGAATTCAGTCGATGAACCAGAGAAAATTTTAGAGTTGGTTGCAAGCTGAGTGTGGATTTCGATACCAATAACGACTTCCCAACCGTCAATCAATTTCAACTTTTGAGCTTCAGCCATTATGCATTCTCCTCAGCAATTGCCGCACGTTTGGTATGCCAGTCAGTATTTTGTTGGTATTGATGAACAATTGACAACAATTGTGATTCGGACCAGTAGTTACCAATCAACTGTAAGCCGACAGGTAAGCTGTCTTTGTCAAAACCAACAGGAGCATTAATCGCTGGTAAGCCTGCTAAGTTCACTGCAAGTGTATAGATATCGCCTAAATACATTTCAGTTGGACTTAAGTTTGCGCCAATCTTATAAGCAGTCGTTGGTGCAGAGGGAGCAGCAATCACGTCTACATTTTCAAATGCTTTTAAGAAGTCTTGTTGAATTAAACGACGTACTTTTTGCGCTTTCACATAGTAAGCATCGTAATAACCCGCAGAGAGGGCATAGGTACCAATTAAGATACGGCGTTGAACTTCTGGACCAAAACCTTCTGAACGCGAACGCTTGTAAAGGTCCATCAAGTCAGCTGGGTTTTCACAGCGATAGCCGTAGCGAACACCATCGTAACGAGACAAGTTAGAAGATGCTTCTGCTGGTGCGATGAGGTAATACGTTGGAACATAGGCTTCAGTCATGTTGAGATCAATCTCAACAAGAGTTGCGCCCATTTCTTCAAGCTTTTTCAAAGACTCTTCAACACGAGCTTTTACGTCAGCATCTAAACCAGCCACGTTGAAATACTGTTTAGGAATACCAATACGTAAGCCTTTTACAGATGTGCCATTTAAGTTTGCAACGTAGTCATCAACTTCTTTTTTAACAGAAGTTGAGTCTTTTGCATCGTGACCTGCCATTACATTCATCAGGTAAGCACAGTCTTCAGCAGAACGTGCCATTGGACCTGCTTGGTCAAGTGATGATGCATAGGCAATGATCCCGAAACGAGATACACGACCATAGGTTGGTTTTAAGCCTGTTAAGCCACAGAATGATGCAGGTTGACGAATTGAGCCACCTGTGTCAGTACCCGTTGCAAAAGGCGCTAAATCAGCTGCTACTGCCGCAGCAGAACCACCAGATGAACCCCCCGGAACATGATCAAGTGCCCATGGGTTGTTCGTTGCACCTACATATGAGCTTTCCGAAGTTGAACCCATCGCAAACTCGTCCATGTTCACTTTACCTAAAGTGACTAGACCAGCAGCTTTAGTTTTTTCAACAACCGTTGCATCGTAAGGAGAGATGAAGTTATCAAGAATTTTTGAACCAGCAGTTGTTTTAATGCCTTTGGTACAAAAAATATCTTTATGTGCCAGAGGAATACCCGTTAGAGCTGTTGCATTACCAGCTTTTAATGCAGCATCGGCAGCGTCTGCTTCTGCAAGCGCTTGTTCAGGTGTAACCGTCACATAGCTTTTAACTTGTGAGTCGATTTTAGCAATACGTTTTAAATAGTGTTCAGTCAGTTCGCGAGATGAAAACTTCGCTTGGCTTAAGCCCTCAGCAAGTTCACGAATTGATAAGCGATGTAAATCAGTCATGAGTAAAATTTCTTTACATTCAAAATGGGGAAGATGGGTTAATTGAGTAAAAGTTATTCAATCACGCGAGGAACAAGATACAAACCATCTTGAGTTGCTGGTGCAACTGCTTGGTACTCATCTCGATGATTGCTTTCAGTTACCACATCAGCACGTAAAGGTTGAGGATTGTCAAAAGGACTTTTCAAAGGTTCTACGCCTTCCGTATCAATGCCTTTTAAGGTTTCCATCATGCCTAAAATTTTATTTAGACTTTGAGCATATTCAGCAGATTGCGTATCATTGAGCGACAATCGAGCAAGATTGGCGATTGCTGAAACTGTTTGTGCATTTAAATCTGCTGAATGCTGTGCATCCGATGTAGACATAACATCACCTAATCAGTATTAAAAATTTTCAAAATATCGTGCGTTATAATAAGCGATTGACTTGTTCAAATCATCACATTTAGTTTAAAGTTGCCACCTTGCATCCACATGAAAGTTTAACTGAGAACGAACCGTGATTCTAAAACGACTAATTGGCTTGTTTTCGCCGGATCTAGCCATTGATTTAGGTACAGCAAATACACTTATTTATGCACCAGGCCGCGGCATTATATTAAATGAACCAACAGTTGTGGCAATTCGTCACAGTGGTTCACAAAAAATTGTTGCTGCTGTAGGTCTAGATGCTAAGCAAATGTTAGGCCGTACACCTGCGAATATTTCTGCAATTCGTCCAATGAAAGACGGTGTAATTGCGGATTTTGAAGTGACTGAAACCATGTTAAATCAGTTTATTGGTAAAGTTCACGAAAAACGTTTGTTCCCACCTGCACCTCGTGTGGTTGTATGTGTACCATGTAAATCAACTTTGGTCGAGCGTCGTGCGATTCGCGAAGCAGTATTTAATGCTGGTGCCCGTGATGTTCGTCTCATTGAAGAGCCTATGGCTGCTGCAATTGGCGCAGGTATGCCAGTTGAACAGGCATGTGGTTCTATGGTTGTGGATGTTGGTGGCGGTACAACAGAAATTGCAATTATTTCATTGCAAGGTTGTGTCTATGCTGACTCTTTACGCATCGGTGGTGACGTGTTTGATGAGCAAATCATCAATTATGTTCGTAAAGCTCATGGTTGCGTGATTGGTGAAACCACAGCAGAAATTATCAAAAAAGAAGTCGGTATGGCTGTTTCTGATGGCACAACATTAGAAATTGAAGTACGTGGTCGTAACCTTGCAGAAGGTGTACCTCGTGCAATTACCGTAACTTCGGACGAAATTACTCAAGCAATTTCTGATCCATTACAAAACATTGTAAGTGCAGTAAAATCAGCACTTGAGCAAACTCCTCCAGAACTTTCTTCTGATATTGCTGAGCGCGGTATTGTGTTGACAGGTGGTGGTGCATTGCTCCGTAACCTCGATAAATTATTAGCTCAAGAAACAGGTTTACCGGTTGTTGTTGCTGAAGATCCCCTTACTTGCGTGACCCGTGGTGGTGGTAAAGTATTGGAATTCTTTGACAACCCGAACCATGACATGCTTTTTGTTGGTTAAGTTTAAGGATTAGGCGGTGCAACAGAATATTTTTTCAAGACAGCCGCCATCTTTCCGCTCGTTCATTATTGCGGTCATTACATGTTTGGTTGTGCTGTTTTTTGACTGGCGCATGCCTTATGTAATTCAGCCAGCAAGGGATGTCTTGTACGCTGCATATAATCCAATTTATGCATTGGCCAGTTATCCGGTACTGTCGAGAGAATGGCTGAATCAACAAACAAAATCTGAAGCACAGCTGCGTCGTGAAAATACTGCGATGCAGGCTGAGTTGTTACAAGCCCAAGTCCGATTACAGAAGCTTTCTGAACTATCAGCTGAAAATACCCGTTTGCGTGGTCTGCTTGATACGCCGTTAATTATTGATGGTCGTATGGAGATTGCCGAAGTGATTGGTACCGATGCGGACCCATTGCGTCATATCATCATTATTAACCGAGGCTCTATGGACCATCTTAAGGTCGGCCAAACGGTTTTAGATGATAAGGGGATTATGGGGCAGATCATTAATGTATATCCTCATAGCTCACGTATAATGCTGTTATCAGATAAAGAACATTCACTTTCTGTGCGCCTTGAACGCACTGGAATGCGGGCGATTGTTTCTGGTACGGGTGATTTGGGCCGTTTGAAAATGGAATATGTTCCGACCAGTGCGAACATTCAGGTGGGGGATAAAGTGTTTAGCTCAGGTTTGGGTGAACATTTCCCAGCAGGTTATGCAGTGGGTACAGTTGCCAAAATAAGACGTCATAATTCAGGTGAATTTGCTGAAATTGATGTAACACCAGCAGCGCAATTAGCAACAGGACACCATGTTGTAGTGCTTTTCTCTGAGTCATTAGCGAAGGAGCAACCCTATGCCGATCGCTAAACTAAAGCGAGAAAAGAACAATGATCCATTATGGGGGATTATTATCTCCGTTATTATTGGATCAGTACTCATGATTTATCCGTTGTCTTACGATATTTCAGGCTGGCGTCCATTATTCATGCTGATGATTACGCTATTTTGGGTCGTCTGTCAGCCTTCTTGGTGTGGTGTCTGGTTTGCATTTGGAATGGGAATTTTTACAGATTTGTTGCTTGATGCGCCGTTAGGACTCAATGCTTTAAGTTTTGTCATTATGACTTTTCTAACCCGTTTTTTAATTCGGGAACGCCGTATTTTGACTTTTGGTAATTTGTGGACGATTGCAACTCTGGTCATTATTGCCCATTTAGTATTTATGTGGGTAACACAAACCATGGGTGGTATTCACTTTTCGCTTGCTAGACATTGGCAACCATTGATGACAAGTATCATCACTTGGCCCATCGTCTATTATTGTTTGGCAAAATGGCGCATATAGTTTTAGCTTCTAGTTCTCCTCGTCGGAAGGAACTATTACAACAATTGGGTTTGGTTTTTGAAATCTATAGCCCAGATATTGATGAGTCTGTTCATAAGGATGAACTGGTTCATCAATATGTTGAACGTTTAGCGAGAGAAAAAGCGCAAACTGTATTAAACCTTTTTCCAGAAGCAATTGTTATCGCTGCCGATACGAGTCTTGGGCTTGATGGCCAAATTATTGGCAAGCCTGAATCGAAAGATCATGCTTTTGAAATATGGAAACAACTATCTGGACGCTGGCATGACGTATTTTCAGGGATATGTATTGCCACTCAACAACAAGTTTTGAGTCAGGCGGTACAAACACAAGTTGAGTTCCAACATCTGACTATACAAGATATGGAAGACTATTGGGCCACAGGTGAGCCTGTAGGGAAGGCCGGTGGGTATGCAATTCAAGGAATTGCTTCTCAATATATTCCCCAAATTCAAGGAAGTTATAGTAATGTGGTAGGACTTCCTTTATACGAATTTGCACAGTTATTAAAAAGAGTAAAGACATAAAGGGGTTGTTATCATTCTTAATTGAATAGCATTGTCGATGAACAGTAGGCAAAGTTAAAGTTAACAGCTTCTCTGACTCTTTAATAAAAATTTTATAATGCTTTGAGTTTATGTATGTCAGAAGAATTACTTATTAATGTCACGCCTATGGAGTGTCGGGTGGCATTAATCGAAAATGGAACTGTTAATGAGCTGTATGTCGAGCGTACGGTCAAGCGCGGTCTAGTCGGTAATATTTACAAAGGCAAAGTCGTGCGAGTGCTTCCGGGTATGCAAGCTGCTTTTGTTGATATCGGTTTATCTCGAACAGCCTTCTTACACATCAATGATATGGTTTGGCCTCGTTCACAACCTACCCCCAATGTCTTTGAGCTATTACATCCCGGTCAAACCCTGACCGTTCAAGTCATGAAAGATATGTTAGGAACGAAAGGGGCACGTCTGAGTACAGATCTTTCAATTCCTTCTCGTTATCTGGTTCTCATGCCATATGGTAACCATATTGGCGTATCGCAGCGTATTGAGTCTGAAGAAGAGCGAGATAGATTACGTAATATTATTGAAGGTATTCAATCTGAACATAATCTGCCGGGTAGTGTGATTGTACGTACGGCTGCCGAAGGTGTGGATGAGGCAGAAATTGCACGGGATATGTGCTATCTGAGTAAATTATGGGAATACATCCAACGTAAGCAGATTGATGTTGCAGTTCCTTCCTTAATTTTTGAAGAACTTCCATTACCTCAGCGTATTATTCGAGATTTAGCAAGCGAAGAGACGGCAAAGATCTATGTCGATTCGAGAGAAATTCATGCCAAACTTATGGAGTTTGTTGAAGAATTTGTTCCGAATATGCAGAGTCGACTCATTCATTATCCGGGTGAGCGACCACTATTTGATCTTTATAATGTCGAAGAAGATATTCAAAAAGCCCTTCAAACCCGTGTAGCTTTGAAATCTGGTGGTTATCTTATGATCGACCAGACTGAAGCCATGACAACGATTGACGTGAATACTGGCTCATATGTCGGTGGTCGTAGTCTTGAAGACACGGTTTTTAAAACCAATATGGAAGCGACCCAAGTCATCGCACGTCAACTTAGACTGCGTAATTTAGGTGGTATTCTCATTATTGATTTTATTGACATGCAAGAAGCAATTCACCGTGAAGAGGTGATGCGTCAATTTGAAAAAATGCTTGAGCGCGATCACGCCAAGACAAAAATTACTCAGGTATCAGAACTTGGGCTGGTCGAAATGACCCGTAAACGAACACGTGAATCGTTAGAACATTTGTTGTGTGAGTCGTGTCCAACTTGCCAAGGGCGTGGTTTTGTCAAAACAGCAGAGACAGTGTGTTACGAGATATTTCGTGAGATATTACGCTATACCCGCGCATTTGAGTCAACGAGTGGCTTTACTGTCGTTGCCCATCCTTCTGTGATTGACCGATTATTAACAGCAGAAGCGCCAGCAGTGGCTGATTTAGAGCATTTCATCAACCGTGTGATTAAATTTCAGGTCGAAAATTTATATACGCAAGAGCAATACGATATCATTTTAAGTTAAAGTTGTAACAAGATATCGCTTAATCCTTGTTACAACTGAAATTTTACTTTCATTCATGAATTTTAAATACTACTTACATACAGTAGCCGTAGACGTTCTCCCTATTTAACGTCTTAGCAAACAATAAGAGGTATAACCCATGAATGTAAGTGAAAACTTAATTAGCAACGGTCTTAAACATGTTTTAGATAGTACGCCAGTAAATAGCTGCTATATGTTGAATGACCAAGGTAAAGAAGTGCCGATTACAACTGCGATGATTCGTTCAGTATGTCATCAGTTGCTTAACCAGTGCCGCACAATCAAAAAATAAGGGGCCAATTCAAAGCCCCTTAACTTTTTCTAACTTGCTGAATGACGTTTCAGCTGCTTCTCTGCAATAATTTCTTCAAAACGTTGAATCTCATCTTCTAAATGAGTCAAAAGGTTTTGCATTTTTGGTAAGGCATTTCGACAAGCTGTTAATCCAACTTCAAGCTTATCTAAATAACTGGTCATGGTAATATTTAAAGCTTGTCCGTCCATGACAATGGAAGCAGGGTAGAGAGCATCTAATTTCGCGCCATTCCAATAAAGTGGCTCACGTGGCCCTGGTACATTAGAAATCACTAAATTGAACGCCTGACGCTTAGGAAGCATTCCTGACATGATATTTAATCCTGCCGGACCATAAACAACCGCACTATAGTTTAAAATTTCATTAGCAGTCATACGGCTAAAGCGTTGCTTTGAGTTTTGCATGCTGCGACGAATAATTTCTAGACGTTCTAACGGTTGGTCTTTATGAGTCCCTAAATTTGCCAGAATCATGGTAATTCGGTTACTCATATCAGAATCATCTGTGCGTAATGAAGCTGGAACCATGGCAATAAGTGGCTTTTTAGGTAAGCTATTTTGACTAATCAAATATTCACGTAAAGCACCAGAACATACTGCCAATACAATATCGTTAATCGTTACGCCTAATGCTTTTGAAATTTTTCTAAGGCGGCTCAGTTCAAATGATTGAGCAGCAAAACGACGTGAAGCACTTACTCTTTGGTTCAAAATTGAAACTGGCGCCTGAAAGGTAGAAACATAATCAGGATTTTTGCCCATTTCTTTAAATATAGTCTGAGATAACTCTTGCATTACTTTAGGAGCTATATCGAGTTGAGACTTAATGCCTCCTAAAATACTCTTAATTTTACTTGTACTTGGAGTAGGCACTTTTAGGCGTTTAGTTCTCTTGCTTTCGACACACCATAAAGGAACGACGTGTTTCTCTTCAGGTGTTTTTGAAAGTGATTTTTCAATTAAACGCATGCCTGCAACGCCATCAACCATTGCATGATGGATTTTAAAATACATCGCAAAACGGTTGCCTTCGATTCCTTCAATAATGTCACAGGTCCAAAGCGGCTTGGCGCGGTCAATTAATGAACTATGTTGCTGGGAAATATAAACCAAAAGCTCACGAATGCGCCCTGGATGAGGCAAAGCAATATGGCGAAAGTGATGATCGATATCGAACTCTTCATCCTCATCCCAAAATAGACCATTTAAACGGTTATTGAAGGGCGGAATAGGAATGCTTTTTGAGCGTTTAATATCTTCTACTAAATCATGTACAAAGGTTTCAGGTGCATTTTCAGGAATTTCAAATAAAAATAATCCACCGACATGCATGGGTTGCTGTCTTTTTTCAAGTGACAGAAAAATGAAATCAATTGGGTGTAATGGACGCATAAATCATTGTGCCTCATGCATTTTTCTAAGAAGCCCTTATCTGAGCTCTTATTAGAATTATAGAACCGTAAAATTAAGTATATAGCGTTTAGAGTAGATAAAATATGACTTTGTGTACGTAACATGACATAAAAAAAACCACTGATTTAGCAGTGGTTTTTTGATAACAAATTACTTTTTCATGTTGCCTGCATGTAATCCGCACTCTTTTTGAGTCGCTTCTTCCCACCACCAACGCCCTTCACGCTCATGTTGGTTTGGTAATACAGCTCGTGTACACGGTTCACAGCCAATAGAAACAAAACCACGTTCGTGGAGAGGGTTATATGGAATTTCCATCATACGGATGTAGCTCCATACCTCAGCACTTGTCCAGTTCGCTAAAGGGTTATATTTAATGAGTTGCTTGCCTGGACCTGAGAAGCCAGCGTCAGCTTGTACGACAGGAATTTCTGTACGTGTACCTGGACTTTGATCTTTACGTTGACCTGTAATCCAGCCATCTAAAGTCGCAAGTTTTTTACGTAAAGGCTGAACTTTTCGAATACCACAACATTCCTGATGCCCATCTGTAAAAAAGCTGAATAAACCTTTTTCGTTTACCATGTTTTGAACAGCTTCAGATTCAGGGAAACAAATTTCGATATTGATATTGTAGTGTTTACGGACAGTTTCAATAAATTGATACGTTTCAGCATGGAGGCGGCCAGTGTCGAGACTAAAGACACGGAAAGATTTACCCAAACGTGAAGCAATATCAATTAAAACAACATCTTCTGCTCCCGAAAAAGAAATTGCGATTTCACCTTGTTGGCTTAAGGCAAGTTCTAAAATTTCCCGAGGGCTTTTGGTTGCATATTCAGCAGCAAGAGCATCTACGATATCAATAGTCGGAATAACGGTCATGTGTGTTCCTGGCAAAAGGCTTGGGCGCATTGAGTTATGAAAAATATTCTAAAGGATAGTTGTTAAAGTGCTTAGCACTTTAATTTCGATCCTTATGAATAAAATTGATTTGATCAATAACAACGCAAAACTGAAAATCTTAATGGTATGATACAGCAATTTTTAACCAACGTTGGAAGCATTCATGGAAATCGTATGCCTAGATCTTGAAGGGGTTTTAGTTCCTGAAATCTGGATCAATTTCGCTAAAAAAACAGGGATTAAAGAACTCGAGGCTACAACTCGTGATATTCCGGATTATGATGTTTTAATGACTCAGCGTCTTAATATTTTAAAACAACACGGTCTAGGCTTAAATGATATTCAAGAAGTCATTGCCGAGATGGGGCCTTTACCAGGTGCAAAAGAATTTGTTGAATGGGTGAGCACTCATTTCCAACTCGTGATCTTGTCAGATACTTTCTATGAGTTTGCACATCCTTTAATGAAGCAATTGGGTTGGCCAACCATTTTCTGTCATAAATTAGAGACAGATGAACAAGGAATGATTACGGCTTATAAGCTACGTCAACCAGATCAAAAACGTGAATCGGTTAAGGCACTTCATGGCTTAAATTTCCGCGTAATCGCTGCGGGCGATTCATATAACGATACAACCATGCTGGGTGAAGCTGACCATGGTTTCTTATTTGATGCGCCGACAAACGTTATTGCTGAGTTTCCACAGTTTCCAGCAATTAATGGATATGATGCATTAAAAGAAGCAATCCGTTCAGTTTCGAAACGTACGATTCCAGCTTAAGAGTAAATAATAAAAAAGGCGCTTTAAGCGCCTTTTTTATATGAATGAGTTTTGAAACTTAGAATTTATAACCAAGTTTTAAACCATAAGCGATTGCATTGTTGTCAGAGAACTCTGCAAGATATTGGTCGCTACCAGCTTGTGCGCCAGTTTGAGCTTTAGCATCGCCCAACCAGAAGTATTTTACGCCACCAGCAATAAACGTTTGTGGAGTAGGGCTATATTGAAGGCCTAAACCTACGTTCCAGTAACCTTCAGTTGGGCCTAGAGTTGTGATTGGGTCACCAGCACCAGAGTCCCAACCTACAGAAACATTACCCGCCCATTTGTCGTTAAGTTTTCGACCAACACCTGTAGTCACTGTCCATTGGTCATCTGCATAGCTAACTAAATCGAAGCCATTTGGACGGTTAACAATAGGTAGTTGCCCTACAACTTTTGATAGTTGCCCAAATTTGTATGGTTGAACAGAGAAATCTTTCCAGTTCACCCAACGTACGTTGGCAAAGGCAACAGTGTCAGCCATGATTCCCGTTTGGAAATCAAAGTTAACTGATTGAGGCGTCGTAATTGTGGTATCTGCTGAGCTATTTTTAATTGCTTCACCAGCTGCAGCTTGTCCTAATAGTGAAAGCGCAGGAAGTGTAGGTAAGTTTTCACGAATATTGACATCATGGTCAACTTCAGAACGATAAGTTAAAGAAGCTTTTAATGCAATTTCTGGAATTTGATAAGCAAAACCTGCTAACCAACCCACACCGCCAGTTTCTTTAATATCTGCATCATAGCCATTATAGATACTATAAGCTTGTCCACGAAGACTAATGTTCCCCTTAATTGTTTGGTATACACCACCCGCATAGAGATTCCAGTTTTTGTTTGGTTGGAAACCAAATACCATTGCTAGGTTCTGGGTATCAACTTCAACTTTTGTGCCACCCTTGCCAAGCAAACCATTAATGTTATTTATTCCAGCATCTACTGCTTTTGTGACACCTTCTGTGATTTGTTGCATCGCTGCAGTATTCGCTTGAATAGCTGCTTTTGCTTGATCAATATTAGCCCCAGGTAGAGCGCCAGAATCTAGCAGCTTTTGTGCTGCATCTGTAACTTGAGTGTTAATTCCGTTTGTAATAGTTTGCTGGCGAATAACTGCTAAAGCAGCCGGAGCTAGAATTGTATTAGAAGAGTCTGAAACGAATACATTTTGACCTTTATATTCTGCATCTGCACCAAATGGTTGGTCATAAAGTAAACCAAATGAGAATTTATCGTTAATTTGTAGTTTTAATGCTGCATTAGGGAAATAATAATCCTCACCCATATCAGCAATATCACGGCGAGTTGCGCTTGATCCTGCTTCTTTACCCGATACATCTGGGTCTAGAGCAGTGATACCAGCTTCAAAGTAGTTTCCTGGCTGCAAAAATGCAGACATTGATTGTCCAGAGCGATCCAATGCTGCTGCAAAAACCCCAGTTGCAGGCAGCGTTGCTAAAATCATTGCAGTGCTCAGATGTTTTAATTTCATTTTAATCTTTCCTTGAACTTCAAGACATTTTTTTAAAAGTAACAGAGTTAAACCGTTTAAACTGTGTTGCCTTCAAAGCTTCTAATTACAACTTATAAAAGCTTTGATAACTCCATGTAACAAAAATAGCATAATTACAATAAGAGTAAATCTGTTATATGAACTGAAGAGTACTCACTTTTTATACAAATAGTGTCAATAATGGATGAAATATGAAGGAATATTTGTATTGAAAAATTAATTTAATTAATTGATATTTATATTTTTTATCTATTAGTAAAGTGGATTGTTTTAGTGACATTTTTGTCATAAATCCAAGAAAAATGGTCAAAGATTTTTTTGTAAAAATATGAACTAAGTGATTATGAAATGAGTATTGGTCGCCATTTTTACTGGATAAGTCTAGTTTTTCTACATCTGTATATTATTGATTCAGTTTTATATTCTTAATTTTATGAAAAAGTTTCCCTTAATTTTTTTACCATTCGATCTATTTTTTTGAGTAACTTTAGTTTCCTGTTTGGAAATGACTATAAGAGAGAATAACCAAAAATAAAAGATAGATTTAGCTATTCTATTTTTAGAGCTAAAACACAGCGTTAGAGTGGATATAACTTTTCATCAAATTGCTCAAGCTTGGGAAAGTTTAGTGGTTCAAGTTGGTCTAGATGAGTGAGATACGTCACATAGTCTTCAAGAAGGATTTCTCGTGCTTCTTGGCTAATGTAAGGTACGTGGTAAGCAGTGAATGGCGGTAGAACTTCAAAACCAGCATATGCCAAAGTACCGCGCTGAATCGGGGATAGATAATTTTCGATTGGGCCATGAATGGAGTTCTCCCCAAACATGTGTGTTCTACCACCGAGTGTTAAACACAACATCGCTTTTTTACCAGCCATTCCGCCGTGGTTATAAAAACGTTTACCACCGTAAAAGAGTCCTGAAACAAACACACGATCAATCCAGCCTTTTAAAATTGCTGGCACAGATGTCCAATAGAGTGGGAAATTTAAAATGACTAAATCAGCTTTTTTAACCTTTTCAATTTCTGCTTGAATATCAGGAGCTAGAAGTTGATTTTTACTGGCATTTCTTTGCTCTAATGCATAGTTAAAATAATCAGGTTGGTTGAGTTCTAAAAAATCTTCTTTTGATGCAACTGGATTAAATTGCATTGCATATAAGTCTGAAACTTCTACTCGATGGCCCAGTTTTTCAAAGGTTTGTTTAGCTGTACTTTTTAATGCGGTCGTAAAAGATAATGGTTCTGGATGAGCATGGACAATCAAGATATTCATAGGGGAGACCTGTATTTTTTTGGAAATTGTACTGCCTAGAGCAATTCAGCGGATTTTATTTTGTATAACTATGCATCAATCTAAAAGAATGGCATAGTTCATGAACCGACAGTTTTTACCATTTCACGCCATTTTATTTTGTTCAATCGGTGCCTATGAATCCAGAATTACCCGGGACTTATATTAACTTAATCGTCGAGACTGTTAGGCAGTGGGGTGTCTCTAGTGAGCAGCTTTTAGAGGGAAGCGGCATAACAATAGATCAATTAAAAAAACCTTATTGGTATGTTGAGTTCAATACCTTAAATCAGCTTATAGAGCGAGCCATCGAATTGTGCAAAGAACCAGCTTTAGCTGGGTATTTAGCTTTAGAAATGACAGCCTCATGTTATGGTTCAGTCGGAATGGCTGCCATGGTTTCTCCAAACTTAGGAGAAGCATTGAAAATACTTGAACAGTTTATTGGGGCACGTTGCGAAGTTTTTAAACCAGAATTAAAGCAAGAAAATAATTATGTATGTTGGTTAATTCATCAACCTGTCAAAGCATTTCAGTTGAGCCGAAATGCCAACTTTTTTTTGTTAGTCGGTTTTGTTCAAATTGCAAAAAAATTAACAGGCTTATCCAATTTAGGAAAAGTTGAATTACGAATGCCGGAACCGACAGGTTTTGCCAAAATGAGTAATCAGCTGGCTGTGACTTGTTTATTTAATCAAAAGCGTAATAGCTGGATATTTCCAAAAGAATATTTAGAACAGCCTATATTGACGGCAGACCCGATGTTGGCACCTTTGCTCAATGCACAATGTAAGCGAGATATCGAAAAATTAAAGTTACAAAGTGGCTGGAAAGGGCGAGTTAAACAAGTTACTGAAAAATTGCTTGTGAATGGGGAGGGTGAGACATTGAAAGTCGGACAAGTAGCTAAAATCATAAATATTTCAGAGCGAACTTTGCAACGTTATTTAGCTATTGAAAATACAAGTTTCACTGTCTTGGTTGACTCACTTAGAAAGCAACATGCTCAAAAACTTTTGGCTCAAAATAACATGTCGATTGAAAAAGTTGCTTTAACTTTAGGATATGCCGACACCTCTCATTTTACCCGTGCATTTAAACGTTGGATGGGAGTCACACCCAAGTATTTTCAGACGCAACGCAAAATGGATGAATTAAGTTCAAATTTGAGTTGAAAAGGCCACTGATTTAATTGCGTGACCTCTAAAACTGATTCGAGAGCTTTAAACCGTTTGTTTTGGCTTAGATGAAAGTGACTGAATCACTTTAAAATAGCTAGGTGGTGTTGGAACATGTCCGCGGTCTCTCAATAAACGATGCATATGCGGCAATTTGAAGTAGGGTACAGAAGCCATTAAATGGTGTTCCATGTGGTAATTGACATGAATAGGGGCCACAAAGCTTCTAGCAATCCAACCCGCTTGTGTTGTACGGGTATTGGTTAAGGCTGTATTACTCGTTTGCATTCCTGCATGTTCGGCCATTGAGCGAATTCTTAAAAATAATGGGAATGGGGTCAAATACGCTAAAGGCCATAACCAATAAAACCGTTGCTGACCAAAAGCCTTTAAAAGGCAATAGAGTGCTACATTGGTCGCAATGGCCCCAGTACTATTTTTTGCAAGGCTTTTTGCATAATCAACCAGATTTTTATTGCTGCGGTCTAACCAGACTTGATCATTTGCAACGGTCCATTTCATTAAATCGAGATCCATTAACACTCGACCAAAGCTAAACTTTAATCCCGTCATACCCGTTAAGTCGCGTAAGAATTTTCGAGTAAGTGATTTTTTGCTTACAGGAAAATCCGAGACCAAAGAAAGGTCAGGGTCATCTGGAGTAGACGTTTTTGCATGATGACGAACGTGATGTTGACGATATTTATGTAAATCATTCCAGATCGGGCGGGCACATAACCATTCACCTACGAAGTCATTAATTTTTTTATTTTTGAACAAGCTTTTATGTGATGCATCATGCATCAAAATTGCTAGGCATAACTGGCGACCAGCCAATATGGCCAAGGCAAGCATACAAGCAAGTAATTTGCCCCAACTTGGCAAGTAATCCCACATCATGATTAAGCTAGCAAATGTTCCGCCAATAACAGCCCACGTACTTGCAACAGCCCAAGCGCCGTATGCATCTGAAGGCTCTGTGAGTTCTTGTATTTCTTCTCTGCTAAATAGATCGGTCACACTCACCTGTGTATTCATTTTTATTCTCCCAAATTAGATTTTGGTTTCCATATTTTATATTACAAATATAATCATAAAATTTTAAAATGTGAAATATTTGTTTGTAAAAAAATAAATCGACCTTTAATGGGCTAATTCATTTTCATAAAGTTTTTGCCACAGTTTTTGCCCAATTAAATCGAGCTGCTGTACATTTTGAGCAAACTGATTTCGGGCATGTTCATTAACAAAGGGAGAGGGCAGCAAAGGATCATTCATTAGCAAAGTAATGGTTTCTCGTCCTAATAACAAAGCTTGAGCAGCAGCGTCATTGAGCGGTAATTTTTCATATTTTAAAAGCCATTGCTGAATATCTTGGCTATAGTTTTTGTAGTTTAATTCGAGCTGTTGGGTATCCCATAAAGAAGCAATTAACTGAACTGTTTTTGAGTCAAATTTTTGCATAATAGAAATTTTAGCTTCATTTTCAAGGCCTGCTAAAACAAGTTCTTCACATGTTTTTTCGAAACTATAGGCTAAATTATCTGGACGTATATAAATTCCAGTTTCAAGTTCTTTAAAGCCAAATTGACGTAATGCTCGTTCTCTCTTTTTTAAAGCGGTGCGATCTATACGACCTAACGTGCCAGTAAATACTGCCAGATAATGCTGTTGCCATTCTTTGGTCTGTTTAATGCCATTTTTACGGTTCAAAATAACTTTAGCCCATTCTTTTGTTGATGGCGAAAGTTGATAAATACCGCGCTCGACACTCTCTATCATGCCTTCATTTAATAACCGAGTCGTAGCAACACGAATACCATTTTCACTTAAGTTGAAAAGTTTGGCGGCAATCAATATTTGTTTAATGGTGAGCTGAGGATAGGCTGAGGAAAGAAACAAATCGATAATAAGATGGCGTGCATTAATTTTGGTATTTTTCATTCAGATATAATTTTTGATATGAGCTGCATTTAATCACAATAATATCATGTTTTTTAAAGGGCTTTTTAAGATCATTTTGTAGAGTAGGCCCAGACAAAAAAGTTTTATCTTGAGCAAGAGAAATTTTGGCAGTTCTTTACCAAGTTTTATCTTTTTACGATAGTTAACCCAAGTTTGTCATCATGATGTGATACATTATCGCACTTTAAATAAACTGCCTTTAACTAGGGGCAATAACCACAAACGTTAGAAATGATCTGATATTGAACATGTGTTAAGCCAAATTTGAGGCTTACAATTGCGATAAAATAAATTTTAGGTCGTTCTAATGATTAACTTTCTTTGAGCAAGTTATGGAAAATTTTGAAGTTATAAAAGCACTGTTTTTAGGCTTTGTCGAAGGCTTAACTGAATTTTTACCCATCTCGAGTACAGGCCATCTAATTTTATTTGGTCATATTATCGATTTCCATTCAGACGGCGGTCGTGTATTTGAGGTCGTAATTCAGTTAGGTGCTATTTTAGCAGTGTGCTGGTTATACCGACAAAAAATTGTTAACTTGATTAAGGGCTTCTTCAGTGGTGATGTGGAATCACGTCATTTTGCCATAAGTGTACTTATTGCATTCTTCCCAGCAGTCATTATTGGGGTTTTGGCAGTAGACTTTATTAAAAGTGTTTTATTCAGCCCAATTGTGGTTGCGATTGCCTTAATTGTTGGTGCTCTTATTATTTTCTGGGTTGAATCTAGACAATTTGAACATAAGACAGACGATGCAACCAAAATTACTTTTAAACAAGCACTTTTAGTTGGACTTGCTCAGTGTGTTGCCATGATTCCGGGAACTTCACGTTCAGGTGCGACTATTGTGGGTGGAATGTTTGCGGGTTTATCACGTAAAGCTGCTACAGAATTTTCTTTCTTCCTCGCTATGCCAACCATGTTAGGCGCTGCAACTTTTGACTTGATTAAAAATGCTGACGTACTGACCGCCGATAATATGATTAATATTGGGGTAGGTTTCGTTGCCGCTTTTATTGCCGCTTTATTTGTTGTAAAAGCATTGGTACTGTTTGTAGAGCGTCATACGTTACGCGTATTTGCGTGGTATCGAATTGCATTAGGTGTCATCATTTTAATTGCAGCAATGTTCTTTAATTTATCGGCTTAAAATCAGATGAAGTGAAAAAGCCTAGAATATTCTAGGCTTTTTTATGCCTAAAAATTGATTTGAATTGCCTATTTATACAAAGTAAACGTAAGACAGATGTTTTCATTTTAGGTTCATTGTTATATTGATTTAAACAAGATATGGAGCATATGAATGACCCTTCCAACCACTATGAAAATTATTGAAATTACGGCTCCTGGTGGACCTGAGGTCCTAAAAGTTCAAGAGGCGAATATTCCCGTACCTCAAGCAGATGAAGTCTTAATTGAGGTAAAGGCTGCTGGAATTAACCGCCCAGACGTTTTACAGCGTATGGGGTTATATCCTATGCCTAAAGGCGTTACTCAAATACCGGGTCTTGAAGTTGCCGGTGTCGTGGTTGCTGTAGGTGACCAAGTGGAACAGTTTAAAGTTGGAGATAAAGTCTGTGCTTTAACCAATGGCGGTGGTTATGCAGAGTACTGCGCGGTAACTGCAACTCAAGTATTACCAATACCTGAAAATTTATCATTTACACAAGCTGCTGCGATTCCAGAAACATTTTTTACGGTTTGGGCGAATCTATTTGATATTGGCCGTTTAAAAGAAAATGAAACGGCACTCATTCATGGTGGGGCAAGTGGAATTGGAACCACAGCTTTAGCCATTTGCCAAGCTTTAGGGATTAAAACTTTTGCTACGGTTGGAAGCGAAGATAAAGTTGAAGCACTCTCAAATTTCACTACAGCAATTAATTATAAAACCCAAGATTTTGAACAAGAAATATTGAAACAAACTCAAGACCAAGGTGTTGATGTTATCTTGGATATTGTTGGTGGATCTTATTTCCAGAAAAATTTAAACCTATTAAAACGTGATGGTCGACTCGTCATTATTGGTTTTATGGGAGGGCGCATTGCAAAAGAATTTGATTTACAAAAATTGATTTTAAAACGTGCCACCATTACAGGTTCAACCATGCGAGCACGTACGGCCCAAGAAAAAGCACAAATTGCCCAATCGTTGCATGAGCATGTGTGGCCATTACTGGCACAAGGTAAGTGTTTACCTCAAATTTATAAAACATATACTTTTTCAGATGTACAAAGTGCCCATGCGTGTATGGAGCAAGGTGACCACATCGGAAAGATCGTTTTAGAGATGAATATGTAAAGTTATAATAATTAAGGTTTAGGTGAACGACAGGTTTGCCTAAACTGAGCTTAGTAATTTTTTATCAAATTTACGTATTCCCTGATGCTCGAGAGAAAGGAATGAATATCGACATTGGTTATATGCTGGGCGCCTCACCTTGGCTAGTGGGTGAAAACCTTGAAAAACTCGGTGTCGAAATTTTAAATGATGGTATTACTGGGCAATGTCATAGAGACCATAAACTATTAAAAGGCGATAGCCCACTTGCTTCTAATAATTTAGGCAAACTGACAGCTGAAACGTTGTTGGCTGAAGTGAAGGATTGAGTATATTGTTTTATAGAAATAGGGCTTTTTATTAAGTCCTATTTTTTTATAATAAATAGAGTGTTAGGTGGAAATTTGAAAATGGTAAATGATGTAAAATCAGCATAATAAGTAAGAAAATAGGAGAATATTAAAATGATAAAAATAGAAGATATAAATCTACTTGAGCAAGGATATAAGTTGGTTTTTGATTTAAGGTCATCTTCTTCAATATTGATGGATGAAAATTATATCAAAAATATACAACAAACTACGTTGGATAAGGGAACAACTATGGGGCTTAAGGGTGACAATGGTTTATATGCAACAGCTGAATGGTGGGGAAATATCGAAAATGGTAATATAGAAAATTACTATATTAGAGGGTTAATAGTTGAAATAAATGAAGAAAATCCATTTATAGATGGAAGTACCATGATTACAATTAAAGTAAATGGAACGGATAAAGAAATATTTCAAGATATAGTTTTTACTAATGAAAAAGAAAAGGCTATAAGTAAAGAGCTCTATAAAGTTGGAAATGAAATAGTATCCATTTATATTTTGGATAAATTAAAAGAGGATGATGTTTGGAATTGGGTAGTAGAAGAAAAACTAGGTGTTTCTCCATTACTTAATAGGGTTTATATTAAGGGTGGGGATTAAAATTATTTTATATTGATGGCTTGTAGGTGTTTAATATGAATGAAGATGAAATTAATATTATAGCCTATAACTATGTGGGTTATATTAAATTAAATAAAGATATTATTTTTCCTGCTGATGATAATAAAAATGATATTATTTATAACCAAAGTGGAGTTAATAGGAGAATTTTTTCTGGATACGTTAGCTTTCCCGAAGTTGAAAAGAACACTTTATTTTATATGAAAGCTTTTTTGCTTACTCTTACTGTAGATATACCTTGTAAGGAAGAAATTCATTCTTTAATTAAAATATTTTCATATTGTGAAAACCACTCTTCATTAATTGAAAAATTATCATTAGGGCTAAAATCTAATTCAAAAGGTCTTGTTTTTAATGGGCTTAAAGAAATAATAGGTGATTTTTACTTATTTGAAAAAATTGATGATTTATTTTTCTATGATGGAAGAGAGGAGTTGTACAATAATTTTTTTAAAAATGATAAATAATTTAGATGATTGTAAAGTATAAAATGGATAAAGATTAAATAAAATGATAGAGAATTGTGCACTGATTGATCAAGGATATAAATTGATTTTTGATTTAAAAATGTGGTTGGAAAAAAATGGGAAAGATGAGATGAGGTCTACACATGCTTTGACTCTGGATAATACTACAAGTGGCGGTTTAAGTGGAGTGTATGGTTTATATGGAACAAGTGAGTGGTGGGATAATGTTGAAAAAGGTAATATTGAAACATATATTGTAAGTGGGGTAATAGTTGATCTTAGTAAGGGGAATGTTTTTATTGATGATAATACAATGATAACTATTGGGTCAGATAATACTGAAGAAGAGATATATGAAGGAGTAGTATTTACGAATGAAAATTTGGAGAGAGAGTATAGTCATCTTTATTCTATAGGAAATAAAATAGTTGTTTTTTATATTTTAGATGAGTTGAAGGATAAAAATACTTGGAATCCTTTAATACAGAACAAAAATGGTACTTTACCAATAACAAGTAAGATTTATATTAAAGAGAAAAATTGATTTTTTATATCGTTGATTTAATTTGTGATTTTTGACATGTTTAGGAGTAAAAAGCATATAATTAAATATTTTAAATCGTTAAGGAAACTTCTCGTCAAGAAGATTCAATAAATATAAATAGATGTTTGAATGAATTAGTAGTTGTTACTGAATGCAAATTTTAAGGTTAAGGGGTAATATTATAAAAAAACCGTAGTGCTGGAGGTAGCTGGTAATGAGGAATTTGTATAGCTTACTATTTATACCAGTGTTAGTGGCATGCTCTGGTACAGTTGATTTGCTTGTTTCGGGTAATGCTAATAAAGGAGTTGTATTTCAGCTATCTAAAAGTGATGCCAAAAAGCTTGATAGTGGTTTTGGATTTTATGTAATGGATAATAGTGCTGTTCCTGCTGGTGCATTATTATTATTCGATTGATGGTGAGGCAGGCTATCATGGTTCAGGTTGTTTTTATTTAAATGAGAACAAAATGGTTATAAATAGTAAGAGCTGTTGAATCGGGTATTATTCAGAATTCTGGTTTTATAGTTTATCCTCTATAGACATCACTGCGCTATGCTTGTGCCTTATGGATTAACATAATGTGACAGTTATGATGTGGGCACTAACCAGTTCTATAACCACAACCGTTTCTATAACCCAGAGCTGGGACGTTATATGGAACCGGACCCAATTGGGTTAGAAGGTGGTTTAAATCCGTATGCATATGCGGGTAGTAATCCAGTGATGAATATTGATCCAAGTGGATTACGTTTAGATATGTTGTCAGATGCAGGAATGTCAATGGCATATGTAAATAATAATAGTAACTTGGAATGGATGTTAAGACAGCAAGAATCTATCATGAATTTTTCCGCTCAAAATATTAGGCCTGTTTATACTGGAACAGGTCGTAATGATTTCTTTACTTATAATGACTCATTGTCTGCAATGGTTGCAAAAGATGATGCTAAATGGATAGGAAATGTTAAAGGGCCGTATTCTAGGCAAAATGCTGCAGATTCTTTACAATTTTGGGGAGATTTCGCTACTGGTACGGGAGCATTTTGTTTATTTGGATGTACTCCCACAGCACCTTTTTTATTTGCTGCAGGCGAATATATTGGTGGGGCAGGTATAGTTGCTGATACAGAACTTAGCAATACTCAAAAAGGACTGGCTATTATTGGAGGAAGTGTAGCCGGGTCTCTAACTACTAAAAAAATATTACAGTTAGGAGGAGGAAAAGCATCTAGTCAGATTAGTGGTGCAGCTGTAGGGTATTATGTGGGAGGCCTCCCTGCTTCTTATAATGAAACTTGTAAAAATATTAAACCACCATTTAGATGTTAAGGTTAAGAGGTTCTCTAATGGAACTAAAAAGAATCTATTTTTATCTGCTTAAAAAGCATAAAAAAAAGATAGTTTTTTTAATTTTATTTTTAACTTTATTAAGTGTTTTTATGCAAGTTAAGATGGGGTTAATTGACTATGGTTACTTTTTTGTTACCTTTTTAAGTTGTTATGCTTGTATATATATGTGGTGCAATGGAGTATTTGCTGAAACTTTACCCATTACTGAGTCAAGTAGTAATGGAGAAGTTATTGTGAGGTGGATGATGATTTTTTCAAGTACTTTCTTCCATATTTATATATTGCTCAACCCATTATTAGATAAATAATTGTACTGGGTATCTCTAATGGATGCTGATTTTTAATTTAATAATCAGTATCCATTTTTTATTTTTGTGTTGAAATAATATTTATTTTTAAAATTAAATAGTATAAATAAAGGAGTTAATAAATAAAATTGAATAAGTTTTATGTATTAATTTTTTTAATCATATGATTTATCTGATATTGGATAGATATTATTTTAATTTAGAATTTTTAAAATTAAAAAAAGTACATTGAATTATGTTCTAATGTTAAATGTTTATGATTGATGAGATTATATGAAAAATTATATTCTAAATTTATCCGATGATTTTTCTGAGTATGCTTGGGAGATTGAGTCGAAAGGATGTTTTGAAGTAGATATTAAGGTATTTGATAAACTATATACATTTAATTTTTATGATCCTATTAGATTGAAACAAACTATTGAAGATGATTTGAGATCAAATCAATATTTTTTCTGTGAAAATCTGGTTGTATTGCCAAAAGTGAGTTTAGATAATATTGAAAAATTTATAGAAAATATAATTAACACACCTTATTTATTATCTTTTCCTACAAAAAGATAAATTTTTATTATGTTCTTTAACTGTAGACTATTTATATTATATGTGCGCCCTGCGGGACTCGAACCCACGTCGGTCGCTTAGGAGGCAACTGCTCTATCCAGTTAAGCTAAGGGCGCATAATTTTCTGATTATAAACAAAAAAGCCATTGTCTAGACAATGGCTTTTTAGATTTATTTATTCTTCCGGATTCTCAATGGAATCTAGTTTTTTAGGATTTAAATAGTCAAAAAGTACGAGCATCGCTGTAATCCAAATAGGGATCATCATTACTGACTCTTTGAAGCCTTGAGTCCACATAATATAGAGAACAACACCAATAAAAGCTAAGACTAAGTAATTACTAAAAGGTGACCATAACGCTGGAAAAGATGTCTTAATATTCGCGTGCTTAACAAAACGTCTATACTTCAAATGTGTAATTGATATCATTGCCCAGTTTAGAACAAGTGCACCAACCACAACATACATAAGATGTCCAAGAGCATCTTCAGGTACAAAGTAATTTAAAAGGACACAGCCAAAGATTAATAAAGCAGAAAGTAAAACAGCGGGAATAGGAACCCCTTGTTTATTGGTTTTCGCAAAAACTTTTGGCGCATTCCCTTGTTGAGCGAGACTGTAAAGCATACGACTATTTGCAAACATCCCACTGTTATAAACAGATAGGGCAGCAGTTAAAATAATAAAGTTAAGAAGATGTGCAGCCCAACCAATTCCCATTTGGCTAAAAATCATAACAAATGGACTTTTGTCGAGACCGCCAAGATCTAATTGGTTCCATGGTACTAATGAAAGTAAGATTGTTAGTGAACCGATATAGAAAATCAAGATACGGAAAACGACTTGGTTAATTGCTTTTGGAATGGTTTTTTTCGGATCTTTTGCTTCTGCTGCGGCCATACCAATCAGTTCAATACCACCAAAAGCGAACATCAAGAAAGCCAACATATAGAACAGGCCGCTAAAGCCATTTGGAAAAAATCCACCATGAGACCAAAGGTTACTAAATGAAATGCTTGAACCTACATCTGCTGTAAATAGCAAATAAAGTCCAAAAACAATCATAGAGATAACCGCAGCAACTTTAATAATAGCGAGCCAGAATTCGGACTCCCCATAAAATTTGACGTTGGTTAAGTTAATTGCCGTAATCACGACAAAGAAAAATAAGACAGAAGTCCACGCTGGAATATGAGGCCACCAATAATTAATATATTTGGCTACCGCGGTGAGTTCACTCATCGCGACCAGAACGTAGAGTATCCAATAGTTCCATCCGGTTAAAAATCCGGGAAATTTCCCCCAATATTTATACGCAAAATGGCTGAACGATCCTGCAACAGGTTCTTCAACAATCATTTCTCCCAAGTGGCGCATAATCAAAAACGCGATTAAGCCGCCAATGGCATATCCTAAAATAATGGATGGTCCCGCAGATTGAATCACTTGCGCCGAGCCTAAAAATAATCCGGTACCAATTGCTCCACCCATAGCAATTAATTGGATATGTCGATTTTTTAGTCCTCGTTGCAGTGTAGAAGATTCGTTGGTCAAAGGTCTTCACTCACAATGAATAAGTAAATTATTCTAATAGATGGAGTTATTTTAGCCTAGACTACAAATTAATAAGCTGTGACTGAAAAGTAATATTAAAATATATTTAAAATCATTGGTTTACTTTTAATATTTCAATATAGAGTGAAAAGTGCTCTAAAAAATATAATTTCATATAGACTTTTTTTCTTAGATTTTGCTTAGATTAAGTCATTGCAAGCATATTGCTAAATTCACAAAATATGCTCGCGTCAATACGATTGATGTATAAAGCAGGGCGCTATCTCTTGGCCTTAAAACAATTTAAGATGAAGAGAAGGGTAAACAAGAATGCTTGTTTTGATATAGAAGAACATAATAGTAAGGATAACAGTTGATATGAGCTCAGTACCGCAAATTAAAATTCCAGCAACTTATATGCGTGGTGGAACCAGTAAAGGTGTATTTTTTAAGCTTGATGATTTGCCGGAAAAAGCCCAAGTTGCAGGACAAGCACGAGATCAACTCTTACTCCGTGTAATTGGTAGCCCAGACCCATATGGAAAACAAATTGATGGGATGGGGGGAGCTACTTCTAGTACGAGCAAAACTGTTATTCTCGCTAAAAGTACTCAGCCAGATCATGATGTGGATTATTTATTTGGTCAGGTTTCAATAGATCAGCCTTTTGTAGACTGGAGTGGTAACTGCGGTAATTTAACTGCTGCTGTTGGCTCTTTTGCGATTTCAAATGGCTTGGTTGATGCAGATCGTATTCCAGAAAATGGTGTATGTACGGTTCGAATTTGGCAAAAAAATATTCAAAAAACTATTATTGCCCATGTGCCTATCACCAATGGTCAAGTTCAAGAAACTGGAGATTTCGAGCTTGATGGGGTGACATTCCCAGCAGCCGAAGTGCAAATTGAGTTTTTAGATCCGGCCGATGATGGTGAAGAAGGCGGCGATATGTTCCCGACAGGAAACGTAGTCGACCAATTGGAAGTGCCAGAAATTGGTACTTTTCAGGCAACTTTTATTAATGCAGGTATTCCAACCATTTTCTTAAATGCAGAAGATTTGGGTTACCACGGTACAGAATTACAAGATCATATTAATAGTGATGCAGCAGCACTGGCACGTTTTGAAAAAATTCGTGCATATGGCGCGGTACAGATGGGTTTAATTAAAGACATTTCAGAAGCGGCTGCGCGTCAGCACACACCAAAAATTGCTTTTGTTTCTAAACCGAAAAACTACACCGCTTCAAGTGGTAAGCCTGTTTCAGAAGGCGATGTCGATTTACTGGTACGTGCCTTGTCGATGGGTAAGTTGCACCATGCCATGATGGGAACGGCGGCAGTTGCGATTGGTACAGCAGCTGCTATTCCAGGAACATTAGTAAACCTTGCGGCTGGTGGTGGCGAACGTGAAGCGGTACGTTTTGGCCATCCATCAGGAACATTACGTGTTGGTGCTCAAGCTGAGCTTATTAATGATCAATGGGCCGTTAAAAAAGCCATTATGAGCCGTAGTGCACGTGTGTTAATGGAAGGTTGGGTTCGCGTTCCGGGTGATAGTTTCTAAACTTTATCTAAATAAAAAGCCTCTCAATGTGTAGAGGCTTTTTTACACTTGCCTTTGAAAAACTCATCACCCACTTTTCACAGTGAATCGTGTATGATGTAGCGCATGAATGCTTCATTACATTCAATAAAATTTCTCTACTGATTTTATCGAGGCGACTGTGTCATCACTCTCTCAAGTTAATGCGGATGTTTTAAACCAAGCTCAACAACGTATTCAACAAGATTTATTGACGACATTGGCCGCATTTTCGATTCCTGAACCTTTAAAAAGTGCAGTACACCATGCGGTTATGCTTGGTGGAAAACGTGTACGTCCGGCTTTGTGTTATGCCACTGCTTCTTTACAGCCAAATCCAAATTTTGCTGCTGCACGCCGTGCGGCGGTAGCAGTCGAGTTAATTCATTGTTATTCACTGGCTCACGATGACTTGCCTTGTATGGACAATGATTTACTGCGTCGTGGTCAGCCGACTTGTCATGTTGCGTTTGGTGAAGATACTGCTTTGCTTGCAGGTG
Organism: Acinetobacter sp. WU_MDCI_Abxb74; assembly: GCF_025513915.1. NCBI lineage: Bacteria > Pseudomonadati > Pseudomonadota > Gammaproteobacteria > Moraxellales > Moraxellaceae > Acinetobacter > Acinetobacter sp. WU_MDCI_Abxb74. Next base: position 47,655 of record NZ_JAHPRP010000011.1, read on the forward strand.
ATATTTTACAATCGATGGCTTTTGAGGTTTTAGGTAGCCGTTTGTTTGATGAACAAGGGCTGGGTACTGACGCCACGATTGTATTAAAACAAATTCAGATTCTAGCAACAGCCACCTCTAAAATGGTCTGTGGACAAGTGTTAGACTTACAAGCTGAAGCTAAGCAAATTGCTCAAGATGAACTTGAAAATATTCATCGTAATAAAACTGGCGCACTCATTCAGGCCGCAATTATGATGGGTGCAGTCACCATTTTTTCTGGAACAGATCAAGCAATTCCAAAATTACGCCAATATGGGCAGACCATTGGACTGGCTTTTCAGGTATTAGACGATATTCTCGATATTACGTCGAGTACCGAAGCTTTGGGTAAAACAGCTGGTAAGGATGAGCAAGTTCAAAAATCGACATATCCAGCTTTAATGGGTCTCGAACAAGCACAGATTTATGCCAAAGCATTGCATGATCAAGCTTTTGAAGCCTTAGCCTATTTTGGTGATGATGCAAAAGAATTAACTGAGATCTCACAATTTCTTTTAGCACGTACCAATTAATAATATTAAATCAATATTCATAACTTCTATTCATGCGAAATGAATAAAGGAGAAAAGAATGAATGGTGAACAACTCCATCAAAAAGCAATTGAAATTGCGCTTAATCTTCCCTTTAGTCAACAGACTCATCCTTTTGGGCCAGATTATGAAGTTTTTAAAATTTTAGAAAAAATATTCATGCTGACAACAGAAGTGGCAGGCGTCAAAATGATTAATGTGAAGTGTGATCCGTATAAGAGTCAGGAATATCAGGAGCTTTATTCATTTATTATTCCGGGCTATCACATGAATAAAAAGCACTGGATTTCGATTACACCGCATAAGAACTTAACAAGCGATTTACTTGAAGATTTAATTCACGATTCTTATGATTTAGTCGTAAAAAAATTACCTTTGAAAGATCAGAAAAGATTAAAAAACCAGTAATATAAAAGATAAATAAAATAAAAAAACGGCGACCTTTAGATCACCGTTCCGATATTAATTTTGCTAATCAAATAATAGGGTTAGCTATGTTTTCCCATAATACCGCGAATGGTATTTAAAACATCCGCAGGTAAAACCACAGTTTTGGCATTATTAGATTTCGCCATATCTTGCATGGCTTTTACATATTGTTCACCCAAAAGGTAAGCAACAGGAATCTCTTTATCTCCAACAGCACTGGTCACCATTGTAATCGCTTTTTGAGATGCTTCAGCTAAAACAACTTGAGCTTCTGCGTCACGACGTGAGGCTTCTAAACGACCTTCTGCACTTAAAATAGCTGCCTGTTTTTCACCATCGGCTTTAGTAACAGCAGCACGACGTTGACGTTCTGCAGCAGCTTGTTCTTCCATGGCAGCTTGCATGGTATGAGAGGGTTGAATGTCCTGAATTTCGACTGTTTTTAGGGTAATGCCCCAATCTGAAATATCGTCAGAAATAGCAGCTTTTAATTTAGCTTTGATGTGATCTCGTGAAGACAATGCATCATCTAGATCCATTTCACCAACAATAGAACGTAATGAAGTTTGTACAAGGTTTTGAATCGCCCATGTATAGTTTTCAATACCATATACTGCTTTTTCTGGCGTAGTTAAATTAATATAAGCTACTGCATTCATCAGCAATACAGCGTTATCACGTGTAATGACTTCTTGTGATGGAATATCCAGCACAATATCTTTCGTAGTAATTTTATAAGCCACTTCATCTACATAGGGGATAACAAAATTAAGCCCCGGATTAAGGGTAGAGTGGTATTTACCTAAACGCTGAACAATCCATTTATAACCTTGAGGAACAATACGGACCCCCTTAAAAATGGTAATACCAACAAAAGCCAAAAATGCTAAAACAATAATAGTACCGACTGGCATGAAAATACCCTCTCTTTATCTTTAATGTTTATGAAGTACTGTGGGCCTGAACAATTAAGTCATTGCCCGAAATGTCAATAACTCGAACCCGATCACCGACTTTAACAGGAGTGGTACTTCGACAGTTCCACTCATCAGCCCCTAAAAGAGGCATGGGAAAACGAACAATAATCTGGTCATGAGCCAAGTTAGTTTGAATCACCATTCCAATTTGACCAATGGTCGCTTCACGGGGTAATCCCGCTTTGGTTTTATCAATGGATAAGGGTTTAATAAATTTGAACCAAAGAATGGTGCATAGCACTGATAGTATTATCCACAATACAATTTGTGTTGTGAGGCTAATATCTGGAAATAACCAATAGAGAACGCACACCATAATGGCGGCAATACCAAACCAGAGTGCAGCAAAGGCAGGGAGGATCAGTTCAGAAAGAATAAGTAAGATACCCAATACAAACCAATGCCAAGGTTGTACAACAAACTCCATAGATCTGCTCTTTTATATATATTTATGTGAGTAAAAGTGACTCAATATCACTTTTACCACTGTAGCAGATGATCGGAAATGTGGATAGAAAAAAACCACTTCTATTAGAATTTAGGGCGTGGTGCGGGCTTAAATGCAGCTGGAGATTTTTTGAAGTTTGCAATTGCACCTTCAATTTGGCGAATTTGAGCTTGAGCAGCTTTTTCACCTTCCAAAATTGCTTGATTACTTGATTTGAGGTCAAGTGTACCTAAATGGCCTACTTTGGGTTGAATGACCACATTGGCTTGCTTGAGTTCTTCATTAATACTTTGTTGACCCATAATATTAATAGTTTGATCAAGCAATCCCCACATATTAGCTGGGCGATTCCCTGCTGGACGCGCTGAAATATCAACTGCAATCACAATATCTGCACCCATATCACGAGCGGTTTTTACAGGGATTGGACTGACTAATCCGCCATCTATATATTTTTGTTTACCGATTGTGGCAGGTACAAATACATTTGGAATACTGCATGAAGCACGTACGGCTTGGCCTGCATTACCTTTAATAAAGTCTGCTTTTTGTCCATTATCAAGACGAGTTGCCACGGCTGCAAAACGGATTGGAAATTTTTCAATAGGTTTATTGCCAACGTTACGGTTCACGTAGTCTTGTAACTTTTGTCCGAGAATAATGCCCTGACGATTAAGGGTTAAATCACGGATATCAGACTCTTGTAATTTCAGAGCCAGACTTTGCAATTGATAAGGTGTTTGCCCACTCGCGTAGATACTTCCAACAAAGCTACCAGCGCTGGTACCCGTTACAATTTTAGGTTTAATTCCATGAGACTCTAAAACCTTGATCACACCAATATGTGAAAATCCTTTTGCTCCACCGCCACCTAAAGCAAGTGCAATGACAGGTTCACGGGCTTTAATTGAGGTCGTCGGCGTTGGTGTTTTGCTAAATTTATCACAGCCAAATAGTGCTAGAGAGATAAATCCAATACTGGCAAATTGAGCAATTTTCATCTTTAAAAATAATCTATGTCGAGATAAATTAAGAAGGGCAATAAGACCAGATTCGCTCAATTTTTGCTAGGTTTTTTTCACTAGATTTTGTAAAGGTTCAGCAAGCCAATTACGATTTTTGGGTGAAATTTTTCCTTCATAGCGGTCAAAAATCTTTTGTAGATCTTCATCATAGTTTCCACTTGGGTCTAAGTGACCTAAGCAGTGAATCGTCTTATGGTCATAATCAAAAGAAAACATCACAATTGGAATATTGGCTTTTGCTGCAATGTGGTAAAAACCACTTTTCATTTTTTTTGCTTTTTTACGAGTACCTTCAGGGGCCATCCCAATCCAGATTTTGTCATATTTTTGAATAGTGGTAACAACTTGCTCAGTAAGACCATTTGCTGTGTCACGTTTAACGGGAATGACTCCGGCCCAATCTAAAGCTCGCTTAAAAGGTGGTTTAAAAAGAGCATCTTTACCTAAAACAGTAATTTGAATACCCAACCCGAAAATAGCAAGAAAACCATACCACCCATCAACATTAGACGTATGGGGTGAAATAATGGCAACAGCTTTTGGATAATTAGGAATTTCACCTTCAATTGTCCAACCTTGCGCTAAAAATAGTTTTTTAAATAGTGCTCGGCTTAAAGCAGTACCACGCTGGGGAACCAAATGAGGTAGATTAGGGAAATGTTGATCCATGTTTTTTTAAATTTTAACTTGTCCTTGTTTTATCTTAGTCTTTTGAAATATATGCTTCATTGGCAAAATGTAAGAACAACATAACATTTGATGTTATTCCTCATTAAAGAAATAAAAAGTAGGTATCTATGTGGCGGCAGCAAAATCTGTATCTTCTGCTATTTTCCTTATATTGGGCACAAGGGCTGCCTGTCGGTTTTATGACCCATGCCTTACCCGTTATTTTAAGGGCGCAAGGTGTTTCACTGGCTCACATTGGTGGTTTTGGCTTACTCATGTTGCCTTGGTCAATCAAGATATTTTGGGCGCCGTGGGTTGATCGACATGCACTTTCGCGTTTAGGACATTATCGTAGTTGGATTCTACCCGCTCAGTTTTTGACTGTGGGTGTACTTTGCATTTTGTCTTTTTTCCCTATTCAAACTTTAGACCAGCCTCTTTATTTATTTGCCTTTTTCATTTCACTACTCTTAATGAACTTAACTGGAGCGACACAAGATATTGCAACCGATGCTTTAGCAGTTAATTTGCTGCAACATGACCAGCAACATTGGGGCAATACATTTCAGGTGATTGGTTCCCGACTAGGTTTTATTGTCGGGGGAGGAGCCGTACTCTGGTGCTTAGACTGGTTGACGTGGCAACCCACTTTTTTGCTATTAGCGGCTTTGGTGTTTTTAAATACTTTACCCGTTTTATTATTTAAAGAACCTAAACACAATTCTCATTCAAATAATGAACCTCAACTTAACCAACAAAACTTAGTCATAAAGATTAAGGCCTACTTGAGTTATTTCTCTCAAAATAAAGAGCTTCGTTCTTGGTTGGTTGTACTCATTACTTTTAAAGTAGCAGATGGTTTAGCTGGACCATTACTTAAACCTTTAATGGTTGATATGGGCTTAAGTTTTACTCAAATTGGTGTTTATATCACGATGCTCGGTGCGGTAGCTGCCCTGACAGGGGCGACAATAGCAGGTGGAGTGCTTAAATACTTTTCAAGACCCACGGCTTTAATTGTTTTTTCAGTATTTAAAATTATGAGCTTAGCGGCTTATAGCTATTTAGCTTATGCCTACGAACAGAAAATACACCTCAATGTTTGGGGCATTTATGCCGTAAATGCTTTAGAAGATGCATTCTCGGCAATGTTGTTGGTTGTTATGTTGACCTTAGTTATGCATTACAGTCGAAAAGAATATGCGGGTACAGATTTTACCTTTCAGGTTTCAGTCATGGCGACTGTGAGTGGTGTGCTTTATAGTTTCAGTGGAGTGCTTGGAGATGCCTTCGGTTATTTCCATTATTTGATAGCTATTGTCATTATTGGCGTTGTTACTTTGCTTCCTATTTATCTCTGGAAACATGCAAAACTACATGAAAAATAATGTTAACTAAATGAAATAAAGAAATTTAATATCGCTTAAGGAGTGATCTAAGCTTTATCTAATACCTTGGTCTATATTTGTAAAAATGTATGTTTTTAGCTATTTAAATGCTCTATTAATTATGCCATCTTGTTTGGGTAGCAAATGGAAGCTAAAAGGAGAAAAAATGGATCTCGTTAACAAGAAAAATCATGTGAATCAATCAAAATGGATAGAAAAGTGTTCAATTAGATTGGATGTTAGCCTAAAGTCTAAAAAAGAATAATGAAATAACGATTTAATCATTCTATAAGATAAGAGAGTTGTGTAGGATTCGTTACAACATGAAGTTAAGGTAAAAATCTGTAACTCAAAGTCGGCTTTTTATGTCTTTGGTTATTAGGTTTTGGTCTTGCACAGCGTTGAAATTGGTTTTGGTTGCGGTAATAAAATTAATGTAACCAAAGTGGAGGAGAGTTGATTTTTTAGCCCCTAATTTAATGGCGTAAATCAACTTGGCATGGATAGGCAACATAAAATATATTTTTAGGAGTTTTTGATGGATCTATTCCTTAATCGTAAATCTTTCGTTATTAAAAGTTTAGCTCTTACAGTTACAGCTTTAATGATGAGTGGGGCACATGCTGCGACTTCCGACAAAGCGGAAATTCAACAGCTTCGTAAAGAAGTTGAAGCTTTAAAAGCTTTAATTCAACAACAAAGCCAAGTACAGCAACAACAACAGCAAGTACAGCAACAACAGCAAGTTCAATTGGCTGAAGTTAAGGCACAACCTGTTGCTGCACCAGTTTCACCTTTAGCATCATTAAAATCTAAAGCGGGCGCTGATGTGAACCTATATGGTTTTGTTCGTGGGGATGCTAACTATATTATCGAAGGTGCAGACAACGACTTTAATGATGTAAGCAAGTCAACTGGTGAAGCGAAAGATAAAATCCGTGCAACAGCTAAAACGACACGTCTTGGTTTAGATTTTACTGCTCCAGTAAATGACGCTAAAGTTGGTGGTAAAATCGAAGTCGACTTTGCGGGTACAAATGATGGCTTACGTATTCGTCATGCTTACTTGACTTATAACAACTGGTTATTCGGTCAAACAACTTCAAACTTCTTATCTAACCATGCACCAGAAATGATCGACTTCTCGACAAACATTGGTGGTGGTACAAAACGTGTTCCACAAGTGCGTTATAACTTTAAACTTGCTCCAGCAACACAACTATTAGTTTCTGCTGAAGAAGGTGATAGTTCAGGTAATGCTAAAGATAAAGATGATAAGTGGGCAACTGATGGTGTCAAATATAGCTTACCTGTATTAACAGCTAAATTAACCCAAGGGTATGCAGGCGGCAAAGGTTCGGCTTCCGCTCGTGTTTTAGTTGAAAATTATAAATCACAAACTACGGGTGACGACAAAACAGGTTGGGGTGTTGCTGCTGGTACCGACTTTAAAGTATCTGATCCTTTAAAACTATTTGCTGATGCTTCATATGTTGTAGGTAATAATACTTACTTATATGGTAGTAACAGTGCTTATGCAGTAGTAAATAACGATATTGAACAAAATGAATTTGTAGCGGTACAAGTGGGTGGAACTTATAAAATTTTACCTAACTTACGTTCTACTCTAGCGTATGGTGCACAATTCGCTGATGACGGCACTGACTACGCTAAAGCAAATACATCTGCGAATGAAAAAGTTCAACAAGCATGGCTTAATGTGATTTATACACCAGTAAAACCAATTGATTTAGGTCTGGAGTATGTAAACGGTAAGCGTGATACCTTTGCTGGTAAGTCTTACAAAGATAACCGTGTTGGTTTAATGGCTAAATACAGCTTCTAAACCTAGCAAAAAAATTATGTTTTGAAGAGTCGAGGTTCATGTGAATCTCGACTTTTTTCTTTTTATATAGAATTTAACAATGAGTATTTCTAAAAGCAGCCATTTAGGACTGCTTTTTTATTTAAGTGATTTTTAAGTTTTAATTTCTAAAGTGAAGCATCATAAAAAGATTGTAGTCGTCCGAGATGCTTAATTTTTTTTCTAAATTAAGGAATAAACAGATTTCACTGTTTATGTTTAATCTAATTTTAGCTATTTGGTTAGGAGCCATTCTCAATATTGGTTTCTTCCATAGCATTAATCTTTTAACTCCATATTTTGGAGTAAAGGCTATTCTGTTCTTGGCTGCTACAGTCATTATTCTTGTCACTGCTTATTATGCTGTTTTACAAATTTTAAATTGGAAATGGACTGCTAAATTTATTGCCATTATTTTGGTGATTGTTGGGGGATTTAGCGCATATTTTGTAAATACACTCGGAATAGTGATTTCACCAGATCAAATTCAAAATATGGTACAGACCGATGCAGCTGAGATTTCTGACTTAATCTCATTGCGTTTTGGGTGTTGGATAGTTTTTTTAGTAGTTTTACCTATCATTTTCATTTCTCAAGTAAAGCTTAAAAAAGAAAAAGCATCTCATTTATTGATTAAAAAAGTCGGTTCAATTGTTGCTTCTTTTGCGATTGTTTGTATTTTGCTTTTTACATACTATATTGATTTTGCATCTATCTTTCGTGAACATCGTGATTTAAAAGGAATGGTTTCACCACAAAATAGTATTTCATCTTTAATGTCTTACTATCACAAGATGGCACCTAAGAAGAACTTACCATTAATCCATTATGGTGAAGATGCTCATCAAGTTCAGCAAGTACAAAATAACTTACCTAAATTGATGGTACTCGTTGTGGGTGAGACAGCCCGCGCTGAAAGTTTTGCATTAAATGGCTATGCCAAAAATACAAATCCAGAGCTTTCTAAACAAGATGTTTTAAATTTTTCTCAGGTAAGTTCTTGTGGTACGGCCACAGCTGTATCTGTGCCATGTATGTTCTCTGGCATGCCACGTGTTGGCTATGATGAGCAGTTAGCAAGTCATCGTGAAGGTTTATTAGACATCGCAAAGCGTGCAGGTTATCAAGTGACTTGGATTGATAATAATTCTGGTTGTAAAGGAACTTGTGATCGTGTCGAGCAGTACCAAATACCAGAAAAGTTAAAGCAAAAATGGTGTAAAGATGGCGAATGCTATGATGATATTTTAATTGATAGCTTAAAACAGTATTTGGCGACGATTCCCAAAGAAGACATGCGCCCACGTCTGATTGTTTTACACCAAGTTGGAAGCCATGGTCCAGCTTATTACAAGCGTGCACCAGCTACATATCAACCATTTAAACCGACTTGTGGTACTAATGCCATACAGGGTTGTTCTCGAACAGAATTACTCAATAGTTATGATGACACGATTGTGTATACAGACCATGTTTTAAGTCAGATGATTAATACTTTAAAAGAAGTATCGAATTATCAAACTGGTTTATGGTATTTGTCTGATCACGGCGAATCTACAGGTGAACATGGTTTATATTTACATGGTTCACCTTATGCAATCGCACCAAGCCAACAGACACATGTACCAATGATGATGTGGTTCTCTGATAGTTGGAAAAGACATAATCTTGCTCAAGTGAGTTGTTTAGGCCAACAGACTAAACAAGCCCTAAGTCAGGATAATTTATTCCCAAGCTTATTAAGTTTGCTAGATGTAAAAACTCAAGTCATCAACCCCCAACTGGATATGTTGCACTCTTGTGCCCATGTAAATTAAAGCGAGCCTGAAATATGACAAAAATCTTAATGATTGAAGATGATTTTATGATTGCCGAGTCAACAATAACGTTGCTGCAATATCATCAATTTGAGGTGGAATGGGTCAATAATGGCTTAGATGGTCTGGCTCAATTGGCTAAAAATAAATTCGATTTAATTCTTTTGGACTTAGGCCTCCCTATGATGGATGGCATGCAGGTCTTAAAGCAAATTCGTCAAAGAGCTGCAACGCCAGTGTTAATTATTTCAGCACGAGATCAATTACAAAACCGTGTTGATGGATTAAACAACGGAGCAGATGATTACCTGATAAAACCTTACGAATTTGATGAGCTATTGGCTCGTATCCATGCTTTATTACGCCGTAGTGGAGTAGAGGCTCAGCTTGCGAATCAGGACCAGTTATTACAGAGTGGTGACTTGGTTTTAAATGTTGAACTACATATTGCAACCTTTAAAGGTCAACGGATTGATTTGTCGAACCGTGAATGGGCGATTCTTATTCCTTTGATGAACCACCCAAATAAAATCTTTTCTAAAGCAAATCTTGAAGATAAGTTATATGATTTCGATAGTGATGTGACTAGTAATACCATCGAAGTATATGTGCATCACTTGAGAGCTAAACTTGGGAAAGACTTTATTCGAACTATTCGGGGATTGGGTTACCGTTTAGGACAATCATAGCTTAAGTTGTGGAACTTTATAAAAGTGCATTATTCATTAAGAAAACGACTGATTTGGGGCACCTCAATTTTCAGTATTATTTTAGGTTGTATATTAATTTTTAGTGCCTATAAGGTTGCGCTTCAAGAAGTTGACGAAATTTTAGATACTCAAATGCGTTATTTGGCAGAACGAACAGCTGAATATCCCTTAAAAACGGTAAGTAGTAAGTTTGATTTTCATAAAACCTATCATGAAGAAGATTTATTTGTAGATATCTGGGCGTATAAAGATCAAGCTCATTTATCGCACCATTTACATTTATTGGTTCCACCTGTTGCACAAGCTGGCTTTTATTCGCATAAAACCAACCAAGGTTTAATTCGTACCTATGTTCTGCCTTTAAAAGATTATCAGATCCAGATTAGCCAACAAGAAAAGGTCCGTGAGGCTTTTGCTTGGGAACTTGCGGGGAGTATGTTTGTTCCCTATTTAATTATTTTGCCATTTGCAATTTTTGCTTTGGCCGCGATTATTCGTCGAGGTCTCAAGCCGATTGATGATTTTAAAAATGAACTAACACACCGCGATTCAGAAGAACTGACGCCTATTGAAGTTGCGGACTATCCTCAAGAGTTATTGCCAACCATTGATGAAATGAACCGTTTATTTGAGCGTATATCTAAGGCTCAAATGGAACAAAAACAGTTTATTGCCGATGCTGCACATGAACTCCGAACTCCTGTCACAGCTCTAAATTTACAAACTAAAATTTTAATCAGTCAACTTCCTGAACATGAGTCTTTGCAAAATCTGAGTAAAGGATTGGCGCGTATTCAGCATCTGGTCACTCAGCTTTTAGCTTTGGCAAAGCAAGATGTGTCCTTGAGTGTAATTGAACCAACCAAATATTTTCAGCTTAATGATGTCGCTTTGAACTGTGTTGAACAGCTTGTTAATTTAGCCATGCAAAAAGAGATTGATTTAGGTCTGGTTCGTAATGAACCTATTGAAATGCATAGTGTTGAACCGACAGTACATTCTATTATTTTTAATTTAATTGATAATGCAATCAAATATACGCCCCACCAAGGTGTGATTAATATTTCAGTTTTTACAGATATAGATGGCTATGCGTGTATTCAAATTGAAGATAGCGGTGCGGGGATTGACCCTGAACAGTACGATAAAGTGTTAAAACGTTTTTATCGTGTACACCATCACCTTGAAGTGGGGAGTGGTTTAGGTTTATCTATTGTTGATCGTGCAACTCAACGTTTAGGTGGAACTTTGACGCTAGATCGAAGTTTAGAGCTTGGTGGACTTTCAGTTTTGGTTAAACTACCTAAGATTCTACATATTCATGAAACAAGAACTTGATTTATACAAGTTCTTGTTTGATTCGTTTTTCAAATTCGAAGCGATGAATAAAAATCGCATAAAGTAAGATATTTACTGCCCAAATGACCCAAGCTGTCCATAAATTATGGCTAAGAAAATGAGCTCCACGCATCATTTGTCCCCAACCCATCATAAAACCTAAGATAAGACTCGTCGCTAAGTAAAAATAGGCATGTTTAGGTCGCTCAAGACGATAAACAAAATAACCTGTCATTAAGATGAAACCAGCACTTGCATGACCGCCCGGAAAACAGTGTCCATGTTTGGCGGTAAAATCCCATACATATCCTAAATTGGTAGGATGAACCATATTCCAAGGGCAAGCATACGCAGTTTGTGATTTTAATATGCCGACAATACTGCTACCTAACATACTCACAAAAAACATATAGCCATATTGCCAGCGATAAAGCTTCAATTTTTCTACTTTGAATGACGCAATCCACAGACCTAAAAAGATGACATAAACAGTGGTAATGATTTGTTTTACGATTTCATGGTTAAGGCGTACAAGATACCAATTGTCCCGATTGAAAAAATGACCTGTTGAATCCATCCAAGGCTGGATAAGGTACATATCAATTTTTCCGCCGACTGGAAAAACGATTAAAAGCAGAAAAAAACTTAAAAAAAGCAAGATAAGATTAATTTGGAAAAAACGTTTTTGCTTAGTCATTCTGATGAAATATCAATCGACAATGGATGCGACTAATTACATAAAATTAAGCTTAAATTGCTCTTAAACTTAATTTAATTTCGTGACAAAAATGATGAATGGGTGTGTCCATTCACAACCTGTTGAGCATAAGAAGTTTAAAGTTTTTGCAATTTATTTGGATGATAATAAATAAGGAACAGGTTTTGTGAATGGAAATGGTTTTGGTCTTGCGCAGCTTTAGACGCTACTCATGCCGAAACAAAAGTAACGTAATTGGCTGATGTTATTTGTTATTACAGAAGAAAAGACTCTGTCGTGCCTACACAGAATTAAAACATACCTTCTTCTGAGTTTGCAGAAATTTTATGAATGGATAAATCTGCCCCTCTAAATTCATCTTCTTGAGATAAACGAATGCCAATGGTCGCTTTAAGTAAACCGTACACAATAAAGCCGCCAGCAAGTGCAATGGCAATTGCAAGTGTTGTACCAATGAGTTGCGAGATGAAAGACACACCGCCTAAACCACCAAGCCATTGTTGACCAAATAGACCTACTGCAATGCCACCAAATGCACCACACACGCCATGTAAAGGCCATACCCCAAGCACATCATCAACTTTAAGTTTGTTTTGAGTATAGGTAAATAAATACACAAACATCGCACCAGCCGCACCACCAATAACAAGCGCGCTGATTGGATGAACAATGTCAGACCCTGCACAGATTGCGACTAGGCCTGCAAGTGGACCGTTGTGTAAAAAACCAGGGTCATTTTTTCCAATTGCATTTGCTGTAATCGTTCCCCCAACCATTGCCATGAGTGAATTAATGGCAACTAGGCCAGAAATAGCATCAACACGCTGAGCACTCATCACGTTAAAGCCAAACCAGCCTACAATTAAAATCCATGAACCGAGCGCCAAAAATGGAATAGAAGATGGCGGATGAGCACTTACACGACCATCTTTCTTATAACGACCAGAACGTGCCCCCAATAAAATAACCGCAGCAAGCGCAATCCAGCCACCCATAGCATGCACTACAACTGAACCAGCAAAGTCATGAAAAGCTGCACCAAAGGTAGTTTCTAACCACTTTTGCAGACCATAGTTACCGTTCCAAACCATGCCTTCGAAAAATGGATAAACCAGCGCAACTAAAGCGAGGGTTGCAATCGCTTGTGAACGCATTTTTGCACGTTCAGCAATACCACCTGAAATAATGGCAGGAATTGCAGCAGCAAAAGTGAGTAAAAAGAAACAACGCATGAGGTTATAGCCATGATCACCAGATAAAACCGTACTATCATGGAAGAAATGCTGGCCATAAGAAATGTAGTAGCCAACAAAGAAATATGCGATTGCAGAAAGGGCAAAGTCAGTCAGAATTTTACTCAGTGCATTCACCTGATTTTTATGGCGAACTGTACCAAGTTCCAAGAATGCAAAACCTGCATGCATGGCAAGAACCAAAACCGCACCAAGTAATAAGAAAAATAGATCTACATTTTGCATGGCATGCTCAAAAAAAGTGCTAAATTCCATTTTGGAACAAATCTGAGTCTGTAAATTGCACCAAAATAGATTTAAGGAATCTAAAAACCTAAGTTTGTCGAAACAAACTCAATTGCATAAAAGTGAATATGCAATAAGCGCACCAATTTAGATGTGGTAATAGTTTTTTGGCGACAAATGGTGCGTTGATTTAATCAAGATAGAGCAGTTATGGCTCTTTTTATGTTACAAGTCATCTAATACGCTCGTAAATTGACCTAAAAAAGTTCGTTATTAAAATTTAGAAGAGGGGTTTGTATTTGAATTAATGATCTGACCAGACCGATTGAGCAACTTCAATAAATGCTTTCACAGCTGGACTCATATGTTTCTTATTTTTCACTGCGAGTCCAATAGAACGTTTAAGGTTCGGTTTAAAAGGGCGTTTGACTACATTTGGATAGAGCGAGAGCAATTCTTTAGTAATTACCATATCAGACACAATGGAAACCCCTAGCTGGTTGTGAACCATGCTAACGATACTTAGAATTTGTGAAACATAAAATTTGATGTCTGGTTTCACATTAAAGTTTTTTAAAATTAATTCGACCTGATGTCTACTACCTGCCATTGTCATGATAAAAGGGCAGTTTTCTAGCTGTGCTGGATCAATATAGAGTTGTTGTGCGAGCGGAGATTGGTTGGGAATTAAGGCCACGAAACGGTCTTCAATTAAAGGGAAAGTATCGAATCGCTCATCTGGCATAATCAAAAAACCAACCTCGATGCGCCGTTCTAATAACCACTGAGCAACTTCTTTATCCTCACCTTCATCAATATAAATTTCGATTTTAGGGTAGCGCTGCCGAAAGCTTTCTAAAATTTCAGGCAATAGATAAATGGATGATGAAGCCCCAAAAGATCCGATATGTAATGTGCCTTCATTTAACCCATGGATCGCAGCCACTTCTTTTTCTAATGTATTGGAAATACTCAATAGCTCTTTTACATGAGTCAATAACTGCTGACCTGTTGTGGTGAGCTCAATATCACTTTGGGATCTTGAAATCAGGTTAATCCCCCATTGTTGTTCTAATGATTTAAGGGCATGAGAAACTGCCGATTGTGAAATTCCGAGCTTTTCTGCTGTTGCAGTAAAACTTTTTAGTTCAGCAATGAGTGCAAAAATTTCAAGCTGGGTAAATGTCATGTTGTACTTATTATGAGTAAAAACTCATTTTATCATGAGTTTTCATTATCTTTAATATATGAGTAAGCCAAGGTAATTGTCAAAACAGCAAGCCCTTCAACCAAACTCGAGTAAAGAAATGAATAGCATTGTTTTATCTCTATTTCCTTTAGTTGCATTAATTGCATCGGGATACCTGTTTAAAAAATATCATTTTTTTAGTGATGAGTTTTGGGCTGGGGCAGAGAAGCTCAATTATTATATTTTATTTCCCGCTTTGCTTTTTAGTACGCTGTCGACCGCGAAAATTGACTTACAAAGTTTGAGTACAGCCATTATTGCCATGTTGATTGTAGTTTTGGCAGTCACCGCCTTTTTATACATACTCCGAATGTTTTGGCACATACCATCTGCACGTTTTGGTGTACACGTACAAAGTATGGTTCGCTTTAATACCTATATTGGTTTGGCTTTAGTCACTTCGCTTTTTAAAAGTGAAGGAATAGCAATTCTGGCAATTTTATTGGCGCTTTGCATTCCACTTGTGAACGTCATTTCGGTGCTTGCTCTAACTTCTAAAGAACACATGGCAATTAAACCTGTTTTGATTGCACTCCTTAAAAATCCGTTAATTGCATCGTGTGTGGTGGGAGCGGCATTCAATGCACTTCACATCCCAATTTGGGAAGGCTTTTCTAACTTTATTAAGCTTTTTTCAGCATCGAGTTTGCCACTGGGTCTGTTATGTGTGGGTGCAGCTTTACAGTTTATGCAAATTAAAAAAGACATTGTGGTATTAGTGGCAGACACTTTTGCACGACTTTTAGCTGTGCCTGCTTTGGCTTACGCGGTCTGCATGTGGTTTGGTTTACCAAGCTTACAAACACAGATTTTAGTCATTTTCTTTGCGCTACCGACTGCTTCTGCATCATACATTTTAACCAAAGTTTTGGGTGGCGACAGCCAACTCATGGCAGCAGTAATCAGCTTTCAAACCTTATGTGCTGCTGTGACTTTACCAGTAGTGATTTGGTGGATTTCTTAAGATATAAACCTTTAGGTAAGACAAGTTCTATTCTCTAGAAATTAATAGGCTGATTCTTATTTAAAAAATGCTTTGCTACCTTCCTCATCTGATTATTGCTACACTTTTTTCTTTTTCAGGTGGATGAGTATGTCCTTTGATCTCAAAGTGAGCTTGCAGCAAAGGTCTGAACCGTCTGCACAGCAGAAAAAACTGAATCGCCTGATTGATAAAATAGAACAGCAAAAAGTTAGCCTTAGCACATGGCAAAATGCGCAAGCTGAGATTCAACAGCACATACGGCAAAAACTGATGCCTGTGTATAGCGATTTGCATGAAGTGCTATTTCAGCAGTTAGAGCAGCTTTGGAATATGTTGCATAGCCACGAGTTTTCCAAAGCGGATATGCAACAACTAGATGAAAAAATTGCCCAGTTTGCACAAATGTTGAAGCGCTCCAAACAGCTATCTGAGGAACAGTTGGAGTTAGTGAAGCAGATTGACACCTTTTATCAGCAACATGCTCAAAAGTTAGAAAAGAAAAATAAAAGGGCTCAGCCAATAAAATCCGAATACGGTGAAAATACTGATCAAGGTTCTGAATTTGATGAAGACTTTGAACAGTATGCTGCCGAGCAGCAACACGCACGTGAACAAGCCAAACAGCAAAGACAACAACAGAAACGTGAACAAGCTGAGCAAATGGCAGCGCAGTCACTCAAAACAGTTTATTTAAAAATTGCCGCGATGATACACCCAGACCGTGAGCAAGATGAAACCAAAAAAGAAGAAAAAACTGAGTTGTTCCAACAGGCAAGTCAGGCCTATGAAAAGCAGGACTTGTTTTATTTACTCAAACTCCAGTTACAACTTGAACAGAATAAAGGGCTAGGTGCTAAAGAGTTATCTGCCGAGCAGTTGCGGTTTTATAAACTGGCTTTAGATGCACAAAGTCAGCAGCTTGAAAGCCAAATTTCTAAGATTTTAGATTCTTTTCAGTTAGCCAAGAATGTGAAAGTTGAGCATGTATATATTAGTGATGTGTATAAAGCTATAGATGCTGATTGTGTTGAGCTAAAGCAGCAGGTGAAGTGGGAAAAAGAACGCTTAAAGCATATGAAAAAGGTAAGTGGGATAGAGATGTTGTTGGGGTGTGGGGTGCTTTGAAAGTCCTCTCCGTATTGGAGAGGAAAATGAGGGATATAGCTATAGATTAAAGATTCCATGTGTTCATAGCATTAATTTTTTACTAGGCTGATATGAGATAATATTAATTTAAAAGTTGACTCAATAGTTTTGGAAGCTCATCAAAATCTTCAAACCATATTACATTTACACCCAGCTCTTTAAATATTAATTCTTGAAGCTTGTGATGACTTTCTAAAAATGATTCTTCAACATTTTTTGACTCATTATCTTTTTTATCTGTAATTTCATTAAGAGAAATCCGTTTTAAAAAAGCGTAATGATTCGCTATGGAATTTCCATTTTGAGATATATCTAATAATCTTCTTAAATTTGGGTCATCCATTGAAAGGCCAATCATAATACAAGTATTATCTCTAAAGTTCGTTAATTGAACTAAATTTGACCAGTGATAAGGGTTAGAATACATTCTGTGATAGCCCTCCTCAGAAAAAACCATTTCTATGAGTTCTAGATCTTTATAGTTTTTCGAAACTTCAGGTATAAAACCATGCACGTGAAAAATTGGTAGTTCTTCATTAGTATATGTTGGGTTGTGGTGGTAAATAGATTTATATTTTAAATTTTGATTTTGAAAATGCTGTTCTAAAATATCGTCGAAATTATAATTTATAATAGAGTTAATTTTTGCCCCAGTTCGGCTAGGTTTACATAAATTTCCAATGACATTTATTAGTTCAGAGTCCCTATTTGATTCAGATTTATATAAATTTTTTCGAAGAAGCTCTATAAATTTATTACTATTTTCAATATCATCATTAGCTAAACCTTTCCTTAAATATCTTGCGGACAATAGAGCAGATTTTAAATATTTTTCTGAGAAGTTTTTATTTATTTCCTTTATTGAATTAATAAAATCACTTACAGGCATATTTTTTATTGAATCATTAGATGAGTTGCTCTCAATAAGGTAAGTAATAAATAATCCAGAGATTAACTCATCCCAGCTAGGAAGATTTGCACTACAAGATACACCAGCACCTATGAGTAATGTAGTTTTTTTACTATTTATATATAGTTTAGATAAATTATTAATCAAATTCCTTCTGTTGCTTTTCCAATCTTCATTATTGTTGAAGACAGCCTCTTGTATTTTTGTCGAGAATAAATTTTTTATAATTTTTTCGGCAAATTTTTTGTGTTTATTAATTAATTTATTTATTTCCTGCTTATTTAGAAAGAATATATCTACATCCGTATTTAGATCCTTGAATCTTTCGAAATTATCTACATTTGGAGTAAAATTATTTAAATGAACAATAATTAAAGTTCTAAAGTCTGTTTTTGTAAAATCAAGAATAAAGTTTAGAATTAACATATTAAAATATTCTTCATCAATATTCATTCTAAATTTTATAGCAATAGGGGGATTATAGTTATTATATTTATCTAATATATAGATGTCATGGTGTAAAAGCCTATTAACTTCTTTATCACGAGTATAGGCTGAAGTTTGTTTTCTGATGTCTTCTAAAATAATAGAGCGAATAAAAAGATCTATGCTTTGATTAATTTCATTCTCAGACAATTTTTGGTCATTTCTTAAATGATCTAATAAAGAGTTTATATTCATAATAAAAAAGAAGTCCCTGAAGACTTCTTTTTACATAATAAAAATTAAATAAGCAATAATTTTAAAGCGCAGCAATCTGTTCCATATTTGCTTTAACTTTCTCTAACTGAGCAGCAAACTCAGCAAGCTTCGCTTTTTCACCTTCAACAACTGCTGCTGGTGCTTTAGATACAAAGCCTTCATTTGCAAGTTTGCCCGCGATTTGGTCGTGTTGTTTTTGGATTTTGTCTAAATCTTTTTGCAAACGAGCAAGCTCAGCTTTAGGGTCAATTAAGCCTTTCATTGGTACAAATACCGATGCATGGCTAACAACGCTAGAGCAAGACAAAGGTGGTTCTTGGTCTTTATTCAAGAACTCAATGCTTTCAACTTTAGCCAATGCTTTGAACAATGCTTCAATACGAATAATTTGTTCACGTTCAGCGTCAGACGTATTTTGAAGTAACACAGGTAACAAGCGTGCATTACCTAAGCCCAACTCACCACGAATGTTACGTACCGCACCAATCAAACCTTGAAGCCATTGCATATCTGCTTCAGCTTGTTCATTGATTTTTGCTTGCTCAGGAATAGGGTATTGAGCAGTCATAATCGTTGGGCCGCCTTGACCAAGCATTGGTGCAAGCGTTTGCCAGATTTCTTCTGTCAAATAAGGCATTAACGGATGAGCCAAGCGTAAAGAAGCTTCCATCACTGCAAGCAATACACGACGTACTTCAGCTTTACGCTCTTCTGCAACGTCTGCATCGTTAAGAACTGGTTTAGTTAACTCAACATACCAGTCACAGTATTCATTCCAAATAAAGTCGTAAATCGCTTGTGCAGCAAGGTCCAAACGATAGGTTGCAAACGCTTGGTGTACGGCAGCTTCTGCTTTTTGCAGACGGCTCATAATCCATTGTTCTGGAAGTTCCCAAAGATCAGGGCGAGCGTCGGTACCAACAGTTTGACCTTCAACATTCATCAGAACGAAACGAGTCGCGTTCCAAATTTTGTTACAGAAGTTACGGTAGCCTTCAACACGTTTTAAGTCGAACTTGATGTCACGACCAGTGTTTGCAAGTGCACAGAACGTGAAACGAACTGCGTCAGTACCATAAGCATTGATGCCTTCTGGGAACTCTTTGCGCGTTGATTTTTCAATTTTCGCTGCATCTTTCGGGTTCATCAGGCCAGTAGTACGTTTTGCAACCAAGCTTTCTAAATCAATACCGTCAATTAAGTCTAATGGGTCAAGTACGTTACCTTTAGACTTCGACATTTTTTGACCTTCACCATCACGTACCAAGCCGTGAACGTAAACAGTCTTAAATGGAACTTGAGATGAACCATCTTCATTTTTCATGAAGTGCAGGGTCATCATGATCATACGGGCAACCCAGAAGAAAATGATGTCAAAACCAGTCACCAACACATCTGTTGGGTGGAAAGTTTTTAAGAAATCATTTGCTGCGTCTTTTTTGTCGTCGCCAGTCCAACCTAAAGTTGAGAATGTCCAAAGTGCAGATGAGAACCATGTATCAAGAACGTCTTCATCTTGTTTAAGTTCAACGTCAGCAGCGATGCTGTTTTTCGCACGTACTTCTTCTTCGTTACGACCCACATAGATGTTGCCATTCGCATCGTACCAAGCTGGAATACGGTGACCCCACCAAAGTTGACGTGAAATACACCAGTCTTGAATGTCACGCATCCACGCCATGTACATGTTGCTGTACTGCTCTGGTACAAACTTAATACGGCCATCTTGAACTGCTTCAATTGCA
The DNA here is from genome assembly GCF_025513915.1 of Acinetobacter sp. WU_MDCI_Abxb74. Classification (NCBI taxonomy): domain Bacteria; kingdom Pseudomonadati; phylum Pseudomonadota; class Gammaproteobacteria; order Moraxellales; family Moraxellaceae; genus Acinetobacter; species Acinetobacter sp. WU_MDCI_Abxb74. The sequence goes on from NZ_JAHPRP010000011.1 coordinate 67,826, forward strand.
GGCTCAGCAAGTGGCGCAATTTTTACATACCATTGGTCAGTTAATAATGGCTCAATGATTACGCCTGAACGGTCGCCACGTGGAGCTTTTAAGTCATACGGTTGGATTTGATCTAACCAGCCTTCAGCTTCAGCTTGAGCAACTAATTTTTTACGTGCTGCAAAACGTTCTAAACCAGCATATTCCGCAGGTGCAGTAATGGTTTTAGAAATTTGTTCGCCAGCTTTTGCAATATATTCAAACTCACCTAAAACTTCGGCGTTTTTGTTGAAGATATTAATGATTGGCAAACTATTGCGTTTACCTAGGTCATAGTCGTTAAAGTCATGAGCAGGCGTGATTTTTACACAGCCAGTACCAAAGTCTTTTTCAACGTAGTCGTCTGCAACGATCGGAATTAAACGACCAGTAATTGGCAATACAATATTTTTACCAACAAGGTGTGCATAACGCTCATCTTCAGGGTGAACAGCAACCGCAGTATCGCCCAGTAACGTTTCAGGACGAGTCGTTGCAACGACTAAATAGTCTTTGCCATCTTGAGTTTTAACTGATTTGTCTTCAAAGAAATATTTAAAGTGCCAAAGTGAGCCTTTTTCTTCTTTGCTTTCAACTTCAAGGTCAGAAAGTGCTGTTTGAAGTTTAGGGTCCCAGTTTACAAGGCGCTTACCGCGGTAAATTAAACCATCTTCGTGCAAGCGAACGAAAACTTCTTTAACTGCGTTTGATAAACCTTCATCCATCGTGAAGCGTTCGCGTGACCAGTCTACAGACGAACCTAAGCGACGAATTTGTTTAGTAATCGTTCCGCCAGATTGTTCTTTCCATTCCCAAACTTTTTCGATGAACTTATCACGGCCTAAGTCATGACGAGTCACACCTTGCAAGCCAAGTTGACGCTCAACAACCATTTGAGTTGCAATACCCGCATGGTCAGTACCTGGTTGCCACAAGGTGTTTTTACCCATCATACGGTTATAACGGGTGAGGGCATCCATAATGGCATTGTTAAAGCCATGGCCCATGTGCAAACTACCAGTGACGTTTGGTGGCGGAATCATGATACAGAATGATTCACCGTGACCAGAAGGTTTGAAGTAACCTTGTTCTTCCCACGTTTGGTACCACTTCTTTTCGATCTCGGTTGGATCGTATGTGGTCGCAATATTTTGAGCGGTTTGAGCGTCAGTCATAGTAGCTTAGATCGAATATGCATAAAAAATTGCACCTATTGTAGCAAAAAAATGCCTCGAAATTAATGTGCTGAAAACAGATAAACGGTTTTGTATTTTTTTCAAAAAACGGTAGATTTATGAAAGATGGATCACAATTTAATCGTGTAGGCACACGGCACAAAAATTACAAAAGAATTGAAAAAGGATGCTGCTCATGAGTTATGAAGTTTTTTTGAAAATTTCCGATTCAACTTATACCCAATTCGAGATCATTCGGCAGAAACTGCATGATGGGGTAAGCCAAAGTCAGGCAAAACCTTTAGGGGATGTATTGTCTGACCTTTCTTGTGAAATTATTGAGCAGGTTTTTTCTGTACTTTTACAGTCAGGGAATACAAGCATGTCCCCAAAACAGCAAGCTGAGTCTGAAAAAGTAGTTCAGCAAGTTTTAGAGACTTTTCGAAAATACATGCCTTGGTCAGTTTCATTCTTTGGCAATGAACGTCTTTTACCTTTAGTTGACTACATGACATCCCTGATGAAAGAACAGGGGCAGCAAGTTTATATTACCTATCCAGTTACCCTCCAACTCGTGCAACAAGCCGAAACTCTTACGCAGCAAATTCGTGATGGGAACATGCAGAGTGTTGCAGCTGCTTTTGATACTCTCATTCAAATTGTAGATTTAGGCGTAACAAGCCTAGTACGTGAACCTAAAAAGCGTTTAAAATTTAATTTAGTTGTCGATAAAACCCTGAATGGGGTGATCAACATGACGACGCATTTAGGCTATAAACGTTTGGAAAAGTTAGGTACACAGGTCGATCAGACCACAGCAACTCATTATATCAACCACTTTTTGGCCTTCATGCATCAAGCAGCATAATTTAAAAAGATAATAGGAACATAAAGCATGGCCAAACTTGATACTTTAAAAAATAAGGTGGTATGGATTACGGGTGCATCTTCTGGTTTAGGTAAGGCCTTGGCAGGGGAATTAGCCTTGCAAGGGGCAGAAGTGATTTTGACCTCCCGTCGTTTTGAAGAGTTAGAAGAAGTTCGAGTTGGTTTGTTAAATCCAGAGCAACATTTGTCTGTGGTTGCAGATATTACCAATGAAAAACAAGTTCAAGAGGCCTATGAGCAGATTTTAAAAGCGAAAGGACGAATTGACTGGCTCATTAATAATGCAGGTTTGAGCCAACGTGCATTAATCGAAGACACGACAATGGCAACCGAACGGGCCATTATGGAAGTTGATTATTTCTCGCAAGTAGCTTTAACCAAAACCGTATTACCTACCATGCTAAAACAAAAGTCTGGCCGAGTTGTATTTGTCTCTAGTGTGGCGGGTTTATTAGGAACACAGTACCGGGCAAGTTATTCGGCTGCTAAAGCGGCAATTCATATGTGGGCTAATAGTTTACGTGCTGAGGTCGCTGATCAGGGCGTTGAAGTTTCCGTTATTTTCCCTGGTTTTGTAAAAACAAACGTTTCTTTTAATGCACTAAATGGTGCAGGGCAACCTCAAGGTCATCAAGATGAAGCAATTGAAAATGGTTTAGAGGCAGATACTTTTGCAGAACAGTCAGTTAAAGCTTTAATGCATGGTCAAGAATATATAGTAATAGGTGGTACTAAAGAAAAACTTGGAGTAATGGTTTCTCGGATGTCCCCAAAACTTCTCTATAAAATGATTCGGAAAACAAAAGTAAAATAAAAAAGAGATTTTGCCGTGCTAAATTGATGAAAAACCTGCATAGAAGGTTCACCATGGATCAAGATTATCACCGTGTTTTAGAGGTCATCACACGTTTTCAATTGGTCTTTGACCAGAAAAATTGGGACGCTTTTGATGAGTTATTGGCCGATCAACTTGAGGTGGACTATTTCCAGTTTAGGGGAGAGCCTTTATGTGTTGTGACTTGTCATGAATATAAAGGTTCTCGGCAGCAAGCTTTATCGCATTTACGACTACAGCACAATTTGAGTAATCCCATTATCCGTATTGAACAAGATCGGGCATGGTTAGAATGTAATTATCAAATTTATCGTTTTTCAGAAAATGATTATTTTCATTCATTTGGTCGTTATTATTTTACTTTGGCAAAACAACAGGGCAGTTGGAAAATTACCGGAATTTGCCAACATTTAACTAAAAATATTGGCAATCCACGCATTCATTTTTCTAGCGTAGGGCAGTATTAATCTTTTACCGCGGTACCGTAGGCAAAGACTTCGACCATTCCCCCTTGCATGCCAAGTTCGGTTGTACTCAGCCGAACTCCCATAATATGGTTAGCTCCTGCGGTATGGGCTTGTTGTTTTAAACGGACAATCGCTTCACGGCGAGCACGCTCAACCACACTCTCATAACTGGTGAGGCGACCACCTAAAACATTTTTGATGGATGCCAGCACATATTTAAAGTAGTCATGAGAAATCACCACATTACTGCTAATAAATTGACCTAACTGATCACTCGTGGCAAAGCGGTTTGTATCAATTCTGATATGGGCCAGCCGTTGCTCTTTTTCTAAAAGTTCTTTCAAATGTTTACGTTCAATATGACGCCCAAAACCCCAACCAATACTGAACAAAATAAGAAAAATCGTAAGCTGAAAAATAAGATTTTCCATTTTCTACCTATGTATTAAAAGGGTCTGGTAGGTGGGGTGTTTGTGGTTGCACAACCACTGCTGTGCCATAGACAAATAGTTCGGAAGCACCTTGAGCAATATTTGAAGTTGAAAAACGAATACCAACAATTGCATTCGCACCTAGTTGCTGGGCTTTGGCAATCATACGATTCATGGCTTCTTGGCGGGATTCTTCTAATAATTCGGTATAACCTGTAAGTTCACCACCCACAATATTTTTTAAACTCGCCATCAAGTCACGGCCAACATGCTTACTACGGACTGTACTTCCATAAACAACATCAAGCTGTTTTAAAATCTGGTGACCCGGAACGCTTTCTAAATTACTCAGTAACATTATTTTTTATCAATCTAAATCTCTTAAGGTTTCAAGATAAGAAATATTCACATGAGATGCAATAAAAAAGCCCACCGAAGTGAGCTTTTATGAATAAGTTATTTAAAACTTATTGCTTTTTAAGTTCAGCACTTGATGGTTGATTAGCCACTGTATCTGAAGAATTTGCTTTTAAACCGCCACCTAGAGTTTTGTATAACTCGATTTGGTTGTTTAAGTTAGCCTGTTGAAGCAACAATAAACCTTGTTCTGCTGAATAAGATGAACGCTGTGCATCAAGAACTGTCAAGTAACTATCAATACCAGCACGGAAGCGGGCATTTGAAAGAGTGTAGTTGCGGTTAGTCGCTTCTACTAGACGTTGTTGAGCTGTTAAACGTTCACCAATATTGGCACGAGTTGCAAGCGCATCATTAACTTCACGGAATGCAGACTGAACTGATTTTTCATAATCAGACAATGCAATTTTCTGATCGGTTTCAGAAATTTTTACATTGGCACGACGTGTGCCCCAGTCAAAGATTGGTAAATCTAGGCTTGGTCCAACTGACCACACAAACCCACCAGACTTAAATAGATCACTTAAGTCAGTCGATGCGTAACCTGCAGAACCCGTTAAGCTAATTGTTGGGAATAAACGTGCTTTTGCAGCACCAATATTCGCACCAGCAGCGCTTAAGTTATATTCAGCAGCTTTTACATCTGGACGATTGTTAAGCAAGTCGCTTGGTAAACCAGCTGTATAAACATTCTGTTGAGTAATGCGTTTTACCGGTTGGTTTGGCAACAAGTTTTGCGGAATCGATTGACCTGATAACAAGTTCAACAAGTTTTGTGCTTGAGCCATCTGAGTTTTGTAGTTCGCTACATCGTTACGCGCAGTTTCTACAGAAATCTGTGCCTGACGTAGTGGAACTTCACTGTCGATACCCACATCAAAACGTTTTTTGTTGAGGTTGTAAGAGTCTTGCTGTGCTTTTAGAGTTTGCTCTGCAAGCTTTAGATTCGCTGATGCAAAAGAATAGTTCAACCATGCTTGAGCAACCTGACTAATCAGACTGATTTGTGTCGAATCACGTGCACTTTGCGTTGAAAGATAACTATCTAATGCAGCATCTTTCAAGCTACGAACGCGGCCCCAAAAATCAAGCTCATAGGCAGTTACACCCAAACCTACCTGATAGGTAGAGTAGGGGTTATTCGGATCACGGCTTTGAGAAACCTGACGAATTGCACTACCACTTGCTCCGATTGTTGGAAGCTGGTTGTTTTGAGTAATTCGATATTGCTGTTGAGCACGTTCAATATTGAGCGTTGCTGTACGTAAGTCACGGTTGTTGGCAAGAGCCAAATCAATCACTTCGAGCAAACGAGGGTCAGAAAAGAACTGTTTATAACCCTGTTCTGCAATAGACGTACCAGAAGCGCTGTTATATCCATAGCTTTGTGGTATATCGGTTTTCACGACTGGTTCTGGGCCGCGCATGCTTTGACAAGCTGTCAAAGCAAGCGCAAGTGCAGATACCGCAATGCTACGACCTGAAATAGACCATACTTTTTGCATCACGATTTATGCTCCTGAGTGTTTATGGTTTTTGGTTTGTACTTAAAGATACTACGAATCCACACATAGAATACAGGGATAAAGAAGATACCTAAGAACGTTGCACTGAGTACGCCACCGAGTACACCGTAACCGACAGAGTGCTGACTTCCTGCACCTGCACCTGTTGAAAGAGCAAGTGGAAGTACACCAAAACCGAAGGCAAGGGTGGTCATAATAATTGGACGTAAACGCATTTTTGAAGCATGTAAAGTTGCATCAATGAGGTCTTCACCTTTTTCCTGCAGCTCTTTTGCGAACTCAACAATCAAGATCGCATTTTTTGCAGAAAGACCGATGACCGCGATCATCGCTACCTGGAAGTAAATGTTATTTGAGAGATTTGGATCTCCTTTAATAATCATACCCAAGTAAGTCAATATGATTGCACCAATAATACCGAGTGGTACTACAAGTAAAACCGAGAACGGAATAGACCAGCTTTCATATAATGCAGCTAAGCAAAGGAAAACGATTAACAATGAAAGAGCATAAAGGAATGGAGCTTGAGCACCAGACTCACGTTCTTCAAGTGATAAACCTGTCCATTCATAGTCGAAACCTTGTAAGCCCATAGATGGTAACTTAGCAATAATTTCTTCCATTGCTTTCATAGAATCACCAGAACTTACGCCCGGTGCAGGTGTACCTTGAATGTTAACCGATGACACGCCGTTATAACGTTCAAGACGAGGAGAACCATATGTCCATTCGCCAGTAGCAAATGCAGAGAACGGTACCATTTCGCCTTTGCTATTACGCACATACCACTTGTTTAAGTCTTCAGGCATCATACGGCTACCCGAATCACCTTGAACATAAACTTTTTTCACACGACCGCGGTCAACGAAGTCGTTAATGTATGAACCACCCCATGCAATACGCATAGTGTTGTTAATGTCGGCAATGCTCACGCCCATAGCGCCAGCTTGAGCCTGATCTACATTAATTTGATACTGAGGTGTATCTTCTTGACCATTAGGACGTACTCCTACAAGACGCTTATCTTGTGAAGCCAAACCTAAAATTGTGTTACGTGCGGCAATCAGTTTCTCATGGCCTTGACCACTTGAATCTTTAAGCTGCAAGTTAAAACCAGCTGTTACGCCTAATTCAGGCATTGCTGGAAGCTGTAATGGCATGATGTAAGATGCGTCTTTAACGATCATGTTTAATGCCATACCACGTTGAATTAACGCGCCAATCTGAGACTCTGGTGAAGTACGTTCACTCCAGTCTTTCAATTTAACGAAGCCAATACCAGCATTTTGACCAACACCTGTGAATGAGAAGCCTGAAACGGTGAAAATAGATTCCACTGTATCTTTTTCATTCATGAAGAAATTCGTCATGGTATCAACGACTTTATTGGTACGGTCAAGTGTTGCATTCGGTGGTAATTGTACAAGTGTCATGACCACACCCTGATCTTCTTCTGGTAAGAATGAAGATGGGAGTTTTTGGAACAAGAACACTAATAAGCCAATCACTACAGCGTAAAGTACGCCAGAGAAGATTTTGCCTTTAAGCATGAGGCTAACACCATTTTGGTAGCTATGCGACATGCGGTCAAAACCGTTGTTAAAGCCTCTGAAGAAACGAGCAAAAATATTATTGCTTGGTTCTTTGTTCAGATCATGCTGTTTTAAAATTGTTGCACAAAGTGCTGGCGTGAAGGTTAACGCCACAATTAACGATAAAACCATTGCTGTTACAAGGGTAATCGAGAATTGACGGTAAATTACACCAGTCGTACCACCAAAGAATGCCATTGGTACGAATACCGCTGTCAATACGCTTGTAATACCGATTAACGCACCAGAAATCTGTTCCATTGATCGTGAAGTCGCCGTGACCGGATCGGTATGTTCTTCACTCATCACACGTTCAACGTTTTCTACTACAACAATGGCATCATCGACCAGAAGACCAATTGCCAATACCATAGCGAACATGGTCAAGGTGTTAATTGAGAAGCCAAAAATATTGATGACTGCAAATGTACCTAATACAACAACAGGTACAGCAAGTGTTGGAATAATCGTTGCACGCCAGTTCTGCAAGAACAGGAACATGACAATAAATACCAAAACTACCGCTTCAATTAATGTGTGTACAACACTCTCAATTGAAAGGCGAATAAATGGGGTAGTGTCATAAGCCAGTTTATCTGCAAGGCCTGTCGGATAGTTCTTACGTAATTCGGTTAAACGATGTTCAACAGCATCAGCGGTATCAAGTGCGTTGGCACCCGTTGCAATTTTAATTGCAAGACCACCGGCAGGTTTACCATTAAACTTCGAATCGAATTGATAGTTATCAGAACCTAACTCAACACGAGCAACATCTTTTAAACGAACCTCAGCACCTGATGCTGTGTTCTTTAAGAAGATATTTTTAAACTGCTCAGGTGTTTGCAACAAACTTTGTGCATTCACTGTTGCGTTAAGGACCTGACCTTGTACGGCTGGTGCTCCGCCTAACTGACCTACAGCAACTTGTGAGTTTTGCGCTTGCAAAGCAGTCGCAATATCACTTGGTGTTAACTGGTAATTAGTCAATTTTGCAGGGTCGAGCCAGATACGCATTGCGTATGAACCACCAAAAACTTGTACTTCACCTACACCAGCCACACGGCTAAGTGGTTCTTTAATTGATGAGTTTACATAGTCTTTAATGTCTGAGTCTGAAAGGGTGTTATCTGGTGAATAAAATGCAATAACTTGTAAGAAGCTTGCACCAGATTTTGTAACAGTCACACCTTGACGTTGAACATCTTCAGGTAAAAGAGCAGTTGCAGATTGCAGTTTGTTTTGAACCTGAACCTGTGCAATATCTGGATCAATACCTTGTTCAAAGTTTAATTGAATAGAGGCCTGACCGTTACCCGCACTGTTAGATGAAATATAACGTAAACCATCTAGACCATTCATTTGTTGTTCAATGATCTGGGTTACGGTATTTTCAACAGTCTCAGCCGATGCACCAGGATAAGTTGCAGCAATTGTAACTGTCGGCGGTGCAATCGTCGGATACTGAGCAATAGGCATTTTTGTAAGCGTGAGAATACCCGCCAACATAATGACTAATGCAATCACCCAAGCAAAAATGGGGCGATGAATAAAAAATTGTGCCATTCAATCTACCCCTTATGCATTTGAAGATGCTTTCTGTTCTGCTTGAGGTTTACCTGATTGAGCCGGTTTTGTCGCATTTGGCGCTGCACCTTGAGGAGCTGCTGGTTGAGCTTGGTAAGGTTTTGCTGACACTTCTTGCCCTTCTTTAACTTTGGCAACACCGTCAACAATTACTTTATCACCAGCTTTAAGACCATTGGTCACAATCCAGTTTTGTCCTTGAACACCAGAAGTTTCAACAGGACGACTCTCAACAGCACCTTTTGCATTTACAGTCATCGCCATGGCTTGACCTGTCGGTAAACGTGTAATTGCAGCTTGAGGAATCAGATAAGCATTTGGAACTACACCTTGAACAATCTGCGCAGTTGTATACATACCAGGAAGTAACAGATGATTCGGGTTTGAGAATACGGCACGTAAAGTAACGGTACCTGTATCTTGATTTACAGAAGCATCAGAGAAAGCAAGTTGTCCTTCGATAGGATAGGTTGAACCATCTTCGAGCTTCAATTTCACTTTCGTGTTGTTACTATTATTTAAACTGCCTTTACTGAGTTGTTGACGTAAACGTAATAACTCGGCACTAGACTGGTTAATATCAACATAGATTGGATCTAATTGTTGAATCGTCACTAAAGGATCAGTTTGGTTTGCAGTAACTAAAGCACCAGCTGTTACAGAAGAACGTCCAGACTGACCAGAAATTGGTGAGCGAATTGTAGAATAACCAAGATCTACATTTGCATTCGTTACTTGCGCTTTCGCAGCAGAAACTTGTGCTTCTGCAACATTAACCTGACCAAGTAAGTCGTCATATTCTTGTCTAGATACAGCATTACTCGAAACAAGTTGCTTATAACGGTTGAGCTTGGTACGCAGTGAAGCTAGATTTGCCTGTTGCTGTAAAAGTGATGCTTTTGCATTTTCAAGCGTTGCACGGTTAGTTCGAGAGTCCAGTTCATAAAGAGCCTGACCTTCACGAACATAACTTCCTTCAGCAAACAAGCGTTTTAAAATTACGCCACTTGTTTGAGGGCGAACTTCAGAAATTTGATATGCTGAAGTACGGCCGGAAAGCTCAACGCTTTGTTCAACACTTTGTGGTTGAGCAACAATAACACCTACTTCAGCAGGCGGCATTTTCTGAGCAGCAGCAGCTTGCTGTTTCTCATCGGAGCCTTTGCCACAACCAACAAGTGCGATACTTGTTGCTAATGCGCAAGCAGTAAGGGCAGGAGCCCAAAGCTTAGCCGACATCATTGTTCCACCTCGTTAGATAAAATCTAAAAATATATTTGTTTTTTACTTAACCTACTTTGTGTTTGTAATAACCAGAGCCAAAGCAGTGCAATCCAAATAAAACCTATGCCCCAACCGGCGAGTACATCTGTTGGAAAATGAACTCCAGCATATATTCTTGAAAGCCCCATGCAGATAAACCAAAGACAGGAAATCAAAATGATATAAGGAGAGTTAGTGTTGGGCTTATGGCATAACATTATCATTGCGAAACAAGCCAGTGTTGATGCATAAACACTGTGTGCACTTGGGAACGATGCACCATAACTTTCGACAATATGATATACCTGTGGGGGTCTTGGGCGGTCAACACACCACTTGAGCAGCCAACCCAGGGTGATACTGCCAATAACTCCCACGCTAATGAAAATAACAGTAATATATTTTTTATACCATGCTTGATATATACATACCAGAAAGGATAAAAAACATACAAAAGGCATACCACCTACACGAGCCAGAAAGATCGTAATAAAGTTAAGATAATCTAATCGGTGTTCACTCAATATTTGAACGCTCAGGAGATCCATAGATTGAAGTCTTGGTACAAAAAGACCAAGCACACCTAATCCGAAAAAAATACAACCAATAAAAAGCAACATATAGGGCATGTATATACCTTTGCTTATTCAAGCAGTGTCCACTACTGAAAGCCGTTAAAAGTGTACTTGTCAGTACACTTTTTTTCAAGCCTGATAGATCATCGTAAATTCATTTTGAAAATTTTTTAACATTTGGAAAAACAATCACAACAAAATTGACGGAATTCACATTTTGTGTACAAAGCAAAATTGTTAGTGTTCTGTCTTTTTTCCACTATTTGTAGTGGTATTTTCTTCAAGTTCTAGAGGTTGTTTTGGTGGCCAGAAAAAATCGCTTGGACGAGTCAGAAAATGGGTCATTACCAGTTTAGCTAAAGGTTTCCATTGTTCGAAGCGAACTCGACGTGCCCGTAGTGCCACGATAATAGTTAAGGTGAAACTAACGAATAAGTTAGTGAGGCCAATACATAACACACCTAGGAAGGACACAATAATCAGCCCGATATCTGGGCTACCGTTAATGGTCATTAAACCTTGAATAAAGTTAGCTGATGCAAAGGCAATATGACGAATATCTAAAGGTAAACCTAAAATAAAGCCTATGGTGCCCATACTTCCTAACATAATTCCGAATAAGAAGTTACCTGCTAAGGCTCCTAAGTTACGCTCAATATATTCAGCAAAACGGTTTAAGCGATCTTGCCCAAACCAGTTTGCTAAGCGGCGATGTGCTCTTAGGCGTGGACCAACTTTCCGGTAAACAGCCATGTTGTCGAAATATCCCGCAATGAGACCTGACAAAAATAAGCAAACTCCGGCTACAGCCGCATGTGGAACTGCCAAAGAGGTGAAGGGATTTAAGCTGTGCAATAAATAAGTCGCTTTAGTATGAGTTAATAAAGGCTCATCAAGATAGAACTGCCAAGCAAAAGTAATAAGTGCGGCTGTAGGAATCGCAATTGAAATGTTGCCTAAAATAGCAATGAATTGTGTTCGAATAATATTAATAATAAGAGCTGCTAGCTCTGCAATTTGAGCTGTTTTAGAACCTTTACGCTGTTGTACTGTTGCAGCAAGAGCCGCAGCAGTCATCGCAGGTTGTTTGGTTGCAACTGTGAAATGCAGAACATGAATTAATATGAATCCTAGAGAATAATTCATACTGAAAGTAAAGGCTTGCATGAGCGGAGCCATAGTCATTCTTGCTGCAAGAATTTTTAAAGATGCCATACAAGCGATAATAACGCCCGCTCCAGCGGCAGCTTTATACATGCCCCAGAAACCTTTTGTATCGGTACTTACATAATGTTCGCCTGTTCGGCTGGCATTTTCAGTCACTTGAAAGGCAATAAGTTCACTTGTCGTACTTAATAAAGAACGAACACTTTTTTCACTGTAGTGCGCCTTGGTTAAATCGGAAATAAGATGCCCTAAAGAGACATATTTTCCTTTACTGTTATCTACAACCAAATAAAGCAGTAATTCAATTCGGTCGAGGCACTGCTCAAGTAACGACAATAAATAAGTTAAGCTTAAGCTGACACCGATTCTTTTTGTGGCACGACGAATCTTTAAAACAACATCCCGGCATTGTTCCAACATCACAAATGCTTGTGATGCATCGGGAGGAGAAATAACCGCAATTTCATGTTCAGAAAGTTCTTGTTTTTTGTACTTTTCGATAAACTCAATAATTTCGCGGTTCTGAACTAAAAATGGTGATTCATATTCAGTTAATTCGGGTTGAGCATTAATAAATTCAGGATAAAGGCCAATTCCACTAATTCGATAAGTTAAGACGGTGATTGCTTTAATCATTTCACTTTGAATGACAAGCTTTTCGTCTACATTACTTTGGCTTTGTCCAATAAGACTAAATAAGTTTGCCCAATCTTCATCATCAATATTATTAAGCCAGATTTTGTCACTTTCTAAATAGAAAATTCGACCAATTAATATTTTGAGTTGGCTTGCATCTTCGATTAACGGTAAAAAATGTGCTCCGAGTCTTTGTCCCAGTTGGTTCCAGAAACCATCTAAAGACAAAATTCCACTATCTGCATATAAACTTACTTGCTTATAGCGATTAATTAAACGTAATAAAAAAGTTTGTAGTAGGAGGGGAGCTGTAGGTGTACGTAATAGACTTTCAATGAAAGCCTGTATTTTTTGCTTGATCTCAATCGTATCATTAGGATCGGATGGACGAATGGCATTGACTAATTCAATGAGTGAATTTTCATCAATAACAGCTTGAGTATCCTCAAGCTGTTTCTGTATTTTTAAAAAATGATCTGAAAAATTTATATGCATAGGCAAAATAATATCTATTGTATTCGATGTAACGCAAGCTGAGTTAAGTTAATCAAAGCCTGACGATATGGTGTATCGGGAAGGTTTGATAAAGCTTGCAGTGCTGCTTCTGTTTCTTCTTGGGCACGTTGGTGGCAGTAATCTAAAGCACCAGACTTCTGTACAATTTCAATAACCTGAGGTAATTGGTCCACACCACCAGTTGCAATACTGCGACGAATAATCGCATGTTCTTCACCAGTTGAATGGGCTAATGCAGAAATTAACGGTAAAGTTGGCTTACCTTCCATTAAATCATCACCAATATTTTTACCTAATGTTTCAGCATCTGAAGTGTAGTCTAAAATATCATCAATAATTTGGAATGCATTACCAAAATGACCAGCAAACAATCTCAATGGTTCACGATACGCTTCTTGTCCAGCTAAAATAGCAGCGCCTTCTGTAGCGAGTTCAAACAGGCGAGAAGTTTTACCGTGAATAATTTTTAAATAAGTTTCTTCTGTTGTATCGGGTTGATGCTGCGATTGAAGTTGTAATACTTCACCTTCAGCAATTTCACATGTACCTGTTGAAAAATCTTTCAATAAAGTCATATTATTTAAATCGACTAGTAAATCGAAAGCACGGGCAATGAGGAAGTCACCGACTAATACGGCTGTCTGATTGTTCCATGTCGCATTTGCTGTAGGTCGACCACGACGAAGCCCAGATTCATCTACCACATCATCATGGACTAATGTCGCGGTATGCAACATTTCAATGATTGCGGCCAGACGCTGTGCGTTTGCCATATTATCTAAACCACATGCACGAGCAGCGAGTAAGCACATGATTGGGCGCATACGTTTTCCGCCAGCTTCAACAACATGTTTGCTGACAGACATGACTAAACCGACTTTTGAGCTAATTCCTTCATTAATCAAGTGATCCATCGCAGCAAAGTCTGAGGCAACAGGCGCAAGAATATCTTGCTTGAAATCGATGACCATATGAAGAAAAACCCCGTATTGGTAGATAAGTCGCGTTAGTGTATCAATTAAAGATGTGTTGCACAGGTGAACAAGTGGCTGATATTAATCATTTCTATTGTCTTTATGCGTTCTTTGTTCTTTATTTAAGCAAAACATGATATTTCCGGCAAAACAATAAATTTAATGACATCAGCATTAATACAACTTGTTCTTGTCGCAATTTGTGTCTGGAACTGTATTTTAATTTTCATTCAGAATCAATGAAAACTGATAAATTCCAATCTAAGCTGCTTGTCGATTTTGTAAAAATAGGAGAATAGGCATCACTGATAAATAGAAAATACTTGTCGTTTGATCAAATTTCACTTAAAATCTGTCGCCTTATATGATCCCAGTGGCGTTCGTTTTAAGCTCGGTATATCCCTTTATCGACACGACGACACGGGCTGATTGGAGTACATTATGTACGCAGTAATCCAAAGCGGTGGTAAACAGCACCGTGTAGTTGAGGGTGAAACCCTTAAAGTTGAATTATTGAAAGCTGAATCTGGCGCGACTATTACATTTGATGATGTATTAATGGTTGTAAACGGTGACAGCATTCAAATCGGTGCTCCAGTTGTAGCTGGCGCTAAAGTAACTGCAGAAGTGGTTGGTCATGGTCGTCACGACAAAATCCGCATTATCAAAATGCGTCGTCGTAAACATTACCGTAAACAACAAGGTCACCGTCAATGGTTCACTGAGTTGAAAATTACTGGTATTTCAGGCTAATCACGAGGAGTAAGAGACATGGCAACTAAAAAAGCCGGTGGATCGACGAAGAACGGTCGTGATTCAAACCCAAAAATGTTAGGTGTTAAAATTTACGGCGGTCAAGCTGTAACTGCTGGTAACATCATCGTTCGTCAACGTGGTACAGAGTTCCACGCTGGTGCAAATGTTGGTATGGGCCGTGACCATACTTTATTTGCTACTGCTGACGGCGTAGTAAAATTCGAAGTGAAAGGTCAATTTGGCCGTCGCTACGTAAAAGTTGAAACTGTTTAAGTTTTAGCTTCAAAAAAAGCCCACATTTTGTGGGCTTTTTTTATGGAATCTAATCTGGTTTATCTTCATCATGATGAATGAAATTCTACAAACAACATGAATAACATAACAAAATATCTTATTTTCTCAATGATTAGCACAGAGTTTGTCGGTTAATATGAGTCTTGAATTAAGAGCTTGCTAATTTTTCATAACTTTGAAAGATGGCAAGTTGTCTTACAGCAACTAAAAAGGTGATGACATGAATATGCTTCGTAAAACTATGTGTGCTATTACACTCAGCGCGTCAGTGCTTGCTCCTGTAATGAGTACTACAGTGTTTGCTGCGCCTGTAGCAGCACCGGAGCAACAGGCAATTGGGAACCTGGTAAATCAGTTATCAGGATTACAGCGTTTGACTGCCGATTTTGAACAAACCACTAAAGCCAATACAAAAACTGTGGCACAGAGAAAGAGTTTAAGTGCCCAGCATATGAACCAGACATTTAAAGGTTCAATGAAAGTTGAACGTCCGGGGAAGTTTTATTGGGAAACTGTGAGTCCGTCTAAACAGACGATTGTAACGAGCGGGAAAACAGTTTGGATTTATGATCCAGATTTACAACAAGCTGTACGCCAAAGCTTAGATGATCAAGTTGCAGATACGCCAGCGTTATTACTCTCTGGCAACACCAATCAAATCATGAAATCTTATCGTGTAACACAACCAGATAAATCAAAACTCTATTTCACATTATTTCCTAAAAAAGAAGATGGTGCTTTCCAAAGCTTAACCATTAGTTTTGGAGCAAATAAAGCGCCAACACTTATGGTATTGCAAGACTCATTAGGTCAAACCACCTATGTGCGTTTCAAAAATGTGAAAGTAAATGCTTCAATTCCAGCATCAGTCTTTAACTTTACGCCACCAAAAGGCACAGATGTTATTGACCAATAATTAATCCTTATAAAAAAAGCTACCTTTCACGGTAGCTTTTTTTATATAAGAGAAATAGATACATTTTTTAACCCCGTCTTATTCTTACGCTTTGTATAGTGATAGGGGTAAATTCATGGGGATTATTATGCGACTTTACGATAAAAAAATTATTTGTATTCTTCCATTAATGGCTGCAATGGCAATTGTGAGTGGTTGCCAACCAAAATCGGCAGCTAAAGAAGAGCAGGCTGCTTCAAGTGCCAAGGTTAAAGAAATAAAAGAGGCAGGTGTTCCTGTAATTCAGGCAAAAGTAATCCCAGTAAAATTGCCGAAATCAAAAGTTTGTTTAGAAGATGGTTGTACAGAGTATGACTTTCAAACAGTACAAACCAATCAAAAGTGGATTAATGATTACTTTACTAATCGTATAAAGAAAGCAGATCCGAATGCTTTTGCAAATTTAGCTGATCAGCCAGTCGATGTACCTGAAGGTGAGCCTCGTTCGAGTCAAAGTGCAATTTATGTCCGTTATTTAGGGCAAAATTATAACCTTGCAACTTTTGCATTACAGACTTATTCGTACTCAGCTGGTGCAGCCCATGGAATGTCTCATCAAGAATTTGTGAATTTTGATTTATTAAATAAAAAGCACATTACTGTTGCCGAACTCATTCAGCCAGATGTTGAAAAAAAATTAGTTGATGCACTTTTTGATACGAATACAAATTGGCTTCAAGAGCACAATATCACCCGTGAAAAACTGCAACTCAGTGATAATTTTTACTATGGTGCAAATGGTATTGTTTTTGTCTATCCGATCTATGAATTGGCTTCTTATGCCGAAGGGATGAGTGAATTAACATTGCCATATTCTGAAGCGGCTAAGTTCATTAAACCTGAGTATTTGCCAAGTGTGCCAAACTATAACTTGTAAAATAGGTGATCTCTTCTAACAATTGTGTGAAAGCTATTCGTTATGAAGATGATCACTATATTTTTTAGTGTGAAGGCCTTACACTATAGCCAGTTTTTTACCCATATTATGATTGATTATGATCGACCCTAAGTTACTCAGAAATAATATTGAAGTCGTTAATGCAGCTTTGGCAAAACGTGGTGTTCAATTAGATGTTCAAGAATGGACTTCTTTAGAAACTCGTCGTAAAGACTTGCAATCAAAAACTGAAAAGTTGCAAGCGGAACGGAATACCGGTGCAAAACAAGTGGGTCAGATTAAAAAATCCGGTGGTGATGCTTCTGAAATCATGGCGCGTATGCAAGCGATTGGTGATGAAATCAAAGCTGCTGAAGTTGCTTTGTCAGAGCTACAAAATGAAATTGAGCAAAAAGCGCTTAGCATCCCTAACTTACCAGATGAATCTGTTCCTGCTGGTAAAAATGAAGATGATAACGTTGAAATCTCAAAATGGGGTACACCTCGTCAGTTTGATTTTGAAATTAAAGATCATACCGATTTAGGGGAGTGGATGGGTGGACTCGAGTTCGAAACAGCTACTAAATTGACTGGTTCACGTTTTAGCGTGTTGAAGGGCTCTTTAGCGCGTCTACAACGTGCGTTAACGCAGTTCATGCTTGATACCCATACGTTAAAAAATGGCTATACAGAAGCTTATGTGCCTTATTTGGTAAATGCTGATTCACTACGTGGTACGGGTCAGTTACCAAAATTTGAAGAAGATTTATTTAAACTTCAAGGCGAAAAAGAATATTACCTCATCCCTACAGCAGAAGTTCCAGTTACTAACTTCGTTCGTGATGAAATTATTGATGCAGATCGCTTGCCATTAAAATACGCTGCGCATACACCATGTTTCCGTAGTGAAGCAGGATCTTATGGTCGTGATACGCGTGGTTTAATTCGTCAGCACCAGTTTGACAAGGTTGAAATGGTGCAAATCGTTAAACCTGAAACTTCTATGCAGGCACTTGAAGACCTTACTGCACATGCAGAGGGCATTTTGCAGGCACTTGGTTTGCCATACCGCAAAATTTTGCTCTGTGGTGGTGATATGGGGTTCGGCGCGACTAAAACTTACGATTTAGAAGTTTGGGTTCCAAGCCAAAATACTTACCGTGAAATCTCCAGCTGCTCTAATATGGGCGATTTTCAAGCACGCCGTATGAAAGCACGCTACAGAATGGATCAAAAGAAGACCGAATTGGTGCACACTCTAAATGGTTCAGGTCTTGCCGTTGGCCGTACTTTGCTTGCCGTAATGGAAAATTACCAACGTGAAGATGGTTCTATCGAGATTCCAGAAGTATTACGCCCATATATGGGTGGTTTAACATTTATTGATTAAGCTTTGCATCTAAATTGTGCACGGTTTTTGCTTAACCAAAATCAGATAATTCATGTAGAGGTTTAAGGTGGATATTTTTCCAATCTCTTTAAAGTTGCAACAGCAACGTTGTCTGATTGTGGGTGGTGGGCATATTGCTTTGCGCAAAGCAAACTTATTAGCCAAAGCTGGAGCAGTAATTGATATTATTGCTCCAGCAATTGAAGATCAGCTTTTACCCTTGATTCAGGCGACTGGAGGACAGTATTTTGCTGAGACCTTTGTCGAAAAAATATTAAATACCCCTTATCGCTTAGTGATCGCTGCGACTAATGATGCGCAAGTGAACAAAGCCGTTTTTGAACAATGTGAAGTGCGTAATTTGCTGGTTAATAGTGTAGATGATATTCCACACTGTCGTTTTATGGTTCCAGCGATTATTGACCGTTCTCCATTGATCATTTCTGTGGCTTCCAATGGCGCATCGCCAGTTTTGTCTAGACAACTTCGTACACAAATAGAAACGATTGTCCCGCACGGTATGGGGAAACTCGCTGAATTTTCAGGTCAATGGCGTAAGCAGGTCAAAGAAAAGATTATTAACCCAGATGAGCGTCGAATCTTTTGGGAAAACCTATATGCTAGTCCATTAAAAGAACAAGTTTTTAATGACAATCTGGACGTTGCAAATGGTTTAATTCAGCAAGCCTTAACAGAGTGGACAGCGCCTAAAGGCGAGGTTTATTTGGTAGGTGCTGGACCGGGTGATCCTGAGCTACTGACATTAAAAGCACTACGTCTTATGCAACAAGCAGATGTTGTGATTTATGACCGTTTGGTGTCTGAACCCATCTTAGAGCTTTGTCGCCGTGATGCCACTAAAATTTATGTTGGTAAAGCCCGTTCAAACCACTCGGTTCCCCAAGACGGTATTAATGCTCTACTGGTTGAATATGCTCAACAGGGAAAACGCGTTTGTCGTTTGAAAGGTGGTGATCCCTTTATCTTTGGCCGTGGTGGCGAAGAGATTCAAGAGTTAGTTGAAGCAAATGTCACTTTCCAAGTAGTACCAGGTATTACTGCAGCATCAGGCTGTTCGGCTTATGCGGGGATTCCACTTACACACCGAGACTATGCACAAAGTGTTCGTTTTTTAACTGGACATTTAAAGGAAGGTTCTCCTGAACTACCTTGGAATGAACTGGTTTATGAAAATCAAACTTTAGTTTTATATATGGGATTGGTTGGATTGGAACGTATTTGTGAGCAACTTATTGCTCATGGTCAGCGTGCAGACATGCCAGTGGCTTTAATCTCTAAAGGAACTACACCAGAACAAAAAGTTATCGTTGGAACATTAGCTGATATTGCAACTAAAGTGTCTGAACATCATATCGTAGCGCCGACTTTAACCATTATTGGTGAAGTGGTGAGTTTACGTGAACAGTTAAAATGGCAATAAGTTTATTTTGAATTTATTGTTTGTTATTAAAGTCGAGAAAATTTGTGATTCATGTTGTCCTTTACGAGCCTGAAATTCCTGCCAATACAGGCAATATCATTCGTTTATGTGCTAATACGGGCGCACAGTTACATTTAGTTAAACCCTTGGGTTTCGAGCTAGATGATAAAAAGCTTAAGCGTGCAGGCCTTGATTATCATGAATGGGCACGTATGCAGATTTGGGACAACATTGAATTGTGTCTTGAAGATTTAAAAGCCAAAGGTGTTGAGCATGTTTTTCCACTCACAACTAAAGGCTCAGCGACTCCACATACAGTCGATTTGAATCGACCAGTGGCTTTATTGATGGGGCCAGAAACACGTGGTTTGCCTGAGCATGTTCGCTTAATGTTTCCGCAAGAACAATGGATTCGATTGCCGATGGCTGAAAATTCAAGAAGTTTAAATTTATCGAATGCAACGGCTGTGATTGTTTATGAAGCATGGCGTCAGCAAGGTTTCAAAAACTTAGAATAAATGACTAAGTTTTAAATAAAAATAAGGCCATAATTATGGCCTTATTTGTTTTTGGATTTCTTATTTAGGGAAAATAACCCCACTTGCTAAATCATAGTTAGTCGGTGAGTTGGTATAGACCGACCCAAGTTTAACCGCAAAGAACCATCCTAACTTACCTTGATCTTGAATACGGTTTTCAACGATATAAGGCTCATCTAATTGAGATGCTGCATCTTCAATAAATACTTTATATTCGATAGGCCCTGTATTTTCACTGTCACGTTCAAATAAATAACCATCAACATTAAAGAAGCCAATATTATTACTTGCATCGACAAGTCTATAGCCTTCGGTTGCTTGTTCTTTTAGAAGTTTTTCAAGTTTTATTGCATCATCTTTGTTAAATGGAATATGTTTTGGAACTTCGAAAAAACGATAAGCATAGGTCCCGTTATGTGTACTACTATTTACACATGTTGGAACATAGAATGTGCCATTTGTTGTACCGTTATTGGTAAATGTCGAGTTTGCGTAGAGTAATTTGCATCCTTGAGCTCCGAGTTCATTGAAGGCATTTAAGATGCTAGTCCGAGATGTATTTGTTAAGAATCGGTTGGAGTAGGCGTAGGTTGCTGGTTTTTTATCATTTTTTACAAATAAATATTTGTTTGTATTTGATGCTACTTCTCCAAATGAGAGTTTATATATATAGCCTAAGCTACCTTGTTTATTTAATTCACTGACCCATAGTAAATAACGGTTAGCTACTGAAGTGGTTTTTACATCAACCGTTTTATAGGTATATGTGTCAGTGGATTTGTTGTTTCTTACATACAGATTTTTATACAGCGCAAAGCTACCGTCAGGGTTATCTAAACTGACTGATGGCGCAAGAAGGGCATAGCCTTGGCGTCCTTGATCATTAAGTTGATTTAATACATCTGCCCAAGATTCTTTGTTATCTGCAAGTCTATAACTCGCTGTTGCGAGTACTTGGGTTGGTTTTTGCATGCTTGCTGGTGGTGTAGTTTTGGTGAAACATGTATTTATGAGATCGAAATTTGCTTGCTGTAGATAATTATGAATCGCACTAGGTTCATCTGTAGGTACTAAACAGAACTGATTTGCATTTTTAAAGCCCAAAATAGCTGGTTGTTTTTGATTTAGTTTTCCAGCTACTACAAGTTGCCAATCTACTTTGTTGTAACTTGAAGTTTGTACAGTTTGTGGGGCCCCAATATTTGAAACCAGACTAAAATCTTCAGCTTGGCGATAGCTCGCCACAATGTTACCTGTACAGTTTTCTTCATTTTCATAGCGTACCGTTTCGCTAGTGAAACGCACACTGTTATCTGACACCTTAATCACATTCATTTTTAGAGCAGAGCCGTTAATACATGCTCCTTTACCTGCTAACCAACTTCCAATGAAGCGATCCGCTACAGTTGTTGGTGTTGGTGTTGGTGTTGGTGTTGGTGTTGGTGTTGGTGTTGGTGTTGGTGTTGGTGTTGGTGTTGGTGTTGGTGTCGGTGTCGGTGTCGGTGTCGGTGTCGGTGTCGAATCATTATCATCGGAACCACAACCACTTAATGCTATGAAAATCAAAGCAATACTGCTTCCTTTTACTATATTATTCATCACATAAGCCCTTTTTTTATAAAAATGTGAAAATTTAACATTTTTAAAATAGATCAATTATAATGCAGTTGTAAAGATCAAATTTGAAAAAAAGGTTCAATATGGCAGCTTATAATCAAATTGAAATATTCCAACAAAGCCAGAAATGGTTTGATCAGTTGCCATTTGAATGGAAAAAATGGCTTGAAGAAAATATAGAAAAAGGATGTGCGATCGAGCAATTAGTCGATGTTTTAAAAGAAAATGGATTTGGATTAACGTTTCAAACGAATGAGCCGAATTTCCTAAGCTTATCTGACCAAGATCAGGAATGGATCATCGAACAAATTTTGAATGGGGTAACATCTGCGGAAATAGTGAAAAGATTGGTAGAGCAGGGGCTTCATCGACAACAAGTAGAAGAATATTTAGGTAATTTAGAAAATAATCAGTTATATAAAATTCTTAAGAAAAAGCACCACCAATTTAAGAAACGTGAGTGGTTAATAGAAACTTTAGACCAACTGGCCCAGCTAGATTCTAATTACTGTAAAGAAATACCTTCAATCCCTGCGCCAATCTTCTCAGATTTTATTAAAGATTATTACAGTCAGCACCGTCCTGTGATTTTGAAAAAAGGGGTAGAGCACTGGTCTGCTTTACATAAGTGGACACCTGAATATTTTGCAACTCGATTTGGCCAGCATTTAGTTGAAGTTCAAATGAATAGAAATAAAGATAAGCAATTTGAAAGGCATTCTCCTTTGTTAAAGCAGACCATGAAAATGTCGGAGTTTGTATCAAAAGTTATGTCTGTCGAGGCGAGCAACGATTTCTATATGACTGCAAATAATGCGACCAATAGTCATCAAATGCTTCAGGAATTATTTTTAGATATAGGCGATTTTGCAGACGGGTACAGCAACTTGGCTTTAAAAGATGAGCGTAGTTTTTTATGGTTCGGGCCCAAGGGAACCTTTACGCCCTTACATCACGATTTAACAAATAATATGTTAGTTCAAATTTATGGGCGCAAAAGAGTAACTTTGATTCCGGCTTTGCAAGTACCTCATCTATATAACGATCATTGGGTGTTTAGTGAGCTGAGTAATGCAAATGAAATTGATTTAAAAAAATATCCTTTAGCAAAATCGATTACCCCAGTGGAATGTATTTTGAATGCAGGGGAAGCTTTGTTTATCCCTATTGGTTGGTGGCATAGTGTAGAAAGTCTGGATGTTTCAATGAGTATTTCTTTTACCAATTTTAATGCGCCAAATCATTTTGTTCATCGGTTTCCAAAGGAGGCCTAAGAATGAAAATTGCATCTTAAACCGTTCAGTGTGACAATTGCTCAGCTCATACTGTTTTTCAAAGATGAAGGAAAATTGATAACCTATGTCGACACTCCAAACGAATAATGCAGAACTTAACCAAAAGCAGGTATTGCAGTTAATGGAATATCTGACGCAATGGTTAATTCGTTCGGGAGTTGGATATAACGACTTTGTTACTGCTTTAAAACCCGTTTTCTATCAGCAGTCTTTAGCTGAGCTAGAACGCATAGATCAAAAAACTACTGATTCGGCAGTTAGTCTACTTTCTGGTTTACATCGTAAGGATGTTAATGCTTTTAAAAAAGCGACACAGGCTGGGCAGCCTTTAACTGAAGCAAAAGTAGCAGAGCCAGTGAGTGTTCCTGCTCGGGTGATTGGTTTATGGCTTGCAGAGGGCTTAGCAGAAAAAATTCCTTTTATTAGCCAAGATCAGATTAGCTTTGAAAGTTTGGTAAAGAAAGTTTCAACCGAAAAACATCCAAGATCTATTTTGAATGAACTTGAGCGTTTAAATATAGTGAAAGAAGAAGATGGTATTGTATCGTTACAGCAGCGAAGTTTTATGCCTGATGTAGAGCAATTCGAGGTTCGAAAATTATTAACAAATAACTTAGAGGCACATTTAGCTGCCGGGGTTCATAATTTATTTCAGCCAGAAAAAGAACCCTATTTAGAACAAGCAATTTTTGCTGATGAACTAACAGATGAATCGATCATTTTACTCAAAGAAGCAAGTTTACGCTTATGGGAAGATCTATCACTACAAGTACTCAAGTTAGCCATTGAACGTTGTGCACTCGATGAAGGAAAAGAGGGTGCAACCAAAACTTTCCGTTTCGGAGCTTATCAATATGACTAAAACAACTTATAAAAAATTAATAATATCCATGAGCTTCATTATGATAGGCAGCCTTTTGACTGCTTGCGGAGAGGATTTATTCGCAGGTGGTGCCAGTTTGGGTGGGTCAGGATATCCAACTAAACCTGGTAAACCGGGTGATTATGAGACCCCGGCCGATGGAAATAAAGGTGACTCAAAAGATAATGAAATTTGGTTACCTGCACCAAGTGAAGATGACTGTAATGGCTTGCATCGTAAATTAGAATTTCTTAATAATGTAACAAGAGAACCAATTGAAAAAGAAACGGTTTTTAAATACGCACAGCAATTAACTTTGAACGGTACTCTTGCTTTACAGATTACTCAAACGAATATGGGCTTAGAAAAAATACAAGAACGACAACCTGCTTGTTATGTACCTTTAGAACTCTATTTACTTGGAAATACCAAACGTTCTTATCCGGAAAATGATTGTAAAGAGACTCAAATATATGAGTATCAATCAGGTGAAACTAAAACTTTTATTGTAAATTATCCCGCATTTGAAGTCATGAATGGTACTTGGAAATATGGTCTGGAAAGTACCTATTTGAAAAATAATCAG
Organism: Acinetobacter sp. WU_MDCI_Abxb74; assembly: GCF_025513915.1. Lineage (NCBI taxonomy): Bacteria > Pseudomonadati > Pseudomonadota > Gammaproteobacteria > Moraxellales > Moraxellaceae > Acinetobacter > Acinetobacter sp. WU_MDCI_Abxb74. The sequence continues at coordinate 92,502 of NZ_JAHPRP010000011.1, forward strand.
GAGTTAAAACAATGCGAACCTTTAACGATTCAATTTAAAATAAGTGCGCCACCTGAACCGATTAAAATCAATTAAGTTGAGTCACCTTTAAGATAAGAGCAAAGCCTAATAGATAAAGTTCAATAAAATTTTAAAGAAAGTATAAGTTAAGCTTGCTCTAGCACTTTTCCATCATAAGTTATTTGGGCTGCTAAAACCTGTTCAATATTGGTTTCGGCCCATTCCTTTAATTGGAACGCCATTGAAGCTACATTTTTCCCTAAAGAAGTAAGTGAGTAATCAACGCGAATTGGGGATGTATTCTGGATTTTACGCTCGATGAAACCATCTCTCTCCAGCATTTTTAATTTCTGAGATAAGACTTTAGGGGAAATGCCTTGAATACTCTTTTTGAGCAAATTGAAGTGCTGAGTTTCTTCTTCAAGAACATTTAAAATCAATAAAACCCATTTATCTGCAATTTTTTCAAAAAATAGACGAGCAGGGCAATGTTGTTGAAAAATATTATATTTTAGAGATTCATTCATACCATTTACCTATAATTTTTTGAAAAATTACACTAGTTACCAATTAGTAACTAATTGACACCTAGTTTCTAAAATATATCATAAAGTGGAATTTAATAAAACAAAGGTTTGCTCCCATGTCTAACTCTAATATCGCGGTTGTATATTTCTCTGGTTATGGCCATACAAAAGTTGTTGCTGAAACGTTCGCAAACGAGATTAATGCTCAGCTCATCCAGATTGATCAGGAAGGAAATATTACTGATCAAGATTGGCAGACATTAAATGATGCGAAGGGGATTGTTTTTGGTGCTCCGACTTATATGGGTACAGCGCCATGGCAGTTTAAAAAGTTCGCTGATGCAACTTCAAAAGTATGGTTTACACGTGGCTGGCAAGATAAAGTATTTGCAGGTTTTACAAACAGCGCGAGCTTAAATGGAGATAAGCAAGTAACTCTTATCCAATTACAAACTTTAGCAGCACAGCATGGTGGGATTTGGGTGAGTCTTGGTTTATTACCAGCAAATACAAAAACCGCAACACGTGAAGATGTAAACAACTTAGGCGGTTCAGTAGGGCTTTTAGTTCAATCGCCTTCAGATGCAAGTGTGGAAGAAATTCCGACAGGTGATCTGGAAACAGCAAAAGTTTATGCTCAACGTGTACAAAGCATTGTGAATAAAATTTACGGTTAATTTGACCATAAAAAAAGGCGCTTAAAGCGCCTTTTTTTATTACTCATGCTCGTTATGTTGCGGAGCATTATATTTGAAGCCTTTGGTTTTATAGGCAAGATAACCTACACCAATCACGGCCCAAGCTAAGCCAATTTGTAAGGCAAGCTTATCAATCTCTAACCACATCATAAACACACTGGCAAAACCAAGTGTTGGTATAACAATATAATTAATGATGTCTTTAAGCGTTTTGTTCTTGCCATCTCTTAATGCATAGCGAGAAATCACAGAGAAGTTAACAAAACTAAAAGCAGTTAAGGCACCAAAACTAATTAAGTTAACAATATGCTCAAGATCTAAAAAGCCAGCAGATAACGCAACTACACCAACAATAAGAATGTTGTAAGTTGGAGTGTGCAATTTTGGACTGATATGACCAAATAATTTCTTGTTGATGACCCCGTCGCGTCCCATCACATACATTAAACGTGATACACCCGCATGGGCAGAAATACCTGATGCCATCACAGCGACTACAGCAAAATATAAAACCAAAGTTTTAAACATCAAACTACCAATCGCAGCGACCATCACAGGCTGTGATTCATCTAGAGGATTAAAGTAAGTGTTTGGGTTACTTGGGAAATATAATTGAATGAAATAAGTACTTACAATGAAAATAATACCTGCAAGTAATGCTGTAGAAAAAATAGCTTTTGGTAGCGTTTTTTCTGCATCTTTTGTTTCCTCAGCAAGAGAAGATAAAGCATCAAAACCAGTAAAAGAGAAGCAGAGTACGGTCGCGCCAGCAATTAAAGAACTGACAGACGTCATATCGTTCCAAAAAGGAGTTAATGACCACAATGCCGCTTTATCTGGATTTAAAGTTCCATCTGCATATACACCTTGAGTAAGTAAAATATATACCTGATAAACAAAATAAAAAATTACGCCAAGCTGAATAATAACGATCGTGCTGTTAAAACGTGCAACGAACCGTGCACCAAATAAATTAATAACAGTCATGAGAGTTGTTAAACCAATAACCCATAACCAGTTATTTACTTCTGGAAAAAGAGCTCTTAGGTAAATATCTGCCAAGATAATATTAACAAGCGGTGACAGTAAATAGTCTAACCAAGAAGACCAACCCACCATAAAGCCAACATTAGGGTGAATTGATTTTTGAGCATACGTATAGGCCGACCCAGAAGAAGGGTAGCGCTTAATCATATGTCCATAACTGATCGATGTTAATAAAATTGCGACTAATGCAAAAATGTAGGAAGTTGGTACATGACCGCCACTTCGTTCTGACACTAAACCAAAAGTATCAAACAAAGTTAATGGCTGAATGTAAGCTAAACCAATAATAATAATATGCCAAAGCACAAGATTCTTTTGAAGCTTAGCTGTTGGTTTAGTCCCAGATAAATTTGTCAACGGCGTTATCCTCATAATCGTTGATCAAGGATCAGCTTGGTGTTAAGGATCGTTTGAGACGAACGATCCCCCCTACAGAAACAGATAAAGTGCGCCAATCTATCCTAAATTGATATAAATTGTCATTACTTTCATCTATTTTTTAGCAAATTTTTTGCCATGTATTTTAAATAAAATAATGAATAAAAATTCTTAGTCATAAAAAAGGTCTGATTTAATATATAAATCAGACCTTTATGAGTTTTTTGGAGTTTAACTTATCGAATTACCAAGCTTTTTCTAAGATATCTCGGATATCTTTTAAGCTTGCTTCTTTCGGGTTGTAAATAATTGAGCCATCATTTAGTGCTTTTTCTGCAACTTCATCAAGCTGTGCTTCAGTTACTTTACCTGTTTCACGTAAAGTGCGGGGTAACTTTGTTAAAGTAAACAGGCGATCACGCATTGCTAAGATAGTCGTAATTGCTCTATCTGCGCGCTGGCTTGCAGGAGTTTGTGCATAAATATCTGCACCAGCGAGTGGTAATAATAACTCGCCAATTTTCTGACCATTTACTTGCTTGTTATATTCAAGCACGTAAGGTAAGAATAAATTCATGCATAAACCGTGGGGCAGGTGAGCAACAGCGCCTAAAGCATGTCCTAAAGAATGGACTAAGCCGACCATTGAGTTAGAAAATGCAATACCCGCCATTGTTGAAGCTTGTGCTAGCTCTAAACGGCCCTGTGAGTCATTGGGGTTTTCTAAAACATTAAAGAGATTTTCACTAATTTTTTTAATGCCGGCACTTGCATAAGCATCGCTCAGTGGGTTAGCCGCCAGACATGTATAGGCTTCAACACAATGCGTTAAAGCATCCATGCCAGTCATTGCGGTTAAGTGAGGAGGCAATGTAAGTGTCATGCGTGGATCTAAAATCGCTGCATGTGGCATTAAATAATAAGAAGCAAATGCTAACTTAACATTCTTTTGAGTATCTGAAACTACAGCAACCATAGTCACTTCCGAACCAGTGCCAGAAGTTGTTGGAATCACAAAAAATGGTTTTAAAGGTTTCGGTAGGTTGTGAGCCCCTGCATATTGCAATAAGTCATTTCCACCTTCAGATACTAAAATGTTAGTTGCTTTAGAAGTGTCTATGACTGAACCACCACCTACAGCAATAATCGCATCACATTTGTTTGTGCGATAAGCTTCTGCTGCAAGACGAACGACTTCTAAACTCGAATCGGGTGGTACATCATCAAAAACATGACCAATAACAGCATCAGTCGTACTAAATGCAGCTTCAATCGGATTTAATAAGCCATTTGCGCGAACACCTTTATCTGTAATGATAAGAGGGCGTTTTGCACCTAAAGTTGCAAGCTCAAACGGAATATGTTCTAGCGCAGCATTACCAGCAATGACTTTTACAGGACAAAAGAATTCGTAATATGGTTTGGCCATGTTATGCGCTCCGCTTGAAATAGGACTTGGCTACTTTTAAGTAAATGTTTGCAGCCTCGTTGAATTTTTCTTTTAGGGTAAGTTCGGTTGGGTATTCTTTGACTGCTAGTGAAGCAACCAATTTAGGTAAAATAAGAGATTCCATTTTATTTAGGCAGCGTACCAAGCGGATAGCAGCCGATACATCACCATCGGCAATCATTCGGTCATTGGCAAATGCTTGAGCAGTACTTTCTTGAAAAGAAAACACTAAAAAGGCATGAGTGACATGTTTGAATGTAATCGTTAAATCTGGTTTTTTTTCAGCTCTTTGAAGTAGCTCTAACTGTTTGTCTTCTGTCACTCGAGCAAAAAATGCTGGTCCATTCGGAAAAACATTCATTGAAAGTACAAAGTGAACAGGAAATTTAGATACTTCCTCTTGTATTTCAGTGTCCACTTGACTTGCCATGACTAAGCCACGACCAATAACATCCATCATGAGCTTAACGTAGGCAAGTTGCAGAGTCGGCTTTACCGCTTTTGTCGAAATCACTCGCGTATCCCTTGTTAAAATTATGCGAAAGCAAATTTAGAGTAATTACTCTAATCCATTTTTATTTCATCGCAAAGCGATTTATTCATATTTGACTTTAGGGTCATTAAAGTACCCAGTGCTATTAATATACTCAATAAAGTCCTGACAAAGTTGATCAAATGATGGACAAGGAGTCACTAAATCTTGTATACGCACCATTTCTAAACCCGCATAACCGCAAGGATTGATGGTCTGGAATCCATCTAGGGCACAGTCCAGATTTAGTGCTAATCCATGGTAACTACGACCACGACGAATTTTGAACCCTAAGGAACCGATTTTACGGCCATCCACGTACACCCCTGGGGCATCGGGTTTGGCGTAAGCTTCAATTCCATATTTTTTTAAAACATCTATCATAAATTGTTCAGCAAAACTGACCAATGTACGTACATTCCATTTTAGCCGATTAAGATCAAACATAAAGTAAGCAACCAATTGACCTGGTCCATGCCAAGTCACTTGGCCACCACGGTCGGTTTGTACTACCGGAATGTCTGATGAAATTAGAATGTGTTCAGGTTTGCCTGCTTGACCTTGTGTTAAGACATTATGATGTTGAAGCAACCATAACTCATCAGGCGTATCTTGATCACGCTCGTTTGTTAAGAGTTTCATGGTTTCAAATTTGCTTTGATAATCTTGTAAATCGTTCCATTGTCGAATGATCAAGTTAGGTTTATCAAGGCTCATCACAATATATTCCTATGAGTTAATTCAGTCGGTACCCAGTTAATATCTATAAGATAGAAGCCGAAAACCTTGTAATTTTAAAGGATTTTATAAGAGGAATTCTAAATATTTGTATGGTTTTTTCGAGGGTAATTGGCTTAAAAATTTCCAAAAAAATACCACAGTAAGAATATCTGACTGTGGTATTGATTTAAGAACTTAAAGTTAAAGCGCAGTTCGAATCTGCGGACAAGCAGCCAAGTCAGCATAAAGTGCATGAACTTGTTCTAATTCTTCAAAGCGCAATTGTGCTGTTAAAGAGTGATACTTGCCGGTGCGAGATTCTTGAACTTTTAGGGTTGAGTGATCGAAATCTGGAAAATGTTTTACCAAAATATCGACTACAGCAACACGTAATTCTTCACCCGCATCACCAATAAGTTTAATTGGATAATCCATCGGAAATACCCAAAGATGTTCTTGTAGTTCGCGAGATGGAGTGCGGTCTAACATAAGTTACCTCATGATTTGAAACGCCTGCATCATCGCAGGCGTTTATAGCTCTTTCTATTAAATGGGGCTTGCTTTTGAAATTTCAAGCTTTCAAAACTTAGTCATTTTCCAAGAAAGAACGTAAGTGTTCAGAACGAGAAGGGTGGCGCAATTTACGCAACGCTTTCGCTTCAATCTGACGGATACGCTCACGTGTTACGTCAAACTGCTTACCCACTTCTTCTAGTGTGTGATCGGTTGGCATATCAATACCAAAACGCATTTTCAATACTTTTGCTTCACGTTCAGTTAAGTTTTCAAGTACTTCGCGTGTTGCTTCTTTTAAGCCTTCTGAAGTCGCAGCATCAATTGGAGAAGTGATGTTTTGGTCTTCAATGAAATCACCAAGATGCGAATCTTCATCATCACCAATAGGCGTTTCCATTGAAATCGGTTCTTTGGCAATTTTAAGTACTTTACGAACCTTAACTTCGTCCATCTCTAAACGTTCACCTAGTTCTTCAGGTGTCGGTTCACGGCCCATTTCTTGTAACAATTGACGAGATACACGGTTGATCTTGTTAATCGTTTCAATCATATGCACAGGAATACGAATTGTACGAGCCTGATCGGCAATTGAACGGGTAATCGCCTGACGAATCCACCAAGTTGCATAAGTCGAGAATTTATATCCACGACGATATTCAAACTTGTCTACAGCTTTCATCAAACCAATGTTCCCTTCTTGAATCAAGTCAAGGAACTGTAAACCACGGTTGGTATATTTCTTCGCAATCGAAATCACCAAACGAAGGTTGGCTTCTACCATTTCTTTCTTAGCACGGCGTGCTTTTGCTTCGCCAATCGCCATACGCTTAGAAATATCTTTAATTTCAGCAACACTTAAATTAAGTTCTTTCTCAATATCTGCAATCTTTTGCTGGAATGCTAAAATATCCGGACGAACCTTTTCTAAATGCGCCTTGATCTCAGCAGGGGCTTTGGCAATCTGTTCATCTAACCAAGCTGGATTAGATTCTTGCTTAGGGAAAGATGTACGGAATTGAGTGCGATCCATACGGCCACGACGTACTGCGTAACGCATAACTTCACGTTCGTTGGCACGAATTTGCTCATGTGTACCACGAATCATTTCAGAAATGATGTCAAATAAACGCGGTGTAAACTTAAACATCATAAATACAGTAGCTAAAGCTTCTAAAGCTTCATCTGCTTCTGGGCTGTTACGACCATGTTTCTCAATAATAGCTTTTGTTTTAGTCCATGCAGCTTCAAGTTCATTAAAACGAACCTTTGCAACTTCAGGGTCTGGACCAGATTCACCTTCAGAGTCATCATCGCTTTCTGACTCTTCATCTTCTTCATCGTCGTCAAGCTTAACTTCTTTTACTGGTGTAGCTGGCGCTGCTTCTTCCTCAAGCTCTGTTTCTTCTTCTAGAACTTCAGGAATTTCTGCGTCAGTTTCCGGATCAAGATAGCCAGATAAAATATCGGCAAGGCGACGTTCGCCAGTCAAGAAATCATTATATTCTTTTAATACAACTTCAACAGCATTTGGCCAATACGCAATTGAATTAAGGACATCACGAATCCCTTCCTCAATACGTTTTGCAATGCTGATTTCACCTTCACGGGTTAACAGTTCAACTGTACCCATTTCACGCATGTACATACGTACAGGGTCTGTCGTACGCCCAGGCTCATTTTCAACCGATGCAAGTACGGCAGCAGCTTCTTCTTCAGCAACTTCATCGGCTGTGTCAGTTGACTCACCGAACATGGTATCGTCAGATTCAGGTGCACGCTCGTGTACAGGAATACCAACGTCTTGAAGCATTTGAATAATGTCTTCAATCTGTTCGCTTTCAGTAATCGAGTCCGGCAGATGATCGTTAACCTCAGCGTAAGTTAAGTAACCTTGTTCTTTGCCTCGGCTAATCAGAGCCGCTACTTGAGAAGTAGGGGAATGCATATCGCTCATCTTTGCTTACTCTTCGTTGAATCTGTGGCAGTGAAAAACCGTGCATGATAGCACAATTTGCTTGAAATATTTTGGATTTGATCGGTAACCGTTAAATAAAAAATATCTTTGAATTCACGTCTGTTTTTTGGATATTGGGTTAAATTCATTTTTTTCAAGCTTAGATTATGGAAAAGATCATAGAATTTTTTCTTGGTCATAAAAATAGTTCAGTTTTATAAATACACAATTTTTTGGGTGAAAAAAAGTACAAATATGCAGTTTAATGAAAAAAATATAAATAAAACTTGACATGATTCTGTAAGAGAGATAAATAGCGGCTAGACCCATTCACATTTTTTCATTAGAGGTAGTTTTAGTGTCTTCTACAGATTTTGAACTAGATGATAGCTACGGTGATGATGATGATGTCGGTTTTGATGAGTCATCAGGCAAAATCACTGCGAAAGAATCATTAGAAAAACGTAGATTAATTGATGATCTATTAGCTCAACGCCGTTTAGAGCGTGAGTTGAAGGATTTTGATTATGATTTAGACGATGATGATCTTGATGATGAAGACTAATCAAATCTGAATAGGGCATCGTCAGCTTAAATGCTATGCTATCGTAGATTTCTTTTTTATAGTCAGGTAACACAATGAGTGCGTTAGATTTAGACCAATTAAGTGAATATCTAGATGGAGACCACAATGAGTATGGTCTAGATTTCGCTGCAACTCATGGTTTTCTGAGTGCAATTGCAGTAGGCCCTCAGTTTGACCGTTGGTTAGATGAGCTGTTTGATAATAACCATAAAAAGGTGCCTGCTGAAATTATTCAGCAAATCAAGGCGTGGTTAGAGTCAATTCGACAAGATTTAGCAAATGAAAATGGAATTGCATTTCCATTTGAAGTTGAAGAAGCTGATGTTGAATCTAGCTTAGGCGACTGGAGTGTGGGATTTGTTGATGCAATGTTCTTAAATGAAGAGGCATGGTTTGCCCCTGAATATGAAGAACAATTAATTGATTTAACTTTACCAATGATGGTATTTAGTGGAATTGATGAAGAAGATCCGCAGATGGAATCTTTCCGTCGTAATGGACAGCTAATGGATGAACTGGCAGAAGAAATTCCAGATAATTTGAATGAATTATACTTGATGTATCATACGCCAAATTAAACTTTAAAAAATTATGTAAATAACGTCCTTTCTAGGGCGTTTTTTATTTGGAAAAATTTAATTATATAAAGTTAAAAAGGCACTTAGAAATCTAAATGCCTTCTGAAAAATAGTTCTAGTGATTTATAAACGTTTACGTTTTGCAGCTGCAATTTGTGACTGGCGCATACGGAAACCAGCTTTTTGTTTTTCAGTTGTCTTGTCGATGCAATACACGCAAGAAACACCATGTTCATAGCTTGGTAAAGCAGATTCTTCTGGAGTTAGCGGCCAGCCACAAGCATGACATTTAATATTTACGCCTTCTTCAACACCATGAGTTACGGCAGTACGTCCGTCAAATACGAAACATTCGCCTTCCCATAAGCTTTCATCAGCGGGGGTTTCTTCTAAATATTTAAGAATACCGCCTTTAAGATGGTAAACCTCTGTAAATCCTTCTTGAAGAAGTAAAGAAGTTGATTTTTCACAGCGAATACCGCCTGTACAGAACATCGCAATTTTTTTATCTTTATGTTGCTCTAGCTCTTTTTTAACATATTCTGGGAACTCACGGAAAGTCTCAGTTTTAGGGTCGATTGCACCTTTGAAAGTACCCGCCTTATATTCGTAATCATTACGCGTATCAATTAAAATTACATCATCACGTGCAATTAAATCATTCCATTCTTTTGGATCAAGATAATGGCCCACTAAGTCGCGGGGTTTAACTTCAACACCTAAAGTCACAATTTCTTCTTTAAGTTTAATTTTCATTTTACGGAAAGGTTTGTCGGAGCTAAAAGACTCCTTATATTCCATAGAGGCAAAACCTTCATTGAGCAAAAATTGATAAAGACTATCAATTGCTACACGGTCGCCCGCCACAGTACCATTAATTCCTTCACCTGCTACAATTAGTGTTCCACACAGATTAATTGTTTTCACTAAGTTTAATAGACGTTGCTGAAGATCTGTAGGATCTTGAACTTCTTTAAATTGATATAGTGCGGCAACAACCCAATCTGCGGTCGCTTGCTGTTCTACAGGTGCAAGCTGTTCTACAGTAGCGTTCATGGAAAACTCCAAATGTATTAAGATAGAAATTTAAGGCGCACATTTTAGCGCGAAAATTTGTAATAAGCGAGAAAACCATAAAAAGTATATGGTTTATTTAAGGAGTCTGTTTTGAGTAGTGATCATCGAACGCTCTCTCTCACCCCATGTGCAGGGCGTTGTTCAACAGTTTTTGGTGATCAGGTTTGCCGTGGTTGTCGTCGTTTTAACCATGAAGTGATTCAATGGAATACTTATACAGCAGAGCAACGTTTGGCTGTATGGAAGCGTTTAGATGATCAATTGAATCAAATTCTAGTGCCCATGTTACCTCATGCAAACTTGCAGCATGTAGAAGGATTTATTTTAAGTAAACGTGTTCGGCTGATGGAAGGGGCGAGCAAAGGTCGTAAGCTCTATCACGCTTTAAAAATATGTGAAAAAAATAAGCATCTGGCAACAGAAAGTGGTTTGGGTATTTCAGAGTCTCAAGTCAAAACAATATGGGTTGAATTCGAAAGGCGCGTTTTAGCTTTAGCTAAAGCGAGTTATGAGTTAGCTTGGTTGAGAGCTGATGGAATTAGTCATCACTTATTAAGTGTGTTTGATGAAGAATAAGTTTGTAGATTGAATTGAAGATAACTCAATAAAAAAAGCTGCCAGAAGGCAGCTTTTTTATCACTAATTTTCTTTCGAATATTAACGTTTGATATCGCGTTGAGTCGGGCCAGTATAAAGCTGGCGAGGACGACCGATTTTGTAAGGTGCGCTGTGCATTTCTAACCAGTGGCTGATCCAACCTACTGTACGTGCAAGTGCAAAGATTACCGTAAACATTTCTGTTGGGATACCAATCGCTTTAAGGATGATACCTGAGTAGAAATCTACGTTAGGGTAAAGTTTACGTTCAACGAAGTACGGGTCGTTCAATGCAATACGCTCAAGTTCCATAGCAAGCGCTAATTGAGGATCATTGATATTTAATGCTTCAAGAACTTCGTCACAAGTTTGTTTCATGACTTTTGCACGTGGGTCGAAGTTTTTGTACACACGGTGACCGAAGCCCATGAGTTTAACTTCTTTACGTTTTACTTTTTCCATGAACTCGGCAACGTTTTCTACACTACCGATTTCATCAAGCATTTTAAGTACAGCTTCGTTTGCACCACCGTGAGCCGGTCCCCAAAGCGCAGAAATACCTGAAGAGATACATGCATAAGGGTTTGCACCAGTAGAGCCGGCAAGACGTACTGTAGATGTCGAAGCATTTTGTTCGTGATCAGCATGAAGCGTGAAGATACGATCCATCGCGCGAGCAAGAACAGGATTTACTTTGTAATCACGGTCAGCAGGAGTAGCAAACATCATGTGCAAGAAGTTTTCCGCGTAATTTAAGTCATTACGTGGATAGATGAATGGTTGACCTACTGTATATTTGTAACTCCAAGCAGCAAGTGTTGGAATTTTTGCAATGAGACGAATCGCAGTGATTTCACGGTGATTGATGTCTTCAATGTCAAGGTTGTTGTGATAGAACGCAGATAATGCACCAACAACACCAACCATGATTGCCATTGGGTGAGCATCACGACGGAAACCATTGAAGAAACGGCTAACTTGATCGTGAACCATAGTGTGAGCACGAACTTTAGCATCAAATTCTGTTTTTTGTTCAGCAGTTGGAAGCTCGCCATTTAATAGCAAGTAGCAAGTTTCAAGGTAGTCTGCTTGAGTTGCTAACTGATCAATTGGGTAACCGCGGTGTAATAAAATACCTTTGTCACCATCAATGAACGTAATTTTAGACTCGCATGCAGCTGTCGCCATAAAACCAGGATCGAAAGTAAAATGACCTTCTTTCAATATGCTGCTGACATCAATTACATCTGGACCTAAAGTGCCACTGTAGATTGGTAATCCAATTTCTTTGCCATCAAGATGTAATACGGCTTTTTTGCCATTTGCTTCAGACATTCAATAGATCTCCTGTCCTGGTGAATGTTGATCTGACCCGAAATCCTAATGTTCTCATGTGCGAATCAGACGCTGTCAAAATTTGCTATAAGATTAGTGAGTACTGAAATTTTGTCAATTATACTTATGGATAAAAAATGACGATCCCACAGAGAGTTAGTCATCAAGACCCGAGCAAAAAAAGTCAGTAAAATCACTGCATCGGGATCGTATAATAAGTCAATTCAACAAGAACGTGCAGAAAAAAAATGAAGTATGAGTACAATTGTAAGCAAATCTTTAAATTAAAATTAGAAATGACAAGTCGGTAGAAAATGCCAATCCAATTAAAAAAATCATAAAACTCATGGTGTAATTTCAAATTGCTAATCAAAAAAAACTCTATTTTTATTGAGTTGTAACAAAGAATATTGATGTTTTTTTAAGTTTAATTGTATAAAAAATAGCTAATTGAACTGCATTAGAATAATAAAAACTCTTGTTTCCAATAAAAATTGCTTTCTCAAACGTGTTTTAGATTGGCTGATTTGGGTCCAATGTAAGTACGTTCACTTATTTGAATTACAGCTTTATATTGAAAATATGAGGTGTTACTAACATTTTTCTATTTATATGATGAATTTATAACTTTATCTTTAGTCTAAAACTCACTTATTTAAAAGAAATTTCAGAAAAAATGAAATTAAATAAAAAGTTATTTTAAACAACAACATGATAGAGCTATGTATACCTTTTTTGTAGGGTTAATAGGGTGATATCATTGTGAATGATTCTTATTTAATTGTTTTTTACTTAAATGGGAAAGTGGATTGTTTGTATTTTGATACTTCGCGTTTTATAATTCAGTGTCGTTTATAGGTTAGGCATGAGCTGTGCTTGCCTAACAATGCCAGCTTTCCTTGGAATTAATTCAACAAACTCCGGTCGGAGTTTCTACCTACAGGATGCCCGCTGTGAAAAGCAACAGACCTGTCAATTTGTCCATGGGTCAGGTGTTAGCGGTAAATTTACGCTCACCCGTGGCTATTGCATCAATTTTACACCGTTTATCAGGTGTCATCGTTTTCTTATTAGTACCAGTTCTCTTATGGATTCTAGATAAATCATTATCTTCACCAGAAGGATTTGACTACGTTAAAAATGTCGTGTTTGGAAATATCTTTGTACGTTTTATCGTTTGGGTATTTGTAGCCGGCTTATTATTCCATTTTATTTCTGGAGTTAAGCACTTACTTGCAGACTTGGGTTTTGCTGAAGAACTGCAAAGTGGTCGTATTGCAGCGACAATTTCATTGATCTTGTCTGTGGTAGCTATTATCGCAGCCTTTGTATGGATTATGTTCTAATGAAAAGTGCTACAGGTTTAACTGGTTCGGGTTCTCGTGATTGGTTTATCCAGCGTGTAAGTGCGGTTGTATTAGCAGCTTATACTGTTGTTCTTTTAGGTTGGATTCTCTGCAAAGGCGGGTTTGACTATCAACAGTGGGCTGGTTTTATGATGACATTACCAATGAAGATTTTTTCTTTGTTGGCAATTTTATCGCTTATCGCACACGCATGGATTGGTATGTGGCAAGTTTTTACTGACTATGTCACTACTCGTCAAATGGGTCCTTCAGCGAAAGGTTTACGCCTTGTACTGACGACGGCTGTCATTATTGCAGTGTTTGTGTACGCAATCTGGGGTATCCAGATTTTCTGGGCGAATTGATAGGAAGACATCATGGGCGCGATAACCCCTAAAGAAGATTATTCAAATATTCAAAACCTCACTTTCGATGCAGTTATCGTTGGTGGTGGTGGTTCTGGTATGCGTGCATCTTACCAACTTGCTCAAGCAGGTTTGAAGGTTGCAGTACTCACTAAAGTTTTCCCGACACGTTCGCACACTGTAGCTGCTCAAGGTGGTATCGGTGCGTCGTTAGGTAATATGCAAGAAGATAACTGGCATTTCCATTTTTACGATACGGTAAAAGGTTCTGACTGGTTAGGTGACCAAGACGCAATTGAATTTATGTGTCGTGAAGCGCCAAAAGTTGTGTATGAACTTGAACACATGGGTATGCCGTTTGACCGTAACGCTGATGGTACAATTTACCAACGCCCGTTCGGTGGTCACTCTGCTAACTATGGTGATAAGCCAGTTCCACGTGCTTGTGCAGCTGCGGACCGTACAGGTCATGCATTATTGCACACGCTTTATCAAAGCAACGTGAAAATGGGTACTCAGTTCTTCGTTGAGTGGATCGCTCTTGATTTGATCCGTAACGAAGCTGGTGATGTTCTTGGTGTAACAGCGATTGACCAAGAAACTGGTAACATTTCAGTATTCCAAGCAAAAGCGACATTATTTGCTACTGGTGGTGCTGGTCGTGTTTATCGTGCATCAACGAATGCTTATATCAACACTGGTGACGGTCTTGGTATGGCTGCTCGTGCTGGTATTCCATTGCAAGATATGGAGTTCTGGCAGTTCCACCCAACGGGTGTTGCGGGCGCTGGTGTATTGCTGACTGAAGGTTGTCGTGGTGAGGGTGCAATCCTTCGTAATAAAGACGGCGAACCGTTCATGGAACGTTATGCACCGACTTTAAAAGACTTGGCTCCACGTGACTTCGTTTCACGTTCTATGGACCAAGAAATTAAAGAAGGTCGTGGTTGTGGTCCAAAAGGTGATTATATCTTACTTGATATGACTCACTTAGGCGCTGAAACAATCATGAAGCGTTTACCATCTGTATTTGAGATTGGTAAAAAATTCGCGAACGTTGATATTACAAAAGAAGCAATTCCTGTAGTACCAACAATCCATTATCAAATGGGGGGTATTCCTACGAATATGCATGGTCAGGTATGTTTGCCTGAAGTGGGTACAGATAACTACACTAAACCTGTAAAAGGTTTCTATGCAATTGGTGAATGTTCTTGTGTATCTGTACATGGTGCAAACCGTTTAGGTACTAACTCACTTCTTGACTTGGTTGTATTTGGTAAAGCTGCTGGTGAGCACATTATCGATTACGTAACTAAGCATCATGGTGATGAATATGCACCACTTCCAACAGACGTATTAGGGCAAACACTAGCTCGTGTACGTAAGTTGGATGACTCAACTGCTGGTGAGAATGCTCAAGAAGTTGCTGATGCAATTCGTGATATCGTTCAAGATCACGCTGGTGTATTCCGTACCCAAGCTTTGCTTGATAAAGGTGTAAAAGAGATTCTTGCTCTTGAGCCACGTGTGCGTAATATCCACTTGAAAGATAAATCTAGAGTATTTAATACTGCGCGTGTTGAAGCACTTGAAGTTGAAAACTTGTATGAAGTTGCAAAAGCAACTCTGATTTCAGCTGCTGCACGTAAAGAGTGTCGTGGTGCGCATACTGTAGTTGATTATGAATTACCAGCTGATCACCCAACTTATTCATACGGTCGCCGTGATGATGAGTGGATGAAACATACGTTATGGTATTCATCAGATAACCGTTTGGAATATAAGCCAGTGCGCTTCAAACCGTTGACTGTTGATGCAATTCCGCCAGCACCACGTACATTCTAATCGGGAGTATAAAGATGAGTAGAGGTACTCGTACATTCGAAATCTACCGCTATGATCCTGATAAGGATAAAGCGCCGTACATGCAAACTTTTAAGCTTGAATTGACTGATAAGCACCGTATGTTGCTTGATGCATTGCTTGCATTGAAAGTTCAAGACGAAACGTTAACATTCCGTCGTTCTTGCCGTGAAGGTATTTGTGGTTCGGATGGTGTGAATATCAATGGTAAAAATGGTTTGGCTTGTTTAGAAAACCTAAATGATTTACCAGAGAAAATCGTAATTCGTCCATTACCAGGTTTGCCGGTAGTTAAAGATTTGGTTGTTGATATGAACCAATTCTATGATCAGTATGACAAGATTCAGCCATTCTTGATTAATAACCAACCAGCTCCACCTAAAGAGCGTTTACAATCTCCAGAAGAGCGTGAACACTTAAACGGTTTGTATGAATGTATTCTTTGTGCATGTTGTTCAACTTCATGTCCATCATTCTGGTGGAACCCTGACAAGTTCTTGGGTCCTTCAGCATTGTTGAATGCATACCGTTTTATTATTGATTCTCGTGATACTGCTACTGCAGACCGTTTGTCTCGTCTTGACGATCCATTCAGTTTGTTCCGTTGTAAAGGTATTATGAACTGTGTGTCAGTATGTCCTAAAGGTCTAAATCCTACAAAAGCAATCGGTCACATCCGTAATATGCTATTAGATCAAGCGGGTTAATTCTGCACAAATAGAGAGCGCACATCCTTGATGTGCGTTTTTTTTTAACTTTATAATGTAAACTTTAGACTTTGGTCGAAAAAGATGAGGTTTTTATATATTGCACCATATATTAAAAGATAAAATCGCATATGTATTTCGCCAATTTATAGGTGGTATGTGTCAAAAAAATCAATCGTTCGTTAAGAACATGATACGATTTGCCACAAAGTTATAGGTAAAAAAAGCGTATACTAGTGGAATTAATTTAAATAGCACGATCTTAGATCTGTGCTTAATTTTTATGGTTAAAGTCATTTTAGAAAAGTTAATTTTAAAGTTAATTTTTCTAAAAAGATTTGCAAAAAATTGCTCGGTTTTAATCGAGTATAAGGTGAGTGATGATGCCATTGAGGGTGTTGTGATTCATTAATTACCTATGGAGTTCCTCTCTAGGTAGTATGACGCCCCATGGTCGTAAAGACCTGTTGGGTAAGTAATGCCTTTTTTACCAATTCGGCATTATGCATCATGGGTGTGCTTAAAAGGCAGCCTGTAATATTTTTTGCAATAGGAAATGGGTCCACAAATGCAAGAAGTTGCTGACGCATTGCGTCTTGACACTGAACTTTCCGCTGATAGTGCAGCGTATATTGAAGAACTTTACGAGCAGTACCTGTCTTCCCCAACCTCTGTAGCTGAGGACTGGCGCCAATATTTCGATAAATATCCAAAGGGTGACCAACCACACGGCGCTGTGCGTGAGCAATTCCTATTACTAGGACGTAATGCTAATCGTGTTCAACCTGTTGTACAAAGTACGGTAAGTACTGAGCATGAACGTCGTCAAATTGGCGTTTTACAACTTATTGCTGCTTATCGTAATCGCGGACATCAAAAAGCTAAATTAGATCCATTAGGTCTTGCTAAGCGTGAAGATATTCCTGATTTAGAACTTTCAGCACATGGTTTAACCAAATCAGATTTAGACACAGTATTCAACACAGGCAATCTTGAGATTGGCAAAAGCGAAGCAACGCTTGGTGAAATGATTGAAGCAATGGAAGCAATCTATTGTGGTTCAATCGGTGTTGAATATATGCATATCGTGGACACAAAAGAAAAGCGTTGGATTCAGCAACGTCTTGAAAGTGTTCGTGGTCAGCTTAATTTTACAAATGATCAAAAGAAAGGGTTCTTGGAGCGTTTAACCGCTGCAGAAGGGCTTGAAAAATACCTAGGTAATAAATACGTTGGTGCTAAACGCTTTGGTGTGGAAGGTGGTGAATCTTTTATTCCTATGGTGAATGAAATCATTCAACGTGCTGGTACTGTTGGTTGTAAAGAAGTTGTTATTGGTATGCCACACCGTGGCCGTTTAAACCTTCTTGTTAATATTATGGGTAAAAACCCTGCAGACTTGTTTGGCGAGTTTGAAGGTAAAGCTATTCATAAGAAAGGTTCTGGTGACGTTAAATACCATCAAGGTTTCTCAAGTAATGTAATGACTCCTGGTGGCGAAGTTCACTTGGCATTAGCATTTAACCCATCTCACTTGGAAATCGTTGGTCCTGTAGTTGAAGGTTCTGTACGTGCACGTCAAGTGCGTCGTAGAGACATCGGCGGTGACGATGTATTGCCAGTAATTGTTCATGGTGATGCTGCATTTGCAGGTCAAGGTGTGAACATGGAAACCTTCCAGATGTCACAAACTCGTGGCTATACGGTTGGTGGTACTGTACACATTATCGTGAACAACCAAGTTGGTTTTACAACTTCTGATCCACGTGATGCGCGTTCTACTGAATATTGTACTGACGTTGCAAAAATGATTCAGACGCCAATCTTCCATGTGAATGGCGATGATCCTGAAGCAGTAATCTTTGCTACTCAATTAGCACATGATTTCCGTCACGAATTCCGTAAAGATGTTGTGCTTGACTTGTTCTGTTACCGTCGTCGTGGTCATAACGAAGCAGATGAGCCATCTGGTACACAACCATTGATGTATCAAGTGATTGCTAAAAAAGCAACAACTCGTACACTATATGCAGATCAGCTTGTTCAAAACAAAGTAATTGATCGTGCTGAAGCAGACCAAATGGTTGAAGATTACCGTGCAGATTTAGAAGCCGGAAACCATGTTGCAAACGCTTTAGTACTTGAACCAAATACAAAAATGTTTGTTGATTGGACGCCTTATTTGGGCCATGACTATACAGACGATTGGGACACTTCATTTGACTTAAATCGCTTAAAAGAATTAGGCGAGGGCATGAGCAAACTTCCGGAAGGATTTGTTATGCAGCGTCAAGTGCAAAAAGTTATTGAAGATCGTGTGAAAATGCAAACTGGTGAAACTGCATTGAACTGGGGTGCTGCTGAAACTTTAGCTTACGCAACCTTGATTGATGAAGATTACCTTGTTCGTATTACTGGTGAAGACGTTGGGCGTGGTACATTCTCACACCGTCATGCAAAATTGCATAACCAAGTAGATGGATCAACATATATTCCACTTTGCAATGTCAAAGAAAACCAGTCTCGTTTTGCAATTTATGATTCTTTATTATCTGAAGAAGCTGTTCTTGCATTTGAATATGGTTATGCAACTACAATTCCTAAGAGCTTAATCATTTGGGAAGCGCAATTTGGCGACTTCGTAAACTGTGCTCAGGTTGTAATTGACCAGTTTATTGCTTCTGGCGAGACTAAGTGGGAACGAGTTTGTGGTTTAACAATGTTGTTACCACACGGTTTCGAAGGTCAAGGTCCAGAGCACTCATCAGCTCGTTTAGAACGTTTCTTACAGTTATGTGCTGAAGATAACATGCAAGTGATCACTCCAACGACACCTGCACAGATTTTCCATGCATTACGTCGTCAAGCTGTACGCCCAATTCGTAAGCCGTTGATTGTAATGTCACCGAAATCTTTACTTCGTCATAAACTTGCGACTTCTACTTTAGAAGAGCTTGCAAATGGTTCATTCCAGACTGTAATTGATGAAGTTGATCAAATTAACAAGTCTGATGTAACTCGTCTTGTACTTTGTGGTGGTAAAGTTTATTACGACTTACTTGAAAAACGTCGTGAACAAAACTTAACTAACGTTGCAATCGTACGTATTGAACAGTTATATCCATATCCAGAACAACGTCTTGCGGAAATCTTGGCTGCATATCCAAACGTGAAAGAACTTGTTTGGACCCAAGAAGAGCCGAAGAACCAAGGCGCTTGGTTATTTATCGCACCGCGTTTATACGACGATATCTTAAAATCTGGCAAACAAATCCGTATCAGTTTTGCAGGTCGTGAAGCTTCTGCTGCACCAGCTTGTGGCTCACCGTACTTGCATGCAAAACAACAAGCTCAGCTAATTAATGATGCATTGGCACTCGAAGCTGAACAATCAGGAGATTCTCAATAATGGCAACCGAAATTAAAGCACCGGTATTCCCAGAGTCAGTTGCAGATGGAACCATCGCAACTTGGCACAAAAAGGTGGGTGAACCTGTATCACGTGATGAAGTAATCTGTGATATTGAAACCGACAAAGTTGTTTTAGAAGTGGTTGCTCCTGCAGATGGTAGCTTAGTTGCAATCATTAAAGGTGAAGGCGATACAGTTCTTTCTGACGAAGTAATTGCTCAGTTTGAAGCTGGTGCTGGTGCAGCGGCTGCTCCTGCAGTAGAGCAAGCAGTTGCTCAAACTCAAGCTGGTGCAGCTCCTGTTGTTGAGCGCACTGAAGCTGTATCTGGTCAAGCTCCTGCAGTTCGTAAAGCTTTGTCTGAAACTGGTATTGCTGCTGCTGACGTACAAGGTACTGGTCGTGGTGGTCGTATCACGAAAGAAGATGTGACAAACCATCAAGCTAAACCAGCTGCTAACGTTACTCCGTTAAGCGTAGCTGTTGGTGAGCGTATCGAAAAACGCGTTCCAATGACTCGTTTACGTAAGCGTGTAGCTGAGCGCCTTCTTTCTGCAACTCAAGAAACTGCAATGTTAACTACATTTAACGAAGTTAACATGAAGCCAATCATGGAATTGCGTAAGCAATATAAAGATGCGTTTGAAAAGCGCCATGGTGCTCGTTTAGGCTTCATGTCATTCTTTGTTAAAGCTGTAACTGAAGCACTTAAGCGCTATCCTGCGGTAAATGCTTCAATTGATGGCGATGATATTGTTTATCATGGTTACTATGACATCGGTGTTGCAGTATCTTCTGATCGTGGTCTTGTTGTTCCAGTATTACGTGATACTGATCGTATGAGCTATGCAGAAGTTGAAGCAGGTATTGGTGCTTATGCTGCTAAAGCACGTGATGGTAAATTATCTATCGAAGAAATGACTGGTGGTACTTTCACTATCACTAACGGTGGTACTTTCGGTTCATTACTTTCAACTCCAATTTTGAATCAGCCACAAACTGGTATCTTGGGTATGCACAAAATCCAAGAGCGTCCTATGGCAGTAAATGGTCAAGTTGAAATCTTGCCAATGATGTATTTAGCGCTTTCTTATGACCACCGTATGATCGATGGTAAAGAAGCAGTAGGTTTCTTGGTAGCAATCAAAGAATTGTTAGAAGAACCAGCTAAACTCATCCTTGATCTTTAATTTCTTCGAATAATATTACCGAGATAGAGTGATCCTCTATCTCGGACCATGGAGATAAACAATGTCTCAACAATTTGATCTTGTTGTTATTGGCGGTGGTCCTGGTGGTTATGAAGCTGCAATTCGTGCTGCTCAACTAGGTTTTAAAGTCGCTTGTATCGAAAAACGTATTCACAACGGTAAGCCATCTTTAGGTGGTACATGCTTAAACGTAGGTTGTATTCCTTCTAAAGCATTACTTGACTCTTCACATCGTTATGAAGATACAGTGCATCATTTAGCTGATCACGGTATTACTACAGGTGAAGTGAATTTTGATCTTGCTAAGCTTCTTGCTCGTAAAGACAAAATTGTTGACCAATTAACTGGTGGTATCGATCAATTGCTTAAAGGCAATGGTATTGAGTGGTTAAAAGGTACTGGTAAATTACTTGCTGGTAAAAAAGTTGAGTTTGTTTCACATGAAGGTGAAACTCAAGTTTTAGAACCTAAATACGTGATTCTTGCGTCTGGTTCTGTACCTGTAAATATTCCAGTAGCTCCTGTAGATCAAGATATTATTGTTGATTCAACTGGCGCATTAAACTTCCCAGAAGTACCTAAACGTTTAGGTGTTATTGGTGCTGGTGTAATTGGTTTAGAGCTTGGTTCTGTTTGGCGTCGTCTTGGTTCTGAAGTTGTTGTATTTGAAGCAATGGATGCATTTTTACCAATGGCTGATAAAGCTTTGGCAAAAGACTACCAAAAACTTTTAACTAAGCAAGGTCTTGATATTCGTATTGGCGCTAAAGTTGCTGGTACTGAAGTTAATGGTCGTGAAGTGACTGTTAAATACACTCAAGGTGGCGAAGAAAAAACTCAGACTTTTGACAAATTAATCGTTTGTGTAGGCCGCAAAGCTTATGCAGAAGGTTTATTGGCAGATGATTCAGGCATTAAATTGACTGAACGTGGTCTAGTTGAAGTTAATGATTACTGTGCAACTTCTGTAGAAGGTGTATATGCAATTGGTGACTTGGTTCGTGGTCCAATGCTTGCTCATAAAGCAATGGAAGAAGGTGTAATGGCTGTTGAGCGTATCCACGGTCATGCAGCTCAAGTGAACTATGACACAATCATTTCTGTTATCTATACACATCCGGAAGCGGCATGGGTTGGTTTAACTGAAGAACAAGCTAAAGAAAAAGGTCATGAAGTTAAAACTGGTCAATTCGGTTTTGCTGTAAATGGTCGTGCTTTAGCTGCGGGTGAAGGTGCAGGTTTCGTTAAGTTTGTTGCTGATGCAAAAACTGACCGTTTATTAGGTATGCATGTCATTGGACCTGCTGCATCTGATATCGTACATCAAGGTATGATCGCACTTGAATTTGTATCTTCTGTTGAAGACCTTCAGTTAATGACATTTGGTCATCCAACATTCTCTGAAGTTGTTCATGAAGCTGCACTTGCTGTAGATGGTCGTGCAATTCACGCGATTCAACGTAAGCGTAAATAAAATAAAGAGCGGTTCTCCGCTCTTTTTCACATTTGATGGTGTGATTAAAAAAACATCAAGGTGATAGAGGTAGACAGCAATTTGCATATACAACATGAGAATGTTGCGCAAATTGAAGACAACAAACAAAGTTAAGTAGGTAACTAAATGAACTTACATGAGTATCAAGCTAAAGCGTTATTGAAAGAATATGGTATGCCGGTACAAGAAGGTATCTTGGCAACCAATGCAGACGAAGCAGTTGCTGCATTCGAACAGCTTGGTGGTAAATTCGCGGTAATGAAAGCGCAAGTTCATGCTGGTGGTCGCGGTAAGGCTGGTGGCGTTAAAGTTGCAAAATCTAAAGAAGATGTTATCGAATTTGCAAACAACATTATTGGTACTCGTCTTGTAACGTATCAAACTGATGCAAATGGTCAACCTGTAAACAGCATTATTGTTGCTGAAGACGTATACCCAGTTGAGCGCGAGCTTTACTTGGGTGCGGTTGTAGACCGTTCTAGCCGTCGTATTACTTTCATGGCTTCTACAGAAGGTGGTGTAGAAATCGAGAAAGTTGCAGAAGAAACTCCAGAAAAAATTATCAAAGTTGAAGTTGATCCATTAGTTGGCTTACAACCATTCCAAGCGCGTGAAGTTGCGTTTGCATTAGGTTTGAAAGACAAGCAAATCAGCCAGTTTGTTAAAATTATGGCTGCTGCTTACCAAGCATTTGTTGAAAATGACTTTGCATTATTCGAAATTAACCCACTTTCAGTTCGTGAAAATGGCGATATTTTATGTGTAGATGCAAAAGTTGGTATCGACTCTAACGCGCTTTACCGTTTACCTAAAGTTGCTGCTTTACGTGACAAGTCTCAAGAGAATGAGCGTGAATTAAAAGCATCTGAATTTGATCTTAACTATGTTGCTTTAGAAGGTAACATTGGTTGTATGGTTAACGGTGCTGGTCTTGCAATGGCAACTATGGACATCATTAAACTTTATGGTGGTCAACCTGCAAACTTCCTTGACGTTGGTGGCGGCGCGACTAAAGAACGTGTAATCGAAGCGTTCAAAATCATCCTTGCTGATACATCTGTACAAGGTGTTTTAATTAACATCTTTGGTGGTATCGTACGTTGTGACATGATTGCTGAAGCGATTATTGCAGCGGTTCAAGAAGTAAACGTAACTGTTCCAGTTGTTGTTCGTTTAGAAGGTAACAACGCTGAATTAGGTGCTAAATTACTTGATGAATCTGGTTTGAAATTAATTTCTGCGAACGGCTTGTCTGATGCCGCAGAAAAAGTTGTAGCTGCAGTTAAAGCGTAAGGGGAGTATCAATCATGAGCGTATTAATTAATAAAGACACTAAAGTATTGGTACAAGGTTTTACTGGTAAAAACGGTACATTCCACTCTGCACAAGCTTTAGACTACGGTACAAAAGTTGTTGGTGGTGTTACTCCAGGTAAAGGTGGTACAACTCACCTTGACTTGCCAGTATTCAACACAATGAAAGAAGCTGTACGTGAAACAAATGCAGATGCATCTGTTATCTATGTTCCAGCTCCATTCGTTTTAGACTCTATCGTTGAAGCGGTTGATTCAGGTGTTGGTCTAATCGTTGTGATCACTGAAGGTGTTCCAACAATTGACATGCTTAAAGCAAAACGCTACTTAGAAACTAACGGTAACGGTACTCGTTTAGTTGGCCCTAACTGCCCAGGCGTGATCACTCCGGGTGAATGTAAGATTGGTATTATGCCTGGTCACATTCATCAACCAGGTCGTATTGGTATCATCTCACGTTCAGGTACATTGACTTATGAAGCTGTTGCTCAAACAACTAAGCTTGGTTTAGGTCAGTCTACTTGTATCGGTATTGGTGGTGACCCAATCCCAGGTATGAACCAAATCGAAGCTCTTCAATTGTTCCAAGACGATCCAGATACTGATGCTATCATCATGATCGGTGAGATCGGTGGTACAGCGGAAGAAGAAGCTGCTGAATTCATCAAATCTAACGTGACTAAGCCTGTAGTAGGTTACATTGCTGGTGTAACTGCACCTAAAGGTAAGCGTATGGGTCACGCTGGTGCGATCATTTCTGGTGGTCAAGGTACTGCTGAAGAGAAATTCGCTGCATTTGAACGTGCGGGAATGGCTTACACTCGTAGCCCTGCTGAACTTGGTTCAACAATGTTGCAAGTTTTAAAAGAGAAAGGTTTAGCTTAATCGCTTTATTCTGAATCTTAAAAAGCACCGCATTTGAAAATGATGCGGTGTTTTTTTATCTATTGAATTAAAAATAAAGAATCAAGAAGATAATATCTCTAAAGAAGACAAAATATTTAAGCAAAAAAATACGCAATGATTGGGGTGATCATTGCGTAGAACAACGAATCTGTAAAAACAGTTTCGGTTTAAGGAGAAATGTCGTGAGGTTCATACGAAATAACCTACATAGTGAATAATAGAGATAGTTAAGAAATTCTTCATCGCTATTAGCGTTAATAAGTGTTACTTCACGTTAATAGGGTAAAAGCATGTGAATGACAGTGGATACATTAGTAATTCTAAAAAAGTGAGCCTTATAAGCCAAAAAAAGCCCCGAAGGGCTTTAAGTTTTTAAGAGAATTAGAATTTAAATAATCCTAAACCGTCTTTAACTTCATCTAAGGTTTGTTGAGTAATGAGACGACATTTATCTGTACCTTGGCGTAAAACATCCATAATGTAGTCAGGATCTTTAGCAAGTTCTTCACGACGTTCGCGGATAGGGCTGATCAATTCTTTCAAAACACCTTCAAGGCGTTTTTTAACAGTTCCATCGCCTAGACCACCGCGACGATAATGCGCTTTTAATTCTTCAACTTCTTCTTTATTTGGATCAAATGCGTCTAAATAAGTAAATACAATGTTTCCTTCAACCTGACCTGGATCTTCAATACGAAGATGATTTGGGTCGGTATACATTGCGTTTACAGCTTTTTTAATGTCTTTATCAGAAGCATTTAAAACAATGGTATTACCTAATGATTTAGACATTTTTGCCTTACCATCAAAACCAGGTAAACGTGCCATATTTGAAAGTAAAGCTTTACATTCTGGTAAAAGATCTTGGCCAATTTGACGATTTATCCGACGTACAATTTCATTGGTTTGTTCAATCATTGGAATCTGATCTTCACCCACTGGAACAACAGTTGCTTTAAAAGCAGTAATGTCAGCAGCTTGTGCAACAGGGTAGCAGAGGAAACCAGCAGGAATGTCACGCTCGAAACCGCGCATTTGAATTTCAGACTTAATGGTCGGGTTACGTTCTAAGCGTGCAACCGTCACGAAGTTAAGATAGAGCATGGTGAGCTCATTAAGTGCTGGCAAGCATGATTGTACGCAAATCGTGGTTTTCGTTGGATCAATGCCTACAGCTAAATAATCTAGAGCAACTTCCAAAATATTGCGACGGACTTTATCTGGATTATCTGCATTGTCTGTTAATGCTTGTGCATCTGCTAATAAGAGATGTTGATGATGGCTGTCCTGTAAACCTACACGAGAACGCAAAGAACCGACAAAATGCCCAAGATGAAGTTGTCCGGTTGGGCGGTCGCCTGTCAAAATAATTGGACGCTGATCAACATTACTCATTATTTATTCCACTGTCTTATTGGCTTAATCAGGGGTAGTAAGCCCTGCAATATAAAAGATTGGCATTATTGTACGGGAAATAAAAAAAATTCGTCAGCGATTGGGTAAACTTTTCTTAAAATAATATTGTGAATTTATTCAGTAAAATTACAGAAATTAAAAAAAATCATCTTACAATAGTCTCAATAAATACAAACTTGGATAAGAAATGGCAAGTGGCTTACTTTTACTATTAGATGATATTGCAACGATTTTAGATGATGTTGCTTTAATGAGTAAAATGGCAGCAAAGAAAACTGCCGGAGTTTTAGGTGATGATTTAGCCTTGAATGCTCAGCAAGTTACAGGTGTCCGCTCAGACCGAGAATTACCTATCGTTTGGAAGGTAGCGAAGGGTTCATTTGTTAACAAACTCATTTTAGTACCTTTAGCACTATTAATTAGTGTGATTGCGCCTTGGCTCATTAACCCTTTGTTAATGCTAGGTGGTTTGTTTTTATGTTATGAAGGTGTGGAAAAAGTTATTCATACTTTTATGCATAAAAAGTCCTCAACTCCTGAGGAGGCCAAAGCAGAGCTTGAAAACGAAGAATTAGACTTAGCAACATTTGAAAAAGATAAAATTAAAGGTGCTGTTCGGACAGACTTTATTTTATCTGCAGAAATTGTCGTAATTACCCTCGGTACAGTTGCTACAGCTACTTTAATGACTAAGGTAAGCGTCCTAAGTGTTATTGCAATTGTGATGACGATTGGTGTTTATGGCTTGGTTGCCATGATTGTTAAGATTGATGATCTGGGATTATATTTAACAAATCAAACGGCTTCTTTTAAGCAGACTATAGGTCGAGGCCTATTAGCTTTTGCTCCTATTTTGATGAAATTACTTTCGATCGTGGGCACTATTGCGATGTTTTTGGTAGGGGGAGGGATCATTAACCATACCATTCCATTACTTCATCATCTGACTGAAAGTACAGTGGATCATGTAGAAACTATACCAGCGGTAGGAAATATCATTGGTGCTTTAACACCAACATTGATTAACTTTGGAATAGGATTGGTTGCTGGTGCAATTGTTCTATTAATCGTAAGCTTAATACAAAAAATGTGGCCTAAAAAAGCATCGGGTTCATGATGCCATTCTAAAAAGAAGAGGGAAATTATGCGCTGGAAAGGTCGTCGAATTAGTACCAATGTTGAAGATCGCCGAGGTGGTGGCGGTGCTAGAGCAGGTGGTATCAGTATTATTGGTTTGGTTGTTGCATTTGTTGCGTGGAAGTTTTTTGGGGTGGATCCACAACAAGCTTATCAGGCAACTCAGCAGGTCACTGCATCACAGCAGTCAAATGCAACTGCACCGGAAAGTTTAACAGCCGAGCAAAAAGAAGCCTCTGATTTTGTTGGAACTGTTTTGGCTGATACAGAGGATACGTGGACTCCTATATTTAAACAGTTAGGTAAAACCTATACGCCGCCAAGATTAGTGTTGTTTAGTGGAATGATTCAGTCTGGGTGTGGTACTGCTCAATCTGCCATGGGACCATTTTATTGCCCGGCAGACCAGAAGGTTTATATCGATACAGAATTTTTCAAAGATATGCGTAAGCAAATGGGAATTTCTGGTGAGCAAAATCAAAGTGAACTATCTAGGCAAGATCAAGCTGGGGATTTTGCCCAAGCGTATGTTGTCGCACATGAGGTAGGACACCATGTTCAAACCTTGCTTGGTATTTCTTCACAAGTACAACAAGCCCGTGCGCAAGCAAGCCAAACAGAAGGTAACCAATTATCTGTTCGTCAAGAATTACAAGCTGACTGTTTAGCGGGAATTTGGGCGAGTCATAATCAACAGCGAACTCAATTTTTAGAGCAAGGCGATATTGAAGAAGCGATGGATGCTGCTCAAAAAATTGGAGATGATTATTTACAGAAGCGCTCTACTGGTCAGGTTGTTCCAGATAGCTTTACTCATGGTAGTAGTGAACAGCGAATGCGCTGGTTTCAGGTTGGTTTAAAAACTGGTGATATTAACCAATGCGATACTTTTAATAATCCAGTTTAATCTTTTATAGGATGAGTCTTGTTAAATATATTTAAGAAGCTCATCCATTTTTCTTTAACTTATAACTATAAATAATGTTAAGAAATTTAACAGAGTGATAGATTGTTCATTCAATTCGTTAAACTTGTGCCCTAATTTCTGTTTTTATGATTATGGCATTCTTCATGCCAGTTTTTTTATTAAGTTTGGTCGATCTAACAAAGTTTCTCTTATTTGGTCGTTGACCCAGAAGAAGGGTATTCATGGGTAATTTTTTTCTACTACAAGCATTCACAGTGGTTTTTGCATTATCAATAGCAACCACGATCTTTAATAAGCGCATTTTAGGCTTTCCACAGGCTATTGGTGTACCGCTGGTCTCAGCAATTTTTGTCTTTATCTTGCAATGGGGTGCAAGCCTCTTAAACGGTAACGAATTTATTACCATCAATATCCACCATATTGAGGAAGTAGTACGCCAGATCGATTTTTATGATTTTTTAATTAATGGTGTCATCTGTTTTATTCTAACTTCCTCTGCACTTAAATTTAAAATTTCTGATTTAAGAAGCTACTGGAAGCAAATTAGTATTTTGGCCACCATTGCATTAGTCATTTGCGCCGTTTTATTTGGTGGATTGCTCTACGGGTTCCAACTACTGGTTGGATATCATGTGCCAATTTTGGTGCTTTTACTTTTAGGTGCAGCTTTAGGAGCAACAGACCCAATTGGTATTAAAGGTGTGCTTAGTTCGATACGTGCACCACATCATTTGATTGTTAAGCTAGAAGGTGAGTCACTATTTAATGATGCGATGTGTATTGCATTATTTATGACTTTACTCAACGTTTTACAGGGTGAACATTTCTCGTTAGTAGCAACATTAGAGGCTTTACTCTATGAAATTGTTGTCGCTGTCGGGATTGGTTGGGCATTTGGGGTAGGGGTGTTACGTCTATTACGTGGTAAACACGAAATGGAGTCCCTAATTTTAACAACAGCTTTGCTCGCGAGTGGAGCATATTTAGTGGCTTTGTTTGCTCATGCATCAGCACCGATTGCTTGTGTAATTGGTGGTTTAATTGTTGGAAACAAATGGAAAGAAATACGAGAAGAGCGCGAGATTCAAGAAGTTAATCATTTTTGGCATACCGTAGAAGGGATCATCAACTCATTCCTGTTTACTTTAATTGGCTTAGAGTTATTTATTCTTGATTTAAACTTCAGCCTAATTTTAGGCGGTATTGTTGCGTTCTTTATTTTACATATCTCTCGTTTTGCGGCCAACTTTATGGCTTTTGCCTTTTTCCCGAACATGCGAAAAATGAAAAGTTATAATGGTAGTTTAACCATTTTATCTTGGGGTGGGGTACGAGGGGGGATTTCACTTGCATTGATTTTGGCAGTTGCCAATATTCCCGCATTAAGTCCATATAGCAGTATCTTGATTGGCTATACTTTTATTAGTGTATTGCTATCGGGCATTGTGTGCGGTCTGGGTTTGCCAGCTGTGATGAATGCTTTTTATTACAATCCCAATGAAGAAACCGAAGGCTTAAAAGGTCTATATCAAAGATTGTGTCATAAGATGAATCGGAGAGGCTTTCAATATATTGTTGGAGAGGATGCGCTGGGTAGAGAAACAATTACCGTTTTTAATCCAGATATTCTGGTAGACCAAAAAACTGAAGATGGAATTGCAACAATGCATGACCCAAATAAGTTACAAGAAGTAAAACGATTTGAGAGTCCTGATAATTTCTAAATATTTGCAGTTTTAAATTTTATAAGATATTTAAAAATTAGGTTTTAGTGTAATAGTAAAATATTACCTAAAGCCTTTTTTTTCTATATGTATCATTAATAATATATTTTATTTTATTAAGATATTAATAATTGTTATATGAATATTTTAATTAAATGACATTTCAACAAATGGTAAATAATAAAATAAGAAATTTGTTTTATATATAAAACATTTAAGGTGGTTTTTCCTTAAATTAACACAAGATAAACTTAAAAAAGACTTATATATAATTTGTATTAATTAAAATTTTTTCTGTAGGTACTTTAGTATTTGTTTTTTTTATTTTAAAGTGGTTAATGTAAAAATGATCACATTACTTAATGTTTTTAAGTTGTAGGTCAAAAACTTGAAAACATTAAGTAAAAAGAATTATACATAAAATCATTTAAATCAATAATATAAAAGGAATACAGATATGCCTGAAATACAAATAATTGCCAAGGATAGTCACGACACCTTGTCAACCATCAAGGGAACTTCTGCTTCGCTTACAGAAGCGTCGGTCGTATTGGTAAAAGTTGCTGCCAGTGATGTATTGGTAGTAAATAGAGAGGGAACCAATGCAGTCATTCGCCTGAAAAATGGTGAGACTATTGTTATTGAAGGCTTTTTTAGTGGAACAGCTGAGCCTAAAGATAACAGCCTTGTTTTTCAAGACGAAAATGGACAGCTAATCTGGGCAAAATTCAAAGATGCTGAAAATGATGCAGACGCGGATGCGGATGCGGATGCGGATGCCGACAGTGATGTTGACCCACAAGCACTCGTAGCCGAAGATTTACCAGCGGCTTTACCTGCAGAGGCACCACAAGAGTTGGTGTCTGATGTTATTTATCAGCCTATTTCTTCAATTGAACCATTGCTTTACCACGATGCGGGCATAAACCCATGGTTATGGGCTATCCCATTAGTTGCGGGTGGTATCATTGCAGCAGCATCAAACAGTGATAGCGATGATGACGGCTCTTCAACACCTACCGACACAACACCACCAAATACAGATGGGGTAACTTTTTCGGTTAATCCAGTTACATCTGATAATGTAATCAACTCATCAGAAGCAGCTGGTAACGTTACGATTACTGGTGTTCTTAAAAATATTCCAACAGATGCGGCGAATACAGCCGTTACAGTTGTTATTAATGGGGTGACTTATACCGCAACTGTAGACAAGGTTGCAGGTACATGGACAGTAAGTGTACCGGGCAGTGGCTTAACGGCAGATACAGATAAAACGATTGATGCGAAAGTAACGTTTACAGATGCAGCAGGTAATAGCAGCACTGTTAACGACACACAAACATATACAGTTGATACCACCGCACCAGCAGCACCAGTGATTGACCCGGTTAACGGGACAGATCCAATTACAGGTACAGCAGAACCTGGTTCAACAGTGACAGTAACTTATCCTGATGGCAGTACAGCAAGTGTTGTAGCAGGACCGGATGGTAACTGGACTGTGCCAAATCCAGGTTTGAATGATGGCGATGAAGTTGAAGCGATTGCTACAGATCCGGCAGGCAACCCGTCATTACCTGGCACAGCTATTGTTGATGCAGTTGGCCCAAATACGGATGGTGTTAACTTTGCAGTTGACTCTGTCACAGCGGACAACGTGATTAATGCGTCAGAAGCATCAGGTAATGTCACAATTACAGGTGTTCTTAAAAACGTTCCGGCAGATGCGGCAAATACAGCCGTTACAGTTGTTATTAATGGGGTAACTTATACTGCAACTGTAGATAGTACAGCGGGTACATGGACAGTAAGTGTACCGGGCAGTGGTTTAACAGCAGATGCAGATAAAACCATTGATGCCAAAGTGACGTTTACAGATGCAGCAGGTAATAGCAGCACTGTTAATGACACACAAACATATACAGTTGATACCACCGCACCAGCAGCACCAGTGATTGACCCGGTTAACGGGACAGATCCAATTACAGGTACAGCAGAACCTGGTTCAACAGTGACAGTAACTTATCCTGATGGCAGTACAGCAAGTGTCGTTGCAGGACCGGATGGTAACTGGACTGTGCCAAATCCAGGTTTGAATGATGGCGATGAAGTTGAAGCGATTGCTACAGATCCGGCAGGCAACCCGTCATTGCCGGGCACAGCTATTGTTGATGCAGTTGGCCCAAATACGGATGGTGTTAACTTTGCAGTTGACTCTGTCACAGCGGACAACGTGATTAATGCGTCAGAAGCATCAGGTAATGTCACAATTACAGGTGTTCTCAAAAACGTTCCGGCGGATGCGGCGAATACAGCCGTTACAGTTCTTATTAATGGGGTAACTTATACCGCAACTGTAGACAAGGTTGCAGGTACATGGACAGTAAGTGTACCGGGCAGTGGCTTAACGGCAGATACAGATAAAACGATTGATGCGAAAGTAACGTTTACAGATGCAGCAGGTAATAGCAGCACTGTTAACGACACACAAACATATACAGTTGATACCACCGCACCAGCAGCACCAGTGATTGACCCGGTTAACGGGACAGATCCAATTACGGGTACAGCAGAACCTGGTTCAACAGTGACAATAACTTATCCTGATGGCAGTACAGCAAGTGTTGTAGCAGGACCGGATGGTAACTGGACTGTACCAAATCCAGGTCTTAATGATGGCGATGAAGTTGAAGCGATTGCTACAGACCCAGCAGGCAACCCATCATCACCTACAACAGGCGTTGTTGATGCATTAGCACCGACAGTAGCGCTTGATGATGTACTCACCAACGACAGCACCCCAGCGCTTACCGGTACAGTCAATGATCCAGCAGCAACTGTGGTGGTGAATGTAGATGGCACAGACTATCCAGCAGTAAACAATGGCGATGGCACCTGGACGCTTGCAGACAATAGCTTGCCTGCACTGACTGACGGTCCACACACCATTACCGTGACGGCAACTGACCCTGCAGGCAATGCAGGAACAGATACTGCAGTGGTGACGATTGATACCACCGCACCAAATGCACCGGT
>NZ_JAHPRP010000012.1:0-108774 GCF_025513915.1 Acinetobacter sp. WU_MDCI_Abxb74
GCGAAGAGACTCGAACTCTTACACCTTGCGGCGCTGGAACCTAAATCCAGTGCGTCTACCAATTTCGCCACGCCCCCGATGGCTGTGTATATTAGCGATAAGATCTAACAGTGACAAGTGTTTTTTTTCTAAATAAATCTGACCGTGTAAATTGTATACAGAAACTAGATCAATGATTTTTATCAGATTGAAACTGCTTTTAAGCAATTGATCGCTTCAGCAGCATTTGTAAATCGATTTTGCTGCTTTTTTTGCAATAAACCTGAAAGTAATGGATAAAAACTCATAAACTGTGTGGGTAATTGAATGGTTAACTTTTGGCAATGCAATACTGCCCAATCATAGTAACTGCTTGCTTCTAAGCGAGTTTGGGTTAACCACTCATATAAAACAACACCAAATGCGTATAAATCGCTTTGTATATCCTTACACGCCCCTCCAAACAGCTCTGGCGCCATATATCGTGGCGTAGCATCCATCCTTGAATCTGAACTTGATAAAAGTCGGGCTTTCTCAAAATCAATCAAATAAGAATTTTGCTGAAACTTTCGAAAATGCTCTTTCTTAATATCTCCATGAATCCAACCAAATCTATGGAGTTCTGCGAGCTTATCTAACGCGAACCAAATCGTATGATATATATCAGTTAAATCTGTCTTAGAAAGCAATGATCCAAACCACAAATCAGTATGAGGTAAAATTAAAACCCTGCCTAAAGAATGGTTCAACTGAGGAATGGCACTCACTTCGATTAATTTATGGGGTAAAAGCCACGCAGGTTTCTGATGATTAATTTCTTCGTAAAATAATTGTTCATGGATAAAATCTTGCTCACTTTGAACATGCGTTTTAGGCAAATGATATTTTAACCAATAATCTTTGTTATCTATGCTAAATGTCCATAGATACCGCCCTAAAGCGGCACTCGCAGGTTTTGTCACACTTTTTAAGTTCTCAATATGCGAAGCAAAATCATGCTTCAGCATAGTAAGACTCTGGCTGTTGTTGCTTTTCTTCAAAACGCAAAACTTCTAAGCAATGCTGAATTGTCTTGCCAATACGAGCATGGGTCTCAATTGAAGAAATTTTTGGCCAAGTCGCGCGTTCCCCTTCTCGTTGCAAACGTTTAAACAAATGTGGACGTGGGTTTTGCAAAGTATAGGTATAGTGACTCAAGCCATATTTAGCAATAATATTAACATCGCCATAATAACGTTGCCCCATTACGCCATATCCATGATCTAGCAATCTCCTAATCGGAGAAATAGAACCAAGTCTTTGACGGGTAAAATCCATAATTCCCATCGACAGTACTTTGCCTTGACGTCTTAAAATACGTTCTGGCCAACTTAAAACGTCTTTACGAAAGCGGTCTGCATCATTTTGCATAAATGGCACAATATGCGGGTTCACCTGACTGGCAATGGTGTAATTTAAATTATATAAACGCGCCATTCTTTCTTGCGGAAAATCATTTCTTACACTGCCATCTACCCATTTTGTGTTTGCCATATAAGGTGTATGTTCACCATCATAACGTTTACTGGTTAAACGAACTGGCGGAAATAACACAGGTACAGCACATGAAGCCAATACAGCACTCCATACCAAAACGTTCGGAGTCATAATGGCATTCATAATTCGTGGGTTTTCTGTTGCATCATAGGGAGCAACCGCAACATTAATATTTAAACCAGATTTTTTGAAAGCTTCCTCAAAAGTAAGATCACCTAAGTTTTCAACAAGGAATT
The DNA here is from genome assembly GCF_025513915.1 of Acinetobacter sp. WU_MDCI_Abxb74. Lineage (NCBI taxonomy): Bacteria > Pseudomonadati > Pseudomonadota > Gammaproteobacteria > Moraxellales > Moraxellaceae > Acinetobacter > Acinetobacter sp. WU_MDCI_Abxb74. Next base: position 1,752 of record NZ_JAHPRP010000012.1, read on the forward strand.
TTTTCAAATAATGCACATCGGCAATGCCACCATTTCCCTTAATGAGTTCACGAAGTTTTCTAAAATGAAAAGCATCGCTAAAGAATTGTTCTCCATTTAATAAATTTTGAACATCTTCACTGGCAGAAGTTCCGAGCATGCCTGTCATAATTGCCCCAGCGCTTGAGCCAGATAACACTTTAGGCATTAAGTCTTGTTCAATTAAAGCTTTACACACCCCAGTGTGGAAAAGACCTAAAGTCGCTCCACCTGAGAACATAAGAGCCGGTTGTCCATATGCTTTTTCACAATTTTCAAAAAACTCAATTTTTTCTTTTCGTTGGAAAGTAATACACTCACTTGAAGCAATATAGGCCAAACTTTGGCTAACTTCTTCAATATAATCTTCAATTAGTTTTTTTGTGCCTACATGCGTTGCAGCAAAAAGCATTGGATGACCAATGTTTGCAATATCGTACGTTAAGCCTTCTTTGAGTAGATAGATTAAATCTAATGTTCGATGTTGCTGGCGGTATCTTTTCAGTAAGGTATATCGATAAGAAATAAGTTCCGCATCGAAATAAGGTGAACTATTATCAAATTTCCACTCTTGCACACCAGTTTCTTCATCTAGTTTTAATGCAAAAGACTTCCACTCTTCATAAGATTCAGCCATGTCTAATTGACGTTGTAATTTTTTGATACGGTAAGCCTGATGCGGATTCATATCACTTCGTATTTTTTCAAACATATTTCGTCCTCATCTTCACAGATGATTTTACTGAATAGACATGACAACACTATGCGCGGTCTGAACATTTCAATCAATTGCAAAACCGATAAACTGTATAGCAATAACTTTTTTGTCAGCCTGTTATTTTCGGTGTTAGTATCTTAGTAAATTACTGTTTAACATGATTGACTTACCATGGCTACCTTTGATTTACCAGACAATTTAGTTCAGACATTATCACTTGTATTAAATCAGTTACAGCAAGTCTTACCTGAACCTAAACAAGAGACAGATTTTACTGCACCTGCATTTAGATGGGAAAATCAGCAGCTTAAAGCCATCTATACGCCCAAAAATATTTATTTAGATGACTTAAAAGGTATTGAACGCCAAAAAGAAAAAATCATTCAAAATACTTTGCAATTTTTAAATGGTTTACCAGCAAATGATGTACTTTTAACAGGCTCACGTGGTACAGGTAAATCATCTATTGTTCGTGCTTTATTGACTGAATATGCAAATCAAGGGTTACGTTTAATTGAAATTGAACGTGATGATTTAGCAGACTTACCTAAAATTCAAAAACTTATTCAAAACCGAACTGAAAAATATATCGTATATTGCGATGACTTAGCTTTTAATGCTGAAGATGAAAACTATCGTAGTTTAAAAAGTGTATTAGATGGCTCACTACAATCTGGTTCGAGTAATTTTATTATTTATGCAACTAGTAACCGTCGCCATTTGTTACCCGAATTCATGCATGAGAATACACCTGTAACTAGAGTTGATGTTCCACAATATACTGAATTACATCCACAAGAAGCTATTGAAGAAAAGATCTCTTTATCAGATCGCTTTGGTTTATGGTTATCTTTTTATCCAATGGACCAGAGTTTATATTTAGAAATCGTAGAACATTATATTCATAAAGCAAACATGACTTTTAGTGACGAAGTTCGTGCTGAAAGTTTACGTTGGTGTCAAATGCGTGGTCAACGTTCTGGACGTGCTGCTTATCAGTTTTCTAAGCACTGGATTGGTTTAAATGGATTAAAAGAGTTGTCTAACAATTAAACGAAATGTCCCGCAAAGCCTTAGCTTTGGCCTGAAAACCGCTTAGATTTGGCAGTTGTTTTTCATAATCTAAAACAAAGATAGTCCTATCCTTATTTAGGTTTATATATGAAAAAACAAATGCCCAAAATTTCTATAGGCAGCAAAGTTTTAGGTCAAAGCTTATTGCTCGCGCAAGGCACCTTGGATCAAGCGGAAAAATACTCAACTCTTCCTTTTACTCAGTCTCATATCATTCGCCCACGAGTTGACGAAAAATATTATAGCTGGACACATTACGGTATCTTTTTCCCACTTTTACCCGAACCGCATCGTTATCTAAACATTATGATTTTATTAGGTACGCCCGGTGCGCTAGCCTTTGATCATGACGACATAATTAATGAAGACCCCAGAAAAACAGCCACATTCTTTTCAAGTACTGCCGCAGTTGAGCAAGCTTTGCTTAAGGCTTACATCATTCCCAAGGATACAAAAATTGATAAAGACGGAAGCTTGATAGAATTAGGCAAAGAAATTTCAATACAAGGGACATTTCCGCAAGTTCATATCCATGGACATTATGATGGACTTGATTTCGACTTTGATATTGATGTTACATCACATGTTTCGTGGTTTATAAAAACACCGATTTATGATCATTTTAGTTTATTGGCAAAGTTTAAAGGCTTTTTAAGTTATCAAGCAGAACGCATTAAAAGTGAGGGACTCTGTACGTATGAATATGCACGAGCAGTTGGTCCACATAGTTTCATAAACAAACTTCTTCCTGACGCTTATAAACTGCCGCTTGATTTTTTTACTTATCAAATTATTAATTTAAATGAGACCACTCAACTTCTTCTTACAAAAGCAGATATTGCTGGACAGACAGTAGCTTATACCCTGCATATTAGACATCTTGATCAGCCAGCTGAAATTTATACAGATGTTAGCTTTGACGTTATTTCTCATCAAGTCGATGAATACATCTCACCGACTGGAGAAAAAATGCGACTTCCGAAATACTTTTCGTGGATTGCTCGAAATGAGAATAAACAAATTATTTTGAATATTCAGGCAGAAATTGACTGCCCACTCCGTTATGGTCATGGGCGAGGTTATGCCAGTGGGTATAAATTTACTGGTAATTACTTCGGCAACGAAGTTCAAGGCCGTGGTTATATCGAATACATTGATATCGAAAACCAAAAAGCTTTTGAATAAAAATAGTTTTATTCAGGAATAGACAATTCTGTCATTGGCCAACGTGGTGTTGTGGTTACAGCCAAACCATCATGTTGACCTGCTTTTAAGCGCTGATAACCAGCAAAAGCAATCATTGCCCCATTATCAGTACATAAGGCAGGTTCAGCATAGTAAACTTGTGCCTTAATTTTAGCTAATGAAGTTTCCAACTGTTCACGTAATCGTAAATTTGCGCTCACCCCACCCGCTATAACTAAACGTTTTAGTCCAGTTTGCTTTAGAGCTTTTACTGATTTTTTTACTAAGGTATCTACAATTGCTTCTTGGAATGAAGCTGCAATATCCGCGTCTCGATTTTCACCATTCAATTTTTTCAATTGCACAGAAACTGCGGTTTTTAAACCACTAAAAGAAAAATCTAAACCTTGGTGAAGCATTGGTCGCGGAAATGCAAATGCTAATGGATTTCCACTTAAAGCTAATTTTGCAATATTTGGACCGCCTGGGTATGGCAAACTCATCATTTTTGCAACTTTATCAAAAGCTTCTCCAGCTGCATCATCAATAGACTCACCCAAGAGTTCATATTGACCAATACCGTGAGCGGCCATTAATTGTGTATGTCCACCTGAAACTAATAAAGCAACAAATGGAAATTCGGGTGGTTGACTTGAGAGTAGAGGTGCCAACATGTGCCCCTCCATATGATGAACACCAATTGCAGGTTTATTTAAAGAAAAAGCTAAAGTTCTTCCAAATAAAGCCCCTGTCATTAAGGCTCCCATTAAGCCAGGACCGCGCGTATAAGCAACCGCATCAATCTCTTGCTTTTTTATTCCGCTTTGGTCAAGCAATTGATTCATTAAAGGAATTAATTTACGAACGTGGTCACGAGAAGCAAGTTCAGGTACTACTCCACCATATTCGGCATGAAGTTTAATCTGACTATAAAGAACCTGTCCCCGCAAGCCGAGTTCGCTATCATAAAGTGCCAACCCTGTTTCATCACAAGAAGTTTCCAAGCCTAAAACAATCATCAAAACTGCCTTTTATATGAGTCAAAATATTGCAATCGCTATTATAGACTTGTGATATGAGTTGTAAATGAGTAAAATACTGACCTTCACTTGTGATCCGGCACAATAGTGTGCTTGATCTTATCCATAATCTAGAGGATTTTACATGCCACAAGTTAAGTTGAAAGAAGGCGAACCAGTTGACGTAGCTATCCGTCGTTTCAAGCGTTCATGCGAAAAAGCTGGTGTTTTAGCTGACGTTCGTAAACGCGAATTCTACGAAAAACCAACTCAAGAACGTAAGCGCAAAAAAGCTGCTGCAGTTAAACGCTACCAAAAGAAATTGGCTCGCGAATCTGTACGTACTACTCGCCTTTACTAATTAATTTGTGATTGACTGCTGAATTATGACTACTTTAAAAAACCAAATTACTGATGCATTAAAAACTTCTATGCGTGCCAAAGATATGGCAACAGTGACGGTTTTGCGTGGTCTACAAGCAGCAATTAAGCAAATCGAAGTCGATGAGCGCAAAGAGCTTGGCGACGCTCAGGTTCTTGCGGTCATTGAAAAGCAAATTAAACAACGTAAAGAATCGATCAAAGCCTTTGAAGGTGCTGGTCGTGATGATTTAGCTAGTAAAGAACAAGCCGAAGCTGAGATTTTATCTCAGTTTCTACCAGAAGCTATGACTGAGGAAGAGCTTGATTCTCTCATTGAGCAAACGATTTCTGCTCAAGAAGCAACTAGCATGAAAGATATGGGTAAGGTGATGAATTCTCTACGTCCGATCATAGCCGGGCGTGCCGATCCTTCTATAGTTTCAGCAAAAATTAAAGCTAAATTAGCTTAATTTCTTCTCTTAAATTTCATACTCCTTCAAACTAAAATTCTTTTTAGTTTATGTAAACGTGTCTATCTGAAAATTTTAAAAGATCTATCTTTAAATTTTCATTCTTCGCTCATCTTGCATTTGTTTTAATCTACTATCTATTCTAGCCGACATTGCTTGATTGTCTTTTGCTAAACGCTGAGCATGCAACATCGATTTAATTGCATTTTCTTCACTACCCGACCAATATTCAGCTTCTGCTCGATAGCGTAAAACGTTGACTGCCCTCAACGATCCTGCCTTGTCCAAATTAGCGGCTTGCTGTAAAAATTGCCAACCTTGTATATCTCTTGGGTTTTTATTAATAAATCGTTGAACAAGCGTTTGAACTTGTGCAAATTTTCCTTGACGTAATAGCACTTCAGCCAATTTATAGCTAAAAGCTCTATTTTCAGGCATAGTCATTTGTGTAGAAGCGATTGAAGAATAAGCTTGATCAAGTTTGTTTTGCCCCAGATAAATATCTGTCTGCAATAAGGCAACAAGGGGTTTTCCACTAGATTTCACTTGATCTAAGGTAGATTGTGCCTGTGCATAATCACCCTGTTTTGCATAAAAAGCTGTCAAACCAATAAGACCAGCAATATTTTTTTGAGAAGCCAAACTCTGTAGTTGGTTTTCAGTAGCCTGATTTGAAACCACCATTGTGTACCATTTTAAAATTTCAAAATCTGCATCATACATACGATTTTTAACTTTAGGCATTTGGTTTGCACGAAGCCGAGCTTCACTCATACGCTCGGTCGTCAATGGATGAGTCAGCCAAAAATCTGGTAAAAAACTTACCCGACTCGTTGCACGATGCATTGTTTCAAAATAATCCGCCATACTTTGAGGGTTATAACCCGCTGCATACATATATTGCATGCCAATACGGTCTGCTTCACGTTCCTGATTTCGACTATATGTTAACTGGCTATCCATTAGTGCAGCCTGTGTTCCCAACATCACTGCTGCGCCTGCATCTCCACCGCCCTGTGCAGCTATTGCCACACCTGCTAAAAGCCCAGCTAAACTTAATAAAGTTTGTCCCTTAAAGGCTTCCTCTGAACGGCTAAAATGTCTTTGTGATACATGGGCAATCTCATGCGCCATAACTCCAGCAATTTCATCAATATTGCGAGCTGAAGCAATAAGCCCAGTATTTAGTGCAAATAGGCCACCCGGAACAGCAAAAGCATTAATTTGTGGATCTTTAATAACAACTAGACCAATAGGCTGACCAAGCTGAGTCTCGCTCAGAATACTTGAAAATACCTGAAAAAATTGATCTTCGAGCCAGATATCTTGAATAACTGGCATTTGTTTATGAACTTCACGGAAAACTTTTTCACCAATAAATTTTTCTTTTTGTTGATCAAGCAAGCCTATCCCACTTCCAATATTTGGAATTTCCACCTGATTCGCAGATGGCAGAGGGTCGAAAGACTGTGCATACGACACATTTGCTATAAAAGTCGCACTTAAAATAACTGGCAAAAATCTCAAAAGTTTTTCTCTATTAAAATTAAACCATAAAAAAAGCCTACTGATGTAAACCATAAAAAATGATGTTCAATCAATAGACTTTTACTATATCACTCGAAATCGACTAGTTTTGCAATGAAGTGTTATTAATCACTTATATAAAGTTTTGGTTTACCAGATATCTAGGAGTTTTATCCTCCAAAGCTTCAACCAGATTTTTATAGGCAAGATTTGCCATTTTTTTACGGGTTTCGGCAGTAGCTGAACCCACATGAGGTAAAGTGACTACGTTAGGCAATTTAAAAAGTGCTGAATCCTGTAAAGGTTCTTTTTCATACACATCTAAGCCAGCAGCAAAGATCTGATTTTGCTGCAAAGCTTCAATTAAAGCTTGCTCATCAACTACTGAACCACGCGCAATATTAATAAAAATAGCGTGTTTTTGCATAAGTTCAAACTGAGCTTTACCCATTAAAGCTTTCGATTCGTTATTTAAGTCAACCGCAGTTACTACAAAATCAGACTGCTGGAGTAATTGATCCAAACCAAGATATTGTGCGTTTAATGGCTCAGCTAATTCAGGCTTTTCACGACGATTATGGTAAACAATATTCATGTTAAATCCATAAAAACCACGCCGTGCAATTGCAGCCCCAATATTACCAAGCCCAATAATCCCCAATGTCTTTCCAAAAACATCCAAACCGAATTGCTGAGGCCCTACTGTTCTTTTCCATTCACCTTGTTTAGTCCAATGATCAAGAAAAGGAACTTTTCTAGCAGCGCTTAGTAACAATGTAAAAGCAAGATCAGCTGTCGTTTCAGTTAAGACATGAGGTGTATTTGATAACCAGATTTTTCTTTGATTTAGATAAGCCAGATCATAATTGTCATAGCCCACCGTTACAGATGAAATAATTTTTAGTTTTTGAGCTGGTGCGAGATTACTTTCATTGAGTAACCGTCCTGCGCCAATCATTCCGTCAGCATCTATAACGTGTTGTCGTATTTGTTCATTAATATCACCCAATTTGGGGTTAAGAACTACAACATGATAATTCTGTTGTAATCGAGACAAAATTTCTTCATCAATTTGGCTAAAAACTACAACTTTTTTCATGTAAATCCCTACTACTCGTTGTTATCTTGCATTAATTTCCATAACCTTTTTTTAAGGAGTGGTTTCTCCAACATTTCTTTTAAACTTGCTAAATGAATAATATTGGCGTGTTGAATATAAGAACAGTCACCAAGACACAATATTTTCTTCTCCGCGGCGACAGCATCTAAAAAGCCTTGTATATATGAACCCGCGCCCCGCTGATCTTGATAAGTAGCTAACGGAAAAGGCCATTTCAATTCAGCATACTGCCCTATTTTTGCTTTTTGTATGTTGGTCCAAAGCTGTTTTTCTTCTTCACTTAAATTCGTAACATCTAAAAAAATAACACATTTCTCAAGAGAAAAAGCCTGTAACTCAAATGATGCAATCTTAATGATAGGCGCTTGCACTTCATTGTGAGGTGCTATAACAGGTTGAACCTGTATTGAAACTGGCGCCACAATTTCAGGTTCAACTTTTGGAATATCTTTGATTTGTGGCTTTGTGGGCTGCTCAAGAACGACTGGTTCTACAGAAGGCAATATAATCGGTTCAGGTTCGTCAACAACATGATCTCGCCAAAGGCTTTGAGCATTATTTTTTTGGCACACCTGTGTCTTAGGAATCCATAAATCAATTCCTAAAGTTGCCAGTATATTTCTTTGCTGCCCAATCATGTTTGAATCAATACCTCTACTCAATCTACATTCTAACGGGCTTCAGTTTTTTTTTCAGTGTTTTATTTCGTTCAGTTGTTTTTATAATCGTAGATGTCTTTTAAATAATCATAACACTATTTCTTTTTTGCATTTGCTCAACAATTTCTTCTGTCTCAAAGCCGAAACGCCAATAAAGCAATTCAAGTACATCCAGCTCATCTTGAGTGATGATGCGGTCGCTCCATAAGCACATTTCCGCAATCGCTAAAATACTAAGACGATCACGCAATAATAAACCTGCAATATCATTTAAAATTTCAGCAAGATCTAAAGGCTCATCCGAAATTTCATCATAAATATTCATTTCATCAGGATTGAGAAGCGAACGCAAAATACGTTCACGTACTTCTAACTGATTTGGACTATTAATTTGCTGAACATGAAGCAAAGCATCAATCAAACGAACAATTTGAGGTTTTACTTCTTCAAATGCAGTTGGTAAATGCAGCGGCATCAAATTCAGTTCATATTTAACCCGCTCTAACAAAAGTGCATCTAGCAAACCAATTTCACCATCTTCTTGAATAATGAGCGCTAGCTTAGTAAGAAATTGCCGCGCAATACTTGCTGGCATATGCCCAATATTTTTACAAGCATCATGAAATATCTGAATATGAATACGACCATCAAGATTTAATAAGGCATCAATAATGGCATGACTCACTGGCGCATCTTTAGGGATAAATTCTCGATATTGACGAATCATCAAAATAGCGACCATTACCTCACGTGAACCCGTAGCAGTTTGTAGCGCACGCTGGATTAACTCAGGACGCTTCTTATTTCGACGCACATCACTATTAAGAGGCTTAATGGCATCATTTAATGCAAAACTAATGGGTGACAATCTTAATAAAGGCAGCGGTTGTGGAGATGACCACGGAACATAAATTTCTTTCTCAGATTCCTCTAAAAAATGAAATAAGCTAAATAACGGACGATTGCGGAGTTTTTTTAAATTTTCTAATTGCAAATCTTGTAGCAAAGTCGGGTTTAACTCATAAATACGCTCACGAATGCTCGGGTGAATATTCATCCAGCTTTGAGGACTAAGTGAGTTAGCAAAACACATATGCGCAATTGATTCAGAATAAGCGCTATGAATTTGTGAACCGGAATGATGAACATAAATACGCAATAAAGTCTGAGTATTCGCACTATTTTTTAATAATCGTACTGTTTTTTGGTCATTACGAAATGTGCGGCCACTCAAAGTTAAATACTTAATGAAGCGGGTAATTAGTACGCCTAGGCTTCCAGCCAACCAAATGACGCCACCCACCGCAACAAAGACGGTTTCAAACTTATGTTTATAACCTGGGCTATAGCGCTTAAAACCTTGTTTCGCTAATTTACTGCCCCACTGGCTAAAAGTTGTTAATCCACTATATAAAATCTTTAATTTAGTATTCTCAGCGGCTTCACCCGACAAAATTTGATTAAACTCATGGCCCAACAAACCATATAGTTCAAGTTTATCTAGATTTTGCAGAGCCCCCCACGTCAAAATAATCACAATATCTTTAGGGTGAAAACCTGCTGTAAGGGCATTTACGCCTACTTCATCAGGTAAAACATATAAGGTTGGAACTTTAAGTGAAAAATTTTGCGCCAAATATTCAGTAATTTTTAATGCTTCAAGTTCTTCTGGTGTACTTTCTTCTTTTACTAACCGACGTGCTTTAAGCTGTTTTGCTAAAGAATGTCCACCTTTACGCAAGATATAAAGTTCAGTAACTACCGACCAAACCATAATAAAAAGTAAAAGCGCGACAAAATAAGGACTTAAAGTGTGCCACCAAATGGGCTGACTATAATCAAAAAAATGGACGAGTAAACCTAAAATTAAATTTAAAATAAAAATAGTAAGCAGCACAGCAACCAAACACATAGTGATGGACCATGCCATATTCTTATTTTCGATGAGATAGTGGCTTACTTCTTTCAATGTAAATATTCCCAATTACATTGTTAGTTTTCATCATAAAAGAAAAAAGCGGGAAATACCCGCTTTTTTCAGCTATTTCTATTCTTCTTTAATGCCTGTTAAATCTACAGAAGCTGCGTCAACATTAACATCAATGTAACCATCTTTTTTCTTTTTAGCAGAATCATTACGCTTCTGCTCCAAATTATTTAGATAAACTCCATCGATATCACCTGTTACATAGATTCCATCAAAAACAGAGCAATCAAACTCAGTTAGATCAGGCACTTTGCTAGTACGTACAGCATTTTTCAAGTCTTCCAATTCTTGGAAAACCAAACGATCAGCACCAATAATTTCTTGGATCTCTTCTACACTGCGTTCTGAAGCAATTAGCTCAGTTTTAGCAGGCATATCAATACCGTAAACGTTTGGATACATAACCTGAGGCGCTGCTGATGCAAAGTATACTTTTTTTGCACCAGAATCACGTGCCATCTGGATGATTTCGTTACAGGTTGTGCCACGAACAATTGAATCATCAACCAGCAAAACGTTCTTGCCTCTAAACTCAAGTTCTACAGGGTTTAATTTCTGACGTACTGATTTTTTACGCTGTTGCTGACCAGGCATAATGAAGGTACGACCGATATAACGGTTTTTCATAAAACCTTCACGGAACTTCACACCTAAAATATTTGCTAGTTCTAATGCTGAAGTACGGCTCGTATCCGGGATTGGAATAACCACATCAATATCATGGTCCTCGCCCCAGTCACGTAAAATTTTATGAGCAAGCTTTTCACCCATTTTTAAACGAGCTTTATAAACTGAAATTCCGTCAATGATGGCGTCAGGACGTGCAAAATAAACATATTCAAAAATACATGGGCGGTACTTTGGATTAGCTGCACATTGTCTTGTGAACAATTCACCATCAGCAGTGATAAAAATTGCTTCACCAGGTTCAATGTCACGCTCAATTTTAAAACCAAGCGCTGTAATAGCAACTGATTCAGAAGCGATGATGTATTCCATCTCGCCTTGTTCAGTCATACGTGAACCATAAATGAGTGGGCGAATACCGTTTGGATCGCGGAAACCAACTAGACCATGACCGGTAATCATCGCCACTACGCCATATGCACCTAGACAGCGCTCGTGTACACGAGTAACTGTGTGAAAAATATCATCTGGTGTAGGGTTTAAAGTACCGTTCTTCTGCAACTCATGCGCGAATACGTTCAAAAGAACTTCTGAGTCAGAATCAGTATTCATATGACGTAAATCTGTTTTAAACAGGTCATCATGAATATCTTCGGCATTGGTTAAATTACCATTATGTGCGAGCGTAATACCGTAAGGTGAGTTCACATAAAACGGTTGTGCTTCAGCACTGCTAGCAGAACCAGCAGTTGGGTAACGTACATGGCCAATACCATAATTACCAAGTAATGCTCTCATATGACGAGTATGAAAAACATCACGTACCATACCGTTATCCTTGCGAAGGAAAAGACGGCCTTCATGGCAGGTTACTATTCCAGCTGCATCTTGCCCACGATGTTGCAACATCGTTAAAGCATCAAACAACATTTGGTTCACTGGCGATTTACCGGCTATACCAACAACTCCACACATAGCAACCTCGCAGACAAGCTAGGAATTAATAAAAAGGATTCTTTGTCGAATGGTCGGATCGGTTTTCTAAATCTTCCGATTCGTCCACTGGTTTTGAAGGGGTGCTTGATGCACTACCCCCAGATGTTATTTGATGAAATGCCTCACTTGCTGCATCTTTAGACAACTCGGTCGCTAAAGGTGCATAAGGCAGTAAAAATTGTATAAGTCTGGACTGTTTCCAGTGTGGTGAACTTTCAACCCAAGGCCCTACGCCCTGCATTGTAATCAACACAACCAACAAGCCTTTTAAAGAACCAAAAGCACCACCTGCTAAACGATTTAATGGCCCCAATTTCAGACTTTTCAAGAGGCCATTTAAAAATGCAGTGACGATCCATGTTAAAACAATGATCATAAGTGCTATAAATGCGAAAGCTGCAATCTTTTGAACCACTGGATCATGACTTAAACCTGACATTGACGGCGCAAGAAGGACAGCATATTTTGCACCCATAATTAATGCAATGATCCATCCTACCAAGTTCGCAAAGGCTTTGATAAATCCTTGTCGCAAACCGTTTAGCCCCCCAATGAGCAAAAGTATCAGAATAATGATATCAATTGTGTTCATATTCACTTAAGTCATGGCTGCAACACATCGCTTTACAAGAGTAGGACCGGTATAAATCAGTCCACTATAGATCTGCACTAATGTTGCCCCAGCTTGCTGTTTGGCTACCGCTTGTTCACCCGATAAAATTCCACCGACACCAATTAATGGTATTTGTCCTTTTAACGTTTGAGCAAATAAGCGCAAGCATTCTGTACTTTTTTCAAACACAGGTGCACCTGATAGGCCACCTGACTCATTACTATAGGGAAGGTTTTCTACACCTTCTCTCGATAAAGTCGTATTTGTAACGATTAGACCATCAATTTTAAATTGCAATAATTGCGCTGCAATAAACTCAACATCTTCTGCTGTTAAGTCAGGCGCAACTTTTAAAACCAAAGGAACATAATGATTATATTGCTCGGCAAGCTCAAGTTGTCTTTCTTTTAATGTTTGCAATAATTCAGTTAATGCATCGCCACTTTGTAAACTTCTTAAGTTCTTAGTATTTGGAGATGAGATATTAACGGTAATATAAGAAGCGTAGTTATAAACCTTCTCAAGGCAAATCAGGTAATCATCAACAGCCTTTTCTACAGGCGTATCTGCATTCTTACCAATATTGATACCTAGAATGCCTTTAAATTTTGAAGCTTTAACATTCTCAACAAGCTTATCAACACCATCATTATTAAAACCCATGCGGTTAATAATGGCTTTCGCTTCAGGAATACGGAACAATCGTGGTTGTGGATTACCCGACTGAGGACGAGGTGTAATTGTACCAATTTCAATAAAACCGAAACCTAGTCCGGCTAAAGAATCAATATGTGCACCATTTTTATCAAGCCCAGCCGCTAAACCTACCGGATTTGGAAATTCAATTCCCATACAGGTTGTTGGTTTCGATTCTACGCTCTGGCGTAGCAGGCCGAACTTATGTGCTTTATCAAGCATAGATAATGTTAATTCATGGGCACGCTCTGGTGCTAAACTAAACAACATCGGGCGAGCAAGTGAATATAACATACCAATCACAGTCTACTGATTTTAGGTAGGCATATTATAGGCACAGGTAGCACAAAACACCATGCTTAAGAACAGCATATTTTAATATGTTATTGAACCGTCGCTGTTAATTTAATCTGTCCTTCACTTGAAACCATTTCCATTTTTTGAATACTTAAACCCATTTGCGCAAGTTGGGTTAAAAAGTTCGCTAAAATTGCATAATTCTGATGAGTAACAATAATTTGTAATTGCTCACCATTTTGTTGAGAAGTGACCGTTAAACCTTGTTGCTGAGCTACTCGTTGTATTTTTTCCGATTGGCCCAGCTCAAGTTCACTCGCTGGTTTCATGGTAACTGCATTACTCTGCATCCAGACCATCAAATCTTTTAAATCATTTAAGCGCTGTTGTTGTTGCTCTGCCAAGGAATGCATTTTCCAAAGTGAAGCCCCTACAATAGTCACTACAAGAAAAATTGTAGTAAAGACCACCATAACCCGCTCACGCACAGTTAAACGATCTAAATATTGAGTGACTTGTTCAATCCACTGGTCAAAGCGGTTTTGCAATTGAGTTATCATTTTCATTATTGTATTTTCACCACTCCAATTGCCCCACCACCATCGGCTTGAACATTACCCAATTCAGCTTTGAATCCCTGCTGGTTAAGTTGTTGTGTTAAAGCTTGCAAATCATCTGCTGACTTTGCTTTTAATGCCATAGTTAGTGTTGATGCATCATAAGCTAACTGCTGAGCTAAAATTTGTCTTTGCATTAAAATAGGACCAACACGGCTCAATAAAGAAAGTGCTTGTGTATCACCTTGCTTACTCATGCGTAAATGACTTTCAAATTGGCTTTTTATATTTTGCTCATTTACCCGACTTGAAGGACCAAACCAATATTTATATTGCTCGACCGTCTGTTCCGCGGTTTGATTAGCCACATTTCTTAACTTTATCCAACGCAAAAAATCATAACTAAACTGAACCACTATAATTGCTAAAACAATAGCGGCACACGCTTTCCAATAACCAGAAACCGTATGCTCTTGCCCTTTGGCTTTCGGTAGAACAGTAAAAGGATGCTGTTTAGGTTTATCTAAACCCTGAAATTGATAGATAAATTCAGAATGATGTTCGGCATCTGATGCTGCCACCAAACTTTCGAGTTGCTCTGTTGTTAAACCACTATATTGATAATGAGTTTCGACTGATTGAAACTCTAAAAATAATGCTAAATCATCGAGTGAATTACCCACCCATTTACTTTCACGCACAAGTAATTTCTGGTCAATATTACACAAAACCACTTGCTGCTCTTGAGGTTCAGGTAAAATCAGAAAGTCTGGCAATAAAGCAACGAGTTTAATAGGCAGCAAAGCCATTGCATGCTGCCATGTTTCAACTGTTGTTTTTGCCACTCCCAATACGGTTAATTGATCAGCATGAAAATGATGCACTACTTTCATATGATCAATAGGCAAAGTTACAAATTCTTCAAGCAAATATTTAACACCATCTGCCCCTAGTTGCTTGTAATGAGACTTTGCCATGTGCTGCTGGAGTACCTGAGCATGGCGACTAGGGAAAAAGATGACAGCTTCTTTTCCTTGATGTAATTGCAGGTCTTGTATGAGTTGATCAAGACTTGCTGCCTGCAACCAGTTTTCTCCGTTAGACCAATGCCATATTCCATTGGTTTCAGGCATCCATAAATACAGCATAATGGGCTAAATGACCTTTTAATTATATTGTGGGTATAAAACTATTTTTTTGTGTTGATAAACCAGTTGCAATAACAGCCTGATCATAAATTCGAGCTTCGGCAAGTGCAAATGGATTAAAGTTTTCATGTGTCAGTAATTCGGCAATATGCCCTACCACGTTCATATGACACACGACGACAATTGACTCATAAGGTACCTGAGACAACCATTCAACTGCTTCTTTTGCATTATCATCTGGTTTAATTTTATCGCATAACAGCACAGGAACATCTTTAAAATAAGTTTGAATATGCGCCAATGTCTCTTGAGCACGCAATAAAGGACTAACTACAAAAATATCAGGCTTAACAATATCTTTTAAAAATGTTGCTGTCTGCTCAGCTTGAGCATGTCCACGAGCGGTAAGCGGACGTTTAGTGTCATTACCATTCACTGGAGGAGCGGCTTCACCATGACGAACCAATGTCAGTTGCATAAATATTCCTTGTTAATAATTCTTGCATTATAACCGTAATTTATGACATTTCTTCTTCAGACTTCATGATGAGGTAAAACAAATTCAACGTCACTACGATGTCCATTTTTCATCAGAGATAATGCAATATTTAAAGGTGGCGCACCTTCGAAAATAACCTCATATAAGGCATTTGTAATAGGCATATATACGTCTAGTTCTTCTGCTTTACCACGCACTTGAACAATCGTATTAATTCCTTCCGCAGTTTGCCCCAACTCTTTACTCGCTTGGTCAAGTGTTTTACCTGAACCTAAAGCATAACCAATCTGATAATTACGGCTTAATGGACTATTACAAGTTGCAAATAAATCACCAACGCCAGATAAACCTAAGAACGTTAACGGATTTGCCCCTTGCTTGACTGCAAAACGGCTCATTTCGGCTAAAGCACGCGTTAAAATCATACTCTTGGTGTTTTCACCAATTTTGTAAGCAGCACCAATTCCCATTGCAACTGCATAAATATTTTTAAGTGCCCCACCTAGTTCAACACCATGCACATCATCGCTACCAAACACTCGGAATAAAGCGCTATGAAGAGCATGCTGCACAGCATAACGAACTAATTCAGAATCACTGGCAATAACAGTACCAGATGGCATCCCCGCCATAATCTCCTTAGCGAGATTTGGGCCAGATAACACCCCATAAGGAACTTCTGGCAATTCTTCACGAATAATATCGCTCATGAAGCTAAAAGTTTTAGCCTCAACACCTTTCGTTAAAGAAACAACCGCCTGTGCAGTAATAAAAGGAGCAATTTGCTTTAATACATCACGAAATGAATGACTAGGAATTGCCACCAAAATAATATCTCGATCACACACTGCTTGTTCTAGGTCAGATACAGCACGTAAAGATGACTCTAAAACAAAGTCTGGTAAATATCGTTTATTAATATGGGTTTTATTAATTTCTTCTGCTGTATTAGCATCACGAATCCAGATCATGGTGTCACAGCCATTACGTGCAGCTAAATTCGCCATAGCCGTACCAAAACTACCTCCACCTAACACAGTAATACGTAATGCTGTTTTTTTATCGACCTCAACAGGTTCCACTAAATCTGTAAACTTAAATTCAGCCATGCTTTATTATCCTATTTCTTACTTTTACAGACTTTTATGCCTGCCAAACTTTTACGAATTCTTTACTTTCAATATCTGCACGCGGTGCAATCGCTTTAGCTGCTGTGCCCACATAAATAATACCTGAAATTAAATCATGTGGTTGCAATCCTAAATGCTGTTTTAACCAGTTTGATTCGACAACAGCCCCACTACGCCACATGGTGGAAAAACCTTGAGCTTGTAATGACAATAAAAGGTTCTGTACAGCAGCCCCTGTACTTAAAATCTGTTCAAAATGTGGAACCTTAGGATGGTCTTGCAATTGCGTAAGCGCTAAAATGAGTAAAGGCGCGCGGAAAGGATGTTGCTTAACTCGTTCAAGTTGCGCTGAGTCAGTTTCACCTAAATCAGCTAGTGCTTTCGCTAAAACCTCACCAAACGCAGCACGCTGTTCAGCCTCAATAACAACAAAACGTGTGGGTTTAAGTCTATGATGGTCAGGAGCAGTTAAAGCCGCTTGAAAGGCCAATTCTAATTGATCTGCATTTGGTGCAGGCTCAATCAATTGACCAATAGATTGACGTTGGTGAATATTCTGATGAATTATCTGTGTTGCTGAATCCGTCATTAATATTGATCTAACTCAAAAAATTCAAAATAGATTAGCATAATCTACCGATAATCCACCATTGTATCTAGAACATAAAAATAACGAGTTCATATTTTGACATTTTGCTAAGACAAAACATCAAAACTAATACAACCTCTTCAAAATCAATTAGAAAACTTGTGTTCAAATAGTTAGATCTTTTGACGATTAAACATATTAGGTGAACCATGAAAAAAATAATTTTAGCGAGTGCATTGAGCAGTGTTGTTTTATTACTAGGTGCTTGTGCCACTACCCCTAAAAACACCTTGGCTGTTCAAAAAGAAAATAATCAATTTGAAGTCACGGGCATTGGTAAAACAAATCTAATTGCAAAAAATAATGCGATTACTGCCGCTCAAAAAACTTGTTCAAAAAATACTACGCCTGTTGTTGTAGATGAAAAAACAACATATAACGGCGTATTAAAAGATGTAGTAAGCGAGAAAACAGGCCAAATGGTTGAAGCAGCAGCTGGTGTGATTGGTACTTTAACTGGCAAAAATGCATCTCTAGCAAAAGATGATGACTACCAAACTACACTTACTTTCTATTGTAAAATTAATTAATCAAAAAAAAATCCCAATCAAATGATTGGGATTTTTTTATTAGCAATAACCCTCTATACGGGTTAATGGTAATTTCTTACCAATTGCTTTTTCAATTTCTGGCAAGTAAAAAGCATCATCTTCTGAAAGGAAACTAATACTTACACCTTGTGACCCAGCACGGCCTGTACGACCAATACGATGCACATAATCGTCTGATTGCTCAGGTAAAGTATAGTTGATCACATGAGATACGCCATCAACATGAATACCACGGCCTGCAACATCAGTTGCGATCATGATATTATTTTTACCCTGCTTAAACTGGTCTAACATTTTTAAACGTTTATCTTGAGCAATTTCACCTGAAAGCATCCCGACCCGATATCCATCTCTCTTTAAATGATCATAAAGACGGCGTACTTGATCACGTCGATTAGCAAAAATCATGACTTTATCGATAGGTTCTTCACGCAAAATATCTTGTAGCAAACGATATTTATCTTGTTTAGCTACGACATAAACACGTTGCTCAACATCGCTATTGGTTTTTTGCTCAGGTTCAATTTCAACAGTGATTGGCTCAAATAACCACTGTCTCGCCAAATTAAGCACGTCATAACTAAAAGTAGCCGAGAACATGAGGGTTTGACGTTCTTCCTTACGCGGAGAATAACGCACGATACGTTTTACAGAAGGAATAAAACCCATGTCCAATAAGCGGTCAGCTTCATCAATGACTAGGAATTCAATTTGATCGAGCCAAACTTCTTTTTGTTCTACAAAATCAATTAGTCGTCCAGGAGTGGCAACTATGATATCTACAAAATTAGCATCTAGCTGTTTCTTTTGCTTATCAAAATCTACGCCACCTAACAGGGTCACGATGTGTAAATCTGAAAATTTTGTGAGTAACTTCGCATCGCTTTCAATTTGCAATGCCAATTCACGAGTAGGCGCTAAAATCAAGGCACGTGGCTCACCACGAAAACGCTGCTCTTGAATCGGGTTATGTAACAAGTCATTAATTACACTAATCAGGAAAGCAGCAGTTTTACCTGTTCCTGTTTGTGCTCTACCAATTGCATCATGCCCGCCCAACGTATATTTTAAAACCTTTTGCTGAATCGGGGTCATTTGCTTAAACCCTAAAGCATCAATCGCCTTTTTAAGTTGCGGATGTAAATTCAAGGTTTCAAAACCAGATGTCATAAATACATGCTCTAACAAACAATCTCTCTAATGAGAAGATCATTATAAACAAAAACGCCCCAATTCAAAAATTGGAGCGTCCGTGATTCATCAAAAGATGAATTAGTCTAAAGGCTGAACGTTTTCAGCTTGAAAACCTTTTTGACCTTGTACTACACTAAATTCTACGCGTTGGCCGTCACGTAAAGAACGGTGACCGTCACCAACGATTGCACGGAAATGAACGAATACGTCATCACCGCCGTTACGTTGAATAAAGCCAAAACCTTTAGTGTCGTTAAACCACTTTACTACGCCTTGTTCGCGAGCTGTCATAAGTCAATCCTCAGATGTTGAAAAAAGGACCTTCCGGTGTTGCAAACAGCAGAGCAAACAAGTTTTTAAAATATTTATAATCTTAAAGCTTGTAATCATTCTGTAAAACTATCAACAATTTCCGGTTACATCCATTTGTTATAGGGTTTTTAAACCATTTTAAGTGTGTGGTAAATCCTAAAACGGTTCGAGCTTACCATGGGTTTATGACAATTAATAGAATTTTTTTCAATTATCTCCCCTATTTTTAGTCCTTTTTTTAAACAGCTTATTACAATGTTTTTTATAGGTAATTGCGTGTTTCTTCTTTTATAAAATGTGCCGTATTTATAAAAAATTTGTTAAAATAATTTTTTTAGTTGTTTTGATAATGAATGACCAACTCTTCTTTTACTACAGCAGTCATTGAAATTAACGCTTTGGGCCAACCCTGTCCGATGCCCCTGTTAATGCTAAAACGTGAACTCAAAAAAGTATCGGGTAAACAGCAATTCTTATTAAAATCTTCTGACCCTCATAGTGAAATAGATGTAACTCGTTACTGTGGGTTACATCATTTTATGTGTCAGACTACACATATATCCGAAAGAGAATTTCACTATTTAATTGAAACTCAATAATTCTTTGCTAAACTAAAAGATTAGAAATTGCATAAAATTTTACATTTTTCTACCCAATTTTCCTTAATTATGAAGCTGATTCAAATTAAGATGAATTTATTGGTTATCCCATCCGATCCTACAAGGAGAAATCATGAGTGACAGCAGCAATCAATTGATGCCCCTGTCATTGTCTGCGCCCGGTGTAAACCTTGGTGCATATATCAGTACTGTCAATCAGATTCCTATTTTAACGGCCGAGCAAGAAAAAGAACTTGCTGAACGTTATTATTATGACCAAGATCTTGATGCCGCAAAAATGCTGGTAATGTCGCATTTACGTTTCGTCGTTCACATTGCGCGCAGCTATGCAGGTTATGGCCTACCACAAGGCGACCTTATTCAAGAAGGTAATTTAGGCTTAATGAAAGCCGTGAAGCGTTTCGACCCAAATATGGGCGTGCGTCTTGTATCTTTTGCCGTCCACTGGATTAAAGCAGAAATTCACGAATACGTTATCCGTAACTGGCGTATTGTCAAAATTGCAACGACCAAAGCACAGCGTAAATTATTTTTCAATTTACGTAGTTTAAAAAAATCGAGTAAAAAATTAACGCTCGAAGAAGCTCAATCGATTGCGAATGACTTAAATGTAACGGCAGAGCAAGTTCTGGAGATGGAAGGTCGTTTGACCGCTTATGATGCTGCTTTCGAAGCTCAAGGCGACGACGATGATGACACCCCACATACTGCACCTGCATTGTATCTTGAAGACAACCGCTATGATCCAGCTCGTTTAGTCGAAAATGAAGACTGGGAAGAGCAAAGTACATCTGCCCTACATAATGCAATGGATCAGTTAGATGACCGTTCGCGTAACATTTTACAACGTCGTTGGTTAGATGATGACAAATCTACTCTCCACGAGTTAGCGGCCGAATATAATGTATCAGCAGAGCGTATTCGCCAGCTTGAAAAGAATGCAATGGAAAAAATTAAAATTGCTATGTCTGCAAGCTAAAATAAATTTAAAAATAAAAGGGCGATTAGCCCTTTTGTTTTATCTGGCTATGTTTAGCCAACCTAATCTATGATAACGTTGCCTTTCATTATTCATTTGCGTTTTTTGTTATGTGGATTGCCATTTCAGCCCTTAATCTTGCCTTTGCAGTCATGTTGGGTGCTTTTGGAGCACATGGTCTTAAAGCTCACGCGAGTCCTGAGCAACTGGTTTGGTGGCATACTGCAACCGACTATTTTTTCTACCATGCTTTAGGTCTCTTAGCACTTGGTATTTTAAGCAAAGTCATCCTTACGTTTCCTATTAAATTGCCATTCATATTGATTCAGATCGGTATTTTATTCTTCTGTGGTTCTCTCTATATCATAGCGCTTGGATTACCGCGAATTTTAGGGGCAATTACCCCAATTGGTGGAGCATTTATGATAGCTGGATGGCTCGTTTTGGCTTGGAATGCCCTCAAATACGCAAAATAATTGGAATGTGATCATGCAAATTTATTTAAATGGCGAATTAACGGACACGCCTTGTCAAAACCTAATGCAGCTCATTCAGGCTTTGGCACTTGAAGGAAAAAGATTTGCGGTCGAATACAACCAGCAAATTATTCCAAAAAGCAAATTAGAGCAAATCACTATTGCTCAACATGACCGTATCGAAATTATTCACGCTGTTGGCGGCGGCTAAGTCGGAGTTATCCATGCAAGACACCCCTCTCATTATTGGTTCACGTTCTTTTCAATCTCGTTTATTGGTAGGAACTGGCAAATATAAAGACTTAAATGAAACAGATTTAGCCATTCAAGCAAGTGGTGCAGAAATCGTTACTGTTGCAATCCGCCGTGTGAATATTGGACAACATCCAGATCAGCCAAATTTACTGTCTGTCATTCCGCCAGAAAAGTATACAATTTTGCCAAATACCGCAGGTTGTTTTGATGCTGATAGCGCAGTACGCACTTGCATGTTAGCGCGTGAACTTCTAGACGGTCACAACTTGGTAAAACTTGAAGTTTTGGGCGACGAAAAGACATTATATCCAAATGTAACCGAGACTTTAAAAGCTGCACGCACTTTGATTGATGACGGTTTTGAGATTATGGTTTACACCTCTGATGACCCGATCATTGCTCAAGAACTTGAAAGTATGGGCTGTGTTGCGATTATGCCTTTAGGCAGTCTCATTGGTTCAGGTTTAGGTATTTTAAACCCGCATACTATTTCAATTATTAAAGAAAATGCAAAAGTGCCAGTTTTGGTAGATGCAGGCGTTGGCACAGCAAGTGATGCAGCTATTGCTATGGAACTTGGTTGTGACGGTGTGTTGATGAATACAGCGATTGCTGCGGCTCAAAACCCTATTTTGATGGCCTCTGCAATGAAAAAAGCGGTTGAAGCAGGTCGTGAAGCATTTTTAGCTGGCCGTATGCCACGTAAACGCATGGCAAATGCAAGCTCACCAGAAACAGGTTATTTCTTTAAATAATTTATTTCTAAGGAATCACTGCTTTTTCAGTGATTCCTCTCTCCTCTTAGCCATTCCCACTTTTTAAAAAGTCTAAAAATCTATATCGCTCTACTCTAATTAACAGATCTAGATTCTTATATTTAGCTTAGGCTATATCTAATATTTGCTTTAAATTTTGCCTAGCTCTTAACTCAAAATTCTTTTGAAAATAAGTCGTCTGATAAAGTGGGTCTGACTGATAAAAATGCGTTAAAACTTCTTTTCTTTTAATTGAATATACTTGTGGATCAACCCAAGAATATTCCTGCTGAATCTGCTGTTCATATTCCGTAAAACGTTCAGGTGTTGCTGCCAAAATAGCTAAATCAATATCTAATAAAAACTGTAAATCTAGGACATCAGTCGACACATGCTTTTGGGTAGCAAGAATCCACTGCTTGATTTTCTGAACTGTATTTACTGTTAAGTCTTGAGCCATATATTGCTCAAAGAGCTCAGCACTTTTAAGCTCATTGTCTTTGGCTTGTGGATCATAGATAACATCATGAAAATAAATTGCCAATGCCACTGCATATGCATCATTTAATTCTGATCGAATTGACTCGAACAGAATTAAGCATTCATATATATGTTGAACAGTATGATAAGCCCGCTGCTTTTCACTATAAGCAGCGATGAGTATATCTAAGATTTTTTGCGGCTCAGAAAAGTGATAATACTGATGCAGCTCAAACCAAACATGTTCCAATTTTGATAAATAAAGCTGCATCATAAAATACTATCCTTTCTTAGGATTATTGCTCATCTCGCTTAAATACCAGTTCTTTTGCTGATGAGTTTTCAGCATCAAAGTAGTATCCATCAGTATTGAACGCTTTAATATCCTCAGCTTTATTTAACTGGTTTTCAATCATAAAACGAGCCATTAAACCGCGTGCTTTTTTCGCATAGAAACTAATGACTTTATATTTGCCATTTTTCTGGTCAAGAAAAACAGGCTTAACAATTTCAGCCTTAATTTTCTTCTCGTTGACCGATTTGTAGTACTCATCTGAAGCTAGATTTACAAGTAATTCAGATTTAGTTTCATGCAAGTCTTCATTAATCTGGTTGGTGATAATCTCACCCCAGAATTCATACAAATTATGACCACGTAAATTTTTTAATTTAGTGCCCATTTCTAGACGATAAGGCATCATTAAATCTAAAGGACGTAATAAACCATATAAGCCAGATAGCATACGTAAATGCTGCTGTGCAAAATCAATATCTTTGTCTTTTAAATGATAAGCATCTAAACCTGTATATACATCACCTTTAAATGCATAGATCGCTTGACGAGCATTTGAAAAATCAAATTCGGGCTTCCAATCTCTAAAGCGATTAACATTAAGTGTGGCAATTTTCTCACTCACACTCATTAAACTCGCAATTTCCGATGCAGAAAGTTTGCAACACACATCAATTAATTGTGCTGAGTTCTCTAGCAATCGTGGTTGAGTAAATTCATCTGTGGGTAAAGCTGTTTCATAATCTAAAGTTTTTGCAGGAGAAATTAAAGCAAGCATAGACAACCTGAAAAAATTATTCTTAATCCCAACTATAACAGTAGATATTTTTTAATGCTAACTCGTGTTTTCAATGGCGACTATCGGTAAAATAGCATCACGTATTGTTATTTAGCGGTTCTTATATGTCTGAGCAAACTTTCATCCAGGGTCCAGTAGGTAAAATTGAACTTTTTGTAGACCGCCCTGAAGGTGAAATCAAAGGCTTTGCGGTTGTATGCCATCCGCATCCATTGCAAGGTGGAACCCCTCAACATAAAGTCCCAGCACTTTTAACCCAAATCTTTAATGAATATGGCTGTATTGTTTATCGTCCGAGTTTCCGCGGCTTAGGCGGCAGTGAAGGCATTCATGATGAAGGCCATGGTGAAACCGAAGATATTTTAGCCGTAATTGAACATGTTCGTCAGCTTCATGAAGGCTTGCCATTTTATGCAGGTGGCTTCAGTTTCGGTTCACATGTTATGGCAAAATGCTTTGCACAACTTAATCCTGAATTACGACCTGTACAGTTAATTCTATGTGGTTTACCAACGGCTACCGTAGTGGGCTTGCGTCATTATAAAACACCTGAAATTCAAGGTGATATTCTACTCATTCATGGTGAGCAAGATGACATTACCTTGCTTTCAGATGCAATCGCATGGGCAAAACCGCAAAAGCACCCAATTACGATTTTACCGGGCGCTAACCACTTCTTTACAGGCTATTTAAAACAGCTCCGCCAAATCATTACACGCTTTATTATCATGAAATAAATTGTGGTTTGATGGACATAGATTAAATCTACGTCCATCATTTTATAAGCCATGTAACGACTAAAAATTATTCCAACTTAAACCAAAACGAGCCAAATATTTTTTCACTCGATCAATATCGTTTGTTCACCATAATTTCTATAAAGCTTTATAAGTGTTTATAATTAAAATACGTATTTGACTTAAAAATTCCAAGAATATGCTTCATTTTACTTTTTTAGGTACGTCATCGGGTGTACCCACTCTTACTCGTAATGTTTCAGGATTAGCGATTCGTAACAACAAAAATAAGGACTGGATTTTAATTGATGCTGGAGAAGGTACTCAGCACCGCATTCAACAGGCCAGACTTTCATTACAAAACATGATTACCATTTGTATTACACACGTTCACGGCGACCATTGTTATGGTTTAGTTGGTTTACTGGCAAGTGCAGGCATGAATGCCCGTACAAAACCGTTAATAGTCATTGCACCAAAAGAAATTCAGCAATGGTTTGAAATCACTGCCCGACTTACGGATTTACATTTGCCCTATTCACTCCAATTTATTGATGTTAATGAAGCAATACAGCCACAACAGCTCACCGATGAATTCATCGTTCAGGCACATCCTCTTAGCCATCGTGTCCCAAGTTTTGCATTTAGCATTTACATAAAATCTATGCAGAAAAAGCTAGATATCCAAACTTTAACTCAGCTTGGCGTACCTAAAGGCAAGATTTGGGGTGATTTAAAACAAGGCTACGATGTTGAATTTGAGGGACAAATCTTAAAATCTAAAGACTTTATCAAAATTCAAAATCAGCAGATTCATGCAATTATAGGTGGTGATAATGATCAGCCTGAACTATTAGCCGATGCTTGCAAAGATGCTCAACTACTTATTCATGAATCAACTTACTTACAAACAGTTTTAGATAAAGTAGGCAAAGGACCAATGCACAGCTCAGCAAAAATGGTGGCTGAATTTGCAGAGCAGCAATCTTTGGATAATTTAATTCTGACGCATTTTAGCCCTAGGCATCAGGATAAAGCTGGACAGCAAACTATTGCTGAAGAAGTTCGCCAGTTTTATAAAGGTCATTTTTATTTAGCAAATGATTTTGACGAGTTTACTTTAAACGAAGCCGGACAACTTTTAAAAATCGAATAAAATCATATGAGTTATAAAATCGAATTTATCGAGTTAGGTACAAATTATTTTCATGTAGAGGTCAAAGTTTAAGAAGCTCACTAATGAGCTTCTTATTTCTAAAAAATTACTTTACAGATGCTAGAGCCGTCACCAACAACTTCCAGCATTTCTCTACCGTATCTACTTTTACTCGCTCACCCGGTGCGTGCGCTCCTTGAATGTCTGGTCCAAATGAAACCATCTGCAAATCTGGATAGTGCTCGGCAATAATCCCGCACTCTAGTCCTGCATGAATTACTTTGAGATTTGGCTCGATATTAAAAGCGGTCTGATAGGCTTGCTGTAAGCACTTTAAAGCAGCCGAATCAGGATTTGGTGTCCAACCTGAAACTAACGGTGTGAGTGTAGAGCCAATATTAAATTGACTAAAATGTGCCTGAATTTTCTTTGCAAAATCTTCAGCTTCTTGATTTACCATTGAGCGAACCATTAAAACAGCTTTTCCACCCTCTCGATTTAGTTTTACAACCCCAAGATTATTTGAGGTTTCAACCACGTCTGGTAGAGCCTGACTCATACTTGCAACGCCGTATGGGCTTGTTGCCAAAGCTTGTAGCCATTCGCCTTGCTGCTGCAGAGCAATCACTTCAGTCACTTCAGCACCAGTTGATTGAATACTTAATTGCAGATTGTCATCAATACCCTGTAGCTGTTTTTTCCATGTCGTTTGATATTCAGAGAGTAACTTTTCTAGTTCTGGTAACTGATTAGGCGAAATTGCAATAGTGGCAACTGCTTCTCTAGGCAACGCATTACGAGCTGAACCACCACTAAACTCAACAAGTCTTCCACCAAGCTTTGCTAAATACTCATTTAAAAAGCGGGCTAAAATAACGTTGGCATTGCCACGTCCTAAATGAATATCTACACCAGAATGACCACCTTTGAGGCCAGCAACCTGAATGTTCAAGGCAGTCAAGTCTTCAGGAATTTTTTCATAATTAAGTGGCTGTGCCACTTCAACATCGATACTACCAGCACATCCGAGATATAACTCGCCCCACTCTTCTGTATCAATATTGAATAACCATTTTCCTTTTAGCACACCTGCCTGTAAAAGGCGCGCACCACTCATGCCTGCTTCTTCATCAATGGTTAAAAGAACTTCAATTGGCCCATGAGCAAAGTCACTTGAATCTAAAACTGCCAAAGCCAAGGCTACTCCAATGCCATTATCTGCACCCAAAGTGGTATCTTTAGCAATTAACCAGCCATCCTCAAGAACTGGGCGAATCGGGTCTTTAAAGAAGTCGTGTACTGTGCCAGTGTTGGCTTGTGTGACCATATCTAAATGGCCTTGAAGAATGACTCCGGGCACATGCTCCTTACCCATCGTACCATTCTTACGGATAATCAAATTTCCTACTTCATCTACGTAAGTTTCTAAATTTCGACTTTCTGCCCAATCTTGCAAATATTGGCGAAGTTGCTGTTCATGTTTTGATGGACGAGGAATTGTGCAAAGTGTTTGAAAATGTTGCCAAACGACTTGAGGAGATAACGCTGCAATATCAACCTGTGTCATGAAAATCACGCTCTAATGATGTAAATATCGTAATAATTTCAATATACACAACACATTAAAGATAGGTAGGGATTTCAGGAAAGATTTTGTATTTTTATATTTAATTTAAATAAAAAATACGGCTTCGTTAAAAAGCCGTATTTAATCGTAGAAACTTATCAATTGTTTTATTTAGCTTTTCCACTCAAATGCTGAAAAGCTTTGATCGGCTTTCAAACTATTTTCAACTGCCTGTGCAAGTTGACGAATAATACTTTGTGTTTCAATTTTCTCAAACCAATCTTGCTCTTCATCGGGATTGGCAGAAATTTCACACATCAAATGCCCATCATGGTCTGTTTTTTGACAAGTAATAGACAACGGCAAAAGATGATTATCAATACTGACTTCTACTTTTTCATGTTCATGCACAATATGCTGCGCATCAAAACCATAATGTTCCAATTGTTTAAATAATAAAGCCGCTACATATTCTTGGGTGATATGGCATTCATTTGGTGGATGATCAAGCACCCCATGTTGTGGGCAACTGGCAATAAATTGTAATTTTTTCATCCTTTATCCTAACACTTTTATCATTATCTGCACTTAGCATAAGCAATAAACAAACAGCAGCCAAGCATTTAGCCCGCTGCTGCCGTTGCTATTGTGTTAGCAATTATAAAATGTGTTAGGTAAAAAGTTATTGGCTAACTTCAATCGTTAAGCCTGCACGATTCGCCAACTCAGTAAAAGTTGGGAAGCTGGTAGCAACTGTTTCCGTACCCTGAATCGTAATCGGACCAGAATTACGAAGGCCTGCCATACTAAAGCTCATGGCAATACGATGGTCATGGTGTGATTCAACTTCACCACCTGTAAAGATTGGTGACCAATCGCCAGACTTACCCTTGCCTTCAATAATGATGCCATCTTCAGTTGGTGTGCAGTCAATGCCCATGATTTTTAAGCCATCTGCCATCACTTGAATGCGGTCAGACTCTTTCACGCGAAGCTCTGCTGCGCCAGTTAATACGGTCTGTCCTTCTGCACAAGCTGCTGCAATAAATAAAGCTGGGAATTCATCAATTGCTAAAGGCACTTGGTCTTCAGGCATATGGATGCCTTTAAGCGTGCGTGAACCTTTAATATGAATATCAGCAATAGGTTCACCGCCTGCAATACGTTCATTTTCAACAGTCAGATCAGCACCCATCTGTTTTAAAATTTCAATTACGCCAGTACGTGTTGGGTTAATACCTACGGCCTCTAGAACAACATCGGCACCTTCAGTAATTGCAGCACCTACCATGAAGAAAGCAGCTGATGAAATATCTGATGGTACTTGAATATCAGTACCTACTAATTTGCCGCCACCAACTAGAGAAATTTTGTTGCCTTCAGTTTTAACATCATAACCAAATGCACGAAGCATACGTTCAGTATGGTCACGTGTTGGCTCTGGTTCTGTCACAGAAATTTCACCTTCAGCCCATAAGCCAGCAAGCAAAATACCAGACTTCACTTGAGCAGATGCCATTGGTAAATCGTATTGAATCGCTTTTAATTGTTGACCGCCAGTAATGCTGACAGGTGGTGTACCTTTTTCACCCGTAGTTCGAATTTGTGCGCCCATTAAACGCAATGGTTTAGCAATACGCTCCATTGGACGTTTAGAAAGTGAAGCATCACCTGTCATGACAGAATCAAACTTTTGAGCTGATAACATACCTGAAAGCAAACGCATGCTTGTTCCAGAGTTGCCCATATATAAAGCACTTACTGGTGCTTTTAAACCATGCATGCCCACACCGTGAATAGTCACTTCACCATTGTTAGGACCTTCAATACTTACTCCCATATCACGGAAAGCTTGCAAAGTTGCTAATGCATCTTCACCTTCAAGGAAGCCAGTGACATGAGTAGTGCCTTCGGCAATAGCACCAAACATAATGGAGCGATGTGACACAGATTTGTCACCCGGTACGGTAAATTTACCTTTAAAAGTTTTATTTCCCGGTAAGATACTGAATTGCTGTGTCACCTTATTTTTCTCCATTAAAGGTTTTTTGGCTAACATATGATTGAAATGCTGACGTGCTGCTTGAGCATGGCCGAGTAAACCCATTAATGCATGAGAATCTTCGTTTTCAATCAATTTTCTAAGTACTGTAAGCTGTTTTTCAAAACCATCTACAGCATTTAATATGGCTGTTTTATTGGCAAAGAAAATGTCATGCCACATTTGTGGATCACTGGCAGCAATCCGCGAAAAGTCACGAAAACCACCTGCTGCATAACGGAAAATATCGAGATTATCTTCACGATTCGCAAGTTGCTCGACCAGATTAAATGCCATTAAATGTGGTAGATGACTCGTATGTGCCAGCACTTCATCATGCTTGGCAACATCCATACAAATGACTTCAGCTTTTGCTGCCGACCAAAGTTGAATCAGTTTATTAACAGCCCATTCTGCACTTGTTGGTAACGGCGTTAAAATCACTTTATGATTTGCAAATAAGTCAACTTTACCCGCGTGAACACCTGTGTGTTCACTACCCGCAATAGGATGCCCCGGTACAAAACCTTCTGGTAAATCTTCACCAAATACAGCTTTCGCTGCATCAACGACATTACCTTTTGTGCTTCCTACATCGGTTAAAATTGTGGTTGCCGACAAATAAGGTTTAATTTGCTCAAGCACTTTTTGTGTAGCACGCACTGGCAAGGCTAAAACGACTAAATCTGCCCCTTTCACGGCTTCAACCGGATCAGAAAATCCTTCGTGTATTAAACCAAGTGATTTTGCATCTTCTAAAGTTTTATGTGAGCGTGTAGATGCCACAATAGTTGTCGCCAACTTTTCTGCAACAATAACACGAGCTAAACTCGACCCGATGAGTCCTAAACCAATAAATGCAACTTTTTTAAATAGGGGTTGTGACATAACTTCAACTTTGCTTTTGCTCAAAGATATTTAAACCATTGAGCAATTTGTTTTTAAGCATAATGACATGCTTATCTTCATGCATGTCATTATTCCAACATAAGTGATTACAGAACAGCGGCAGGATAAGAACCTAAAATACGGATCTCTTTCACCATTGGGCGAATATCATTAATCGCAGCAGCAACATTCTCTTGTTCGATATGCCCTTCTAAATCGATAAAGAATACATATGCCCATTTTTCAGGTAATGCTGGACGAGTCTCAATACTTGTTAAGCTAATATTATGTTTTGCAAATGGCGCTAAAATTTCTAATAAAGCACCCGCACGGTCATGCGCTGAAATCAATAACGATGTTTTATCATTGCCACTTTGTGGAATTTTTTCACGGCCAATGACTAAGAATCGTGTTGTGTTTTCCGGATTATCTTCAATATTGCTATGTAAGATTTCAAGGTTATACATGCCTGCTGCAATATCAGATGCAATCGCTGCCGAATGCCATTCATTACGAATACGACGTGCAGCTTCTGCATTTGAGTTTAAAGCAACGCGCTCAACACCCGGATAATGCGCATCTAACCATTGGCGACATTGAGCCAAAGTTTGTTGATGAGCATAAATCTGCTTAATACTGTCTTTACGTGTATTTTCAGAAACAAGAAATTGATGATGAATACGTAATTCAACTTCACCAATCACATTTAAATTCGATGTTTTGAAGCAATCTAAAGTATGGTTCACAACACCTTCAGATGAGTTCTCGACTGGAACCACACCGTAATGTGCACTGCCTGCTTCCACTTCACGGAAGACTTCATCAATGGTTGGAAGTGGACGTACAACCGCATCTTTACCAAAATGCTTAAGCACAGCAGACTGAGTAAAAGTCCCTTCTGGTCCTAAAAATGCAATACTTTGTGGCGCTTCTAAAGCAAGGCAAGCAGACATAATTTCACGGAACAAACGCGCCATAGTCACATCAGATAAAGGACCTTGGTTGCGCTCCATGACTTTACGTAATACCTGCGCTTCACGTTCAGGACGATAAAACAAAGGATTCTCTTCAGAAGCAAATTTAGCTTTTGCAACAGCTTCAGCAAGGCTTGCGCGGCGATTTAATAATTCTTGAATCTGTTGATCTACGCTATCAATATCTTCGCGAATTTGTTCTAAACTAAGAGAAGTCGTTTTGTTTTGATCATCGTTGATCATTAGAATGCAGCCTCAGTAAAATCATCTTTTAAACGAGAGTATAACAATAGTCTGCTTTGATTTGTTAGGCAATATGGCTGTAAGAGCTTTTTTCATTAACCTTTTTGCTCACATTTCTTTGATCACTTTATTTGATAATGATTTTCATTTATCATTTACATAATAAATTTTATTATTGTTTATTATGCATAAATCATTTTTCTGTTTATCTTCTAGTTTTTTATTAAGTACTTTAATAAGTTGTGCTGCTTTAGCTCAAAATCCTATACAAAATCAATCAAAAATCGTTTTTCAAAATAATCAGGCACAATTTCAAATTAAATCTAAAAATACAGGCCATGATTATTTAATTCAAATCTATAAACCACCCGTTGCCCCACCACAACATGGTTATCCGGTACTTTATATTTTAGATGGAAATGCAACCTTTCCAAGTGCAGTCAATATCGCTCAATCTATTGGCGCTGGTTCTACAAAATTAGGCCTAGACCCGCTGATGATCGTCGCGGTCGGTTACCCTAAACAAAAAACTTTTGATGCACAAAAACGTGCTTATGATTACACGCCAAAACCTTCTGCTGAATTTCAGGCACAAGGTAAATATAAATATGGTGGTGCTGACCAGTTCATCGCATTTTTAAACGATGAGCTCAAACCAGAAATCGCCAAACAGTTTCCAATGAATAGCCAACAACAGAGCCTATATGGACATTCTTTTGGCGGCTTATTTGTGCTTTATCATTTTTTTCAAAAGCCTGCTGCGTTCCAGCGTTACTTTGCTGCAAGCCCATCTCTCTGGTTTGATCAAGGCATGCTATTTCAAAAGTTGAATCAATGGCAAACTCAAAACCCACTCACAGCGCCAATGCTCATGACCACAGTCGGTACCCATGAACAAGGCGGACCTCGCACTCAACTTACTAATACGTTTAATGAAACAGATTTCTTTAAAGCTCTGGAAAATAAACGTTCAAACCAATTTAGTTATTGGCATTTTTACAATCCTGCTGAACAGCATATTACTAATTTATATAGCAGCTTACCGAAAGCACTTATGTTTGCTTCGTGCCAAAACTTAGAAAGCTGTAAATCTTTATTTGATGAGCCTACAAAGCAAGCTGCTAAATAAAACATACCTAAATTAAAGAGAAGCATGTCACCTCTCTTAAAGATAGATCTATCAAAGCATAGATTGGTTATACTACTTAAAGATGTCATAACAACAGTAAAATAGAATGAATAAAATTATTGTTTTAGGTCTGCTAAGTTTTATAAGTATCAGCTTAACTGCCTGTGGGGGATGTTCAACACTTGCGGGTTGTAATGGTAGTGATCGTTCCCCGTACTATATCACTTCTGTGAGCAATCAAATCCGAGGTATTACTTTACCGCCTAAAACCAAACTCACTTATCAATCACAACATTTTAAGCAGGAATATGAACAAGCGCATGCATTAAAAGAGAAAAATTTAACTAGCATCACTTTACCAGAACATACTGCAATCGTTTGGGGTGGTATGCCTGTAGACATGTTTGTGCAATTTGCCAATCCCGAGATGAAAGGATTTTCGGTTTATCCAGTACGAGGATTTAGAACAGAATTATCAAATGAGTTTTTACGTTTATGGAAAAGCTGTGAAAGCGATTTAAATATTAATTTAAAGAATCCAAATGACTGGACTTTTAATCCTGAAAATATGGAAATAATTGGTTGTAGTGTCAATATTCAAAAGCGTAGCACCTACACCGAAGATTCAGTTCGTCAAGATGAAGCCGATGAGTTTTTAAGAAAGATTAATCATGCATTACACCAACTACCGAAACAACAAAACTATCCTGTACTTCATCGACCTACAAAGTAACCCAAAAAAGCCTGCTCGAAGACAGGCTTTTTTTTAAACCTATTTAATTAGGCTTTACCAATTAATCCACGTGCTACGATTTCTTTCATAATCTCGTTTGTACCACCGTAAATACGTTGAATACGAGCATCTACAAAGAAACGTGAAATTGGATATTCGGTCATATAGCCATAACCACCAAAAAGTTGGAGCAAATTATCTGCGACTTTCATTTGCATATCGCTACTGAAACTTTTCAATGCCGCAGCCGTTTCAACATCAAGTTTGCCTTCTTGATATAAAGCAACGTTTCTTTCATAAAAAGCCGCTGTAGCAAGTTCATCAATTTTTGCTTGTGCCAAAACAAAACGAGTATTTTGGAATTGTGAAATGGGTTGACCAAATGCTTGGCGTTCTTTTACATACGCTGTTGCCAAATCAATTGCACCGCGAATTGCCCCAATTGCAGTAGATGCAATGGCAGTACGTTCACGTGGTAATTCTTGCATTAAATAAGCAAAACCGTGCCCCGCTTGACCAAGCAACTGGTCTTTCGGTACTTTCACATTGTCAAAAAACAACTCAGAGGTATCTTGAGAATGCAGGCCAATTTTGTCGAGGTTGGTTCCTTTTTTAAAGCCTTCTAAGTGAGTGTCAGCTAATAATAATGAAACACCTTTTGCACGCGCTTGAGGATCTGTTTTTACTGCAAGTACAACAAGATCAGCATGCTGTCCATTTGAAATAAAGGTTTTTGAACCATTTAATAAATAATGATCGTCTTGCAAGATGGCACTGGTACGCATTGATTGTAAATCCGAACCTGCTCCCGGTTCAGTCATACCAATTGCACCAACGACTTCCCCTGTTACCATTTTCGGTAGCCAGTATTGTTTTTGCTCTTCTGTCCCGATGTGTAAAATATAGGGTGCAGCAATTTCAGAGTGGCAAGAAATGGCTGTTGATAATGCACAAAAACCAGCACGTGCAGACT
This sequence comes from Acinetobacter sp. WU_MDCI_Abxb74, assembly GCF_025513915.1. Taxonomy (NCBI): domain Bacteria; kingdom Pseudomonadati; phylum Pseudomonadota; class Gammaproteobacteria; order Moraxellales; family Moraxellaceae; genus Acinetobacter; species Acinetobacter sp. WU_MDCI_Abxb74. The sequence goes on from NZ_JAHPRP010000012.1 coordinate 36,258, forward strand.
CTTCAACCAACATTAATGAATAGTATGTTGGAACGCCATAACCACCATATTCTTCTGGAATATCCACACATAAATAGCCATTTTCACCCAATTGATTCCAAACTGAACGAGGCATGATTCCTTCGCGTTCCCATTGGTCATAGTGAGGCGCGATATGCTCACTCATAAAACGTTTAAAATTATCACGGAATAATTCTAAATCTGCATCGTATGCCAACATAATATTTTCCTTCAGCTTTATTGTTTTATCAAATCTCGTTGTTGTGCATGCTAATCATTTTTTTAGCAACTGTCATGGCATAGCCGCTCATTAAAACTGTACTTTTCAGTCAGCCAATAAAAAAGGAAGCTTTAGCTTCCTTTTTTATATAGGTTTATTTGAATTAATCTAGGCCTTCAGCGACTTGAGGAGTTTTTGGTTCCATCATTTTTCTGTCGACTTCATCAGGATTATTTAAGGCATCGTTGAGCTTATCTTTATCTAAAGCGCCGACCCATTTAGCAACCACAATCGTTGCTAAAGAGTTACCAACAAGGTTGGTTAAAGCACGGGCTTCTGACATGAACCGATCAATACCTAAAATCAATGCCAAACCTGCAACTGGAATATGTCCTACAGCAGATAAAGTTGCTGCCATAACAATAAAGCCAGAGCCAGTTACACCTGCAGCACCCTTAGATGAAATTAAGAGGACCAGCAATAAAGTGATCTGATGTTGAATATCAAGCTGTGTATTCGTTGCCTGAGCAATAAAGATTGCAGCCATGGTCAAGTAAATTGATGTACCGTCAAGGTTAAATGAATAACCTGTTGGAATGACTAAACCGACGACTGATTTTTCACAGCCTGCAATTTCAAGTTTACGTAACATACGCGGCAGAACAGATTCAGAAGAAGATGTACCAAGTACAATTAATAGCTCTTCGCGAATCAGGCGAATCATCTTGAGGATACTGAATCCACTAATACGGCTGATTGTACCCAAGATCAAGAAGATAAAGAGTAAACATGTAATATAGAAACAGAGAATTAATTGCCCTAATTGTACGAGTGAACCAACGCCATATTTACCGATGGTGAATGCCATCGCACCAAATGCACCAATCGGAGCCAGTTTCATGATCATATTCACAATGTTAAAGAACACATGTGCAACTTGATCAATAAATTTTAAAACTGGACGTCCAGCATCACCTAACTTATGTAAAGCAAACCCAAAGAGAATTGCAAAAAGAAGGACTTGTAAGATTTCACCATTTGCAAATGCACCAACAACCGTATCTGGAATAATGTGCATTAAGAAATCAATGGTAGATTGTGACTCACCAGAACTGACGTATTTTTGAATGCCCGAGGTGTCTAGCGTTGTAGGATCGATATTCATTCCTACACCTGGTTTAGCAATGTTAATTACAACAAGGCCAATCAGAAGTGCAACTGTTGAAACGATCTCAAAGTATAATAATGCAACGCCGCCCGTTTTCCCGACTGACTTCATGCTTTCCATGCCAGCAATACCGCTTACCACGGTACAGAAAATAACAGGGGCAATGATCATCTTGATCAAACGAATAAAGGCATCACCTAATGGCTTGAGTTGCTCACCTAAACCTGGGATATGTTGTTCGACACCATTGACAATTTGCGTTGTGCTTGGGGAAAAATGCCCTACCAAAACACCCGCAATAATCGCAACAATCACTTGAAAATAAAGTGATTTATAAATCGGTTTTTTAGCCATAACTTTACTTCAATCTATATTTCCAAGTCCGTTGGAAATACCAAAATGAAACGTCTATTCTTTACGAATACACAGCCCTAACCTTTTACAATAACACCGCAAAAGGGAAACGGTTCTTTGTAGACAAAAAACCTTCCTACTACCTCAATGAAAACAAAAAAGTTGTTTTCTAAAACAGGAGAATACCTAAAGTTTCTAACCACTTTGAGTAGTTAGAAATAACCTCTTACTCTTTCAATAAAAAGCTGAAGATATAGGAGAATCACAGAAAATTATGATATGAGTGCTCAAAAAAGCACAAGAAAGTTTACTCGAATTAAATAACAATTCGGTTAATTTTTTGGCTAATACGCATAAAAAACACTCAGGAAGCTCTAAGACTTTAGTATAAGAAACACTTTTGATATTTTTTCAGCGGTTTTTTATGTCATATTGATTAAACACTTGTGGACATTTCATTTTGAGCTGCCTACATCCCACATTTTTATTGCTTTTGAACTATGATGAATACTAAACGTAATATTTATAAAGATGCTGAACACCCCTTTGCTCAATATGTCCGTATTTTAGGGAAAGGAAAAAGTGGTTCACGCTCTTTAAGCTATGAAGAAGCTTATCAGGCATTTACCATGATTTTAAAAGGTGAAGTGCTTGATGTGCAGTTAGGCGCTTTTTTAATGCTGCTTCGGGTTAAAGAAGAATCTATTGATGAACTCGCGGGATTTGTTCAAGCGACTAGAGACCAGCTTAATTTTAAGCCTTTAGATGTCGATCTAGACTGGTCATCCTATGCAGGTAAACGTAAACACTACCCATGGTTTTTGTTAGCAGCCCTCACCCTTGCACAGCACGGTTATAAAATTGTCATGCACGGCGCATCAGGTCACACACTGAATCGAGTTTATACCGAGCAGGTTTTAGAATATCTTGATTATCCAATTTGTCATTCAGAACAAGACGTTCGTACACATCTAGCAGAGCAAAATTTCGCATACTTACCATTAGACGTGATTTCACCTGTTTTAAGTGAACTGATTTCCTTGAGAAATGTGATGGGATTACGTTCGCCTATTCATACTTTAGCCCGCTTAATAAATCCTTTTAATGCAAAGGTCACCTTACAAGCTATATTCCATCCAGCTTATAGAACTTCCCATCAACATAGTGCACTGCGCTTAGGCTATCAAAATAGTGCAGTCATTAAGGGTGAAGGCGGTGAATTTGAGCGAAATCCGGATGCCAAAACACTCATTTGTGGCATTAAAAATGGTGAACTCTATGAACATGAGTTACCAAAGCTCACACCTGAACGTAGTCCAACTGAAGAAGAATTAGATTTAGCAACTTTTAAAGCAGTATGGTTAGGTCAGCAGCATCATGAATATGGAGAAATGGCAGTAACAGAAACCATCGGAATTGCACTATATACCATGGGAGTTGCTACTAGTTTTGAAGAGGCAATGCTGAAAGCAAAAGCATTATGGAATAGTCGTTTCTAATATATGAATGACCAAGGTTATATCGGATAGCCTTGGTTTTAAGGTTCAATATAATAAAAATCTGGCCAAAATGGATATTCCTGACCTGAAGAATGAATATTTCTTAGTTTCAAGTGATCACCTATTTTGATTGTAATCTTATTAGAATCGTAGGAACCCGAAAGATAAGCATCTCGTTGTTGACCAATAAGTGTCTTACAATATAAATGATGCGCTTTGATCTTTTGGGAGCTTCGTATTGTTTGCGACTCCAGCACCTGAATCCCAATCAATAACATGGGATAACCGTCGTTCTTTATACTTGTATATTTAGCTTGAGGTGAAGTGTATTTCCGACTCGCAACAACCTTCACGTTGAGTAAACATTCAATCGGCTGTTTGGCTAATGCAGCACCACTAAACAATATTAGAAATAATAGTACGTAAATAGGTTTTAAACGTTTCATAGGATTCTTTATTATATTTTGATAAACATAAAAAAAGCCCAGTAATCACTGAGCTTCTTAAATTAAACAAAACGAATTGGCTTAAATTCTGGCTCATGCTTGTGATGATCATCTTCACAAACTTCACCTTCTTCTTTCTTACCGCGGTCAATATAACCAGTACGTTCTTCTTCCGGTAAGTTCTTTAATTCCCAAGCGATGACAGCTTGCATACAAGTTTCACGCTGCTCTTTTGTTAAAACAACGCCATTTGGCCATTTACCAATTTCTACTGCTGTTTTTAAACGCTCTACAATTTCAGGGTTTAAAACAGATAGCATTTGTTCAATATTCATGATTCATCTCTTTGAAAAGATTCAAAATCTTGGTTCCAACCAAGTTTGGTACGGCAGGCCATATAGAAATCATAACCTGGTGGATGCAATAAACTTAGTTTAAATGGATGTTTACGGATGTGTAAACTATCTCCGACATTCAGCGATATACTATGTTGTCCATCAGCACTCACCATCGGCAAAACTCGATTTTCGCGAATAACAATTTTAATTTCGCTTTGCCCGCCGACTACGATGGGACGTGATGACAATGTATGGGGATGCATTGGAACTAATGCAATCGCATCCATACTTGGATGTAAAATTGGTCCACCACCTGACAACGCATAAGCCGTTGATCCTGTTGGAGTAGAAACAATTAAACCATCACTATGCTGACGATAAACATATTGACCATCAATGTTGAGTTCAAAGTCAATCATATGGACGGACTTACCCGAATGCAAAACAACATCATTTAAAGCGATTGCATCATAAATAACTTCGCCATTTGTTCGTACTTCCATTTCAAGTAAGAAACGGCGATCAAGTTGAAAATGCCCTTGAAGGACTTGATCAAGTTTAAAAATCGCTTCTGAAGGTTTGATATCAGTTAAAAAACCTAGTCGTCCACGGTTGATGCCTATTACAGGCGTATTGTAACGGACCAACGCTCTCGCCGCATGGAGTAGCGAACCATCGCCTCCAACCACAATAACTAAATCAGCAACTTCACCTAATAAATGGCGACTTACTATCTGTGCATGATCATAAGGCACTAATTCGGCTGTTTCCTGATCAAAAATGGGGTTCAAACCTAAGTTCAACAAATGATCATGAATTAAACATAGTGTTTCTACAACTGATGATTTATCTGGTCGACCGATTAACCCGACGTTTCTGAAGGACTTATGTGAAATTTGCACGAATGAGTAAGCTCCGCTGCGATACTCGCCTATAATAACATTAACCCGATTAATTTAAAAAAACATAACTACAAGATGCTGTAAAATTCAATCTAACTTTTCCAATTATTCACAGTTTTATCATTGCAAATTGATGACAAGCTATCGCATCATTACAGGCATTGTTAGGGTTTTTATCTCATTTTTATGAAGTTTGAACGTGGTATCGGTTTCTTTGCACTAATCTTTTCGATTTTAATCATTGGTGCTTTTATTGCTCTTAGTATCTATCTGATTCGTCTAGATAATATTATCCGTGAAAAATTTGAAGGACAGCGTTGGGATATTCCTGCCAAAGTGTTTGCACGACCTTTGGAAATTTATAACAACGCACCTATTTCTCAAGCAAATTTCACTCAAGAATTAAAGCTATTGGGTTACAAAACTTCAAGTAATTATGACAAGTCTGGAAGTTATGTTGCTCAAGGCAGCAATATGTATATCCACACACGTGGTTTTGACTACGGTGATAGTGTTGAACCAGAGCAAGTACTAGAGTTAAGTTTTGCCAATGATCAAGTTGTTGAAGTTCGAAGTACCAAACCTTCTTCAACAGGCGTTGCGCGCTTAGAACCGCTACTCATTGGAGGAATTTATCCTCAACACAATGAAGACCGTGTACTCATTAAACTGAATAATGTCCCTAAACCACTCATTGAAGCGTTAATTTCTACAGAAGATCGCAATTTTTATCATCATCATGGTATTTCAATTCGCGGTACGGCTCGTGCATTGGTCAGTAATGTCACAGGTGGAAAACGTCAAGGTGGATCAACCCTGACTCAGCAATTAGTTAAAAATTTCTATCTCACTCCAGAACGCACATTAAAACGTAAAGTTAATGAGGCGTTAATGGCTTTACTCATCGAACTGCATTACAGCAAAGATGAAATTTTAGAAGCCTATTTAAATGAAGTAAACCTTGGTCAAAATGGTAGCTATTCAATTAATGGCTATGGTTTGGCTTCACAATTTTATTTCGGTTTACCGCTACGTGAACTTAGTGTTGCACAACAAGCTTATTTAGTAGGTTTGGTTCAAGGTCCTTCTTTATATAACCCTTGGAAAAACCCTGAAGGTGCAAAAAAACGCCGCGATACCGTGTTAAATAATATGCGTGTGATGGGTTATTTAACTCAAGCCGAATATGAAGATGAAATTGCACGTCCTTTAAATGTGTTAAGTAAACCAAGTTTAGGCCCTGCAAAATTCCCAGACTTTTTAGATATTGTCCGTCGTCAATTACGTACAGAGTATCAAGAAAGTGATTTAACCAATCAGGGATTACGTATTTTTACGACCTTAGATCCAATTACTCAAACTCAAGTTCAAAACGCATTTAAAGCTTCAGTAGATCGTTTGGCTAACAGTAATCCAGCGCGTTTGAAAAACTTACAAGGCGCGGTACTGATTGCGCATCCTGAAAATGGCGAGTTAGTTGCAGCGGTTGGTTCTACACAAGACTTCACTGGTTTTAACCGTGCTTTAGATGCGAAACGTCAAGTCGGTTCTTTATTGAAACCTGTGATTTATTTAAGTGCTATTGAATCTGGACGCTATAACTGGGCAAGCCAAATTGAAGATGCGCCGATTAGTGTTCCTGTAGATGGAGGAAAAAGCTGGACTCCTAAAAACTACAGTGGTGGTGGACATGGTGTAGTCAGCCTGAGTGAAGCATTAGCAAATTCATATAACCTATCTGCTGTACGCATGGGTCAAGAATTTGGTCTATCTACATTTAGCAATAATTTAAGAAAGTTTGGTGTTGAATCAACAATTCCTGCCTACCCTTCAATTTTCCTTGGGGCAGTCAATATGTCACCAATGGAAGTGCTCGGAATCTATGAGAACTTCGCTACAGGTGGTTTTAAATATCCAACTCGTGCAATTCGATCTGTCGTAGACGCGAATGGTCGTCTGCTTGACCGTTATGGCCTTAATGTTCAACAAACGATTGATCCTTCTGTCGGCTATATCATGAATTATGGTCTACAACAGGTGATGTCTTCGGGTACTGGTCGTGCAGCTTATAGCAGCTTATCTCCAGCGTTAAAATTGGCAGGTAAATCAGGTACGACTAACGACACACGTGATTCATGGTTTGCAGGTTACTCAGGTAATCACGTTGCTGTCGTATGGTTAGGTTTAGATGACAACAAAGTTACTGGCCTAACGGGCTCATCTGGTGCATTGCCCGTATGGATTAATGTGATGAAGCAATTACGTCAGACTCCTGTAAATATACGTCAGCCAGACACTGTACAGTGGCAGTGGATTGATCGTGCATCAGGTGATTTATCAGCACAGGCTTGTGATGGTGCTATGTATATTCCGATGCTAACGCACACGGTTCCACATCGTGCTACGCCATGTGGAGCGCCGTATTATCAAGTTGATCCAACATATACGCCACAAAGTGATAACACAACGCTTGACTCTCAGGATGATAATACCGACAGTTATATTCGTGAAAGTGAAAGCCAGATGGAACAAGATCTGTCAAACAACTCACGAGTCATTTCAAGTGGTAGTTATAACAACTAAGCGTTAACAGGAAAGTAGGATATGTTGAAGAAAGGTGTTTTTTATATTGGTGCTGTACTTATGGTCGGCTGTACAACTTTGCCTGATCATTCTGGCTCCAAAGAGAAAACACCAACCCCGCCAGTGAAGAAAAATACGGAAACTCCATCGGGTGTAAAAATTACACCTTATGAGCATCCAGAAATTCAACGCAAAAATTTACAGGTCATTGTTCCGCAGCAAAAGAAGCTCCAACGCTTTAATGATGATGGAAGTCAATTACCTGCATTTAAAGTGTTAATGCAAAAGACACAACAGGCTTACAAAAACCAGCAATGGTCAGAAGCTGAACGCTATGCACTCCAAGCACAGCGTTTAGCACCACAAGCAGCTGAGACTTATTTATTTCTTGCCCTTACGGCAAATCATAAACAGCAATATTCTAATGCTGAGTCTCTAGCACGACGTGGTTTAAGTTTTGCCCAAAGTCAGGCCATGAAAAAGCAGCTTTGGTTGACCATTTTAAAAGCTGGGCAACAACGTAATAATCAAAAAACTGTTCAAGAAGCGCAACAAGCATTAAAAGCCCTCTAGCTTTTAATGCTTTTCTATTTTCTTATTAGAAATTACGAATACCTGCTAAGCCATATGCACTATGCTGCTGTGCAGTGGCTAAATCATCAGGATGCACTCCTCCCAATGCAAAAACTGGAATCTGGCTAGTTTGGGCTAGATCAGCAAAGCGTTCCCACCCTAATGCCACAGCTTCTGGATGAGTTGCTGTTGGTTGTATAGGACTAATAAAAACAGCATCACAACCAATCTGCTCAGCCTGCTTTAAAGAAACCGCATCATGACAAGCGGCAATATAGCGTACGCCTACTGTTAAATCGCCCTTCTGCAAATTCATGAGCTGAGATTGTTTTAAATGAACGGTCTTAATCTGTTTCTTTAACTCAGGGCTCAACTGCTGCCAAATATCTGTATTAATAATTAAGTTTAATAACTGATTTTCATCTAAAGCACTTAATTGCTTTATATATTGCTGCTCAGATTCATCTTCTATACGCCAGTACAATAAAGTATTGCTACGCTCTACAGGCGTAAGCATATGGCTGATTTTGATGAGATGAGGCCAATAGAGTCGCTTTATGATGTCTTTATTGGCTTTTGGAAAGTTTAAGTGAAGTAGCTGTTCCCGTGTGTACCATGCCCATGGTTGATGAATAAGATTTAATAATTCATCAGGCACATAACTATGGAATAAATGTAAATTGACAATAATGTCGTCATACTCATGGTGAATATAATCAAACTGATGCCAATCTTTTAAACCGATACCGACTTCTTCATAGATTTCACGGCGACAGGCTTCTTCGGGTGTTTCCCCCTGCTCAACCTTTCCACCAGGAAACTCATGCTTTCCACCTTGATGCTGCTGCTCTTCGCGCCATCCAACTAATATTTTTCCACGATGAATTAAGATGGCTATTGCGACATCAACGATCGGTTTAGGCATTTTTCTACTCTCTAAAACTTTTCTCAAGTGTAAGCAAATTTTATCATTTTATAAAATCTTTAAAATATCATTGACAGACCTATTCGATAATGATTATCATTTAAATCGTTCAAGAACATACCACGGAGCACAACAAATGAACGCACCTTTTAGCTTATTTACTCGTAACAATGAAACAGCTCACGCCTTACCAATGTTACATTCTAATAACCTCTTTGCATTAGGCCGCGAAATCCGCATTATGCATGCTGGCGAGGAATATCGTTTACGCCTCACTCGCAATAACCGTCTTATTTTAACTAAATAAAAATACACTCGCGTTTCAATAATATTCGTGGGAAAACAAAAAATGGATAGCATGGGTAACCATGCTATTTTTTATAATGGAAGATTAACCTCCACCCTCAAACCACCCTGTTCAGCATGCATAAAATGTAATTCACCGTTATGCAATTCAATAATTTTTCGTGTAATCGAAATTCCCAACCCTGAACCTTGCTGCTGAGTACCTAATACCCGAAAAAAACGCTGTCCTAAACGTTGCAATACCTCATCATCGACACCATTTCCAGTATCTTGTATAGAGATCTTAATTTGCTGTTCATCCTGACTAATCTCAACATGTATAGAGCCTAAAGTCGGGCTATAACGAATGGCATTATCAAATAAATTTCTAAAAGCGATAAAGAGCAATTCTTCATTCGCAAACATTTTAGTTTCTGTCGATAAGGTATTTGTCTTTATCAACATTTGTTTAGCTTGTGCATCCAAATCTACAGTTTCAATGACTCTGGCCAGTAAGTAATTTAAATCGATAACCGCCTTGGGAAGTTCCGGCTGCTCTGCTTCATTGGGTTCCAAGCGAGCAAGAAGCAATAAATTTTCAAGTATTTTTGTACTTCTTGAAACGTCTTCCTGTATACGCTCAAAGTCCTGATGAAGTTCTGGAACATGTTGATATTTACGCTGCAAAACCTGAAGACGCATTTGTATGGCAGATAATGGAGATCGTAACTCATGAGAAGCATCTGCGGTAAAACGCTGTTCAGCGACTAATGCCCTTTGCAACCTTGCAAGTAATTGGTTTAGCGCATCAATCACAGGCTGAATTTCGGTAATGACATCTGGGTCTTGAATAGGTTCTAAATTTGATGCTGTTTTTTGGGCAATACGTTTAGAAAGTAGATTTAACGCAGCCAATTGTTGTTCAGTACGCCAACTGACAATGACCCATTGTAGCAGCCAGAACAACACCATAAGACCACTATACCCAGCAAGTGCCTTGAGTACTTCTTCGATACGGGTACTCATTGGCTGAAAGACTTCAACTTGAAGTTGGGAGTCGTCTTGCTGTGTAGCCAAACTACGCCATAATTGACCATCAAACCAAAAATATGAAAAACCTTCTGATAAATTACCTTGTTCAAAAAGCTCGTGCTGATAGCTATGAGAATGAGTAAGTACTTGGCCTGCGTCTAATAACTCATACTGAATATCAAACTCATCACTGAGCTCATCAAACTGTTTCATAGAGTGCCCAGAAAGATCAGAAACTAGCAATGTGTCTGAAATTTCATCCATGATTTCGTCTTGCACTGACATGTTGTGATAAATAGAAAATATAGTGAGTAAGCTTAAAGCCAGCAAGCCCACCACGACACTACTCCACATCGTGGTTTTAACCAGTTGCGACTGCAAGGATGAGCGATTTGATTTCATTTTAAATCTCCCATACGGTAGCCTAGCCCCCGTATGGTTTTAATGCAGCTACTCCCGATTTTTTTTCGAAGCTGATAAATAAATACTTCTATTGCGTTACTTTCAATTTCCTCACCCCATGCATAGAGCGCTTCTTCTAATTGATCACGTGTAATAATATGTTCAGGATGCACCATCAGCTTACGCAATATTTGGAACTCTTTCGCTGTTAAATCAATAGATTTTCCAGCACACGATACAACTTTTGCTTGTGTATCGAGTTGCAGATTTCCCCACGTTAAAATCGATTGCTGACTCAACGTTTGCTTGCGTAATTGAGCGCGGATTCGAGCAGATAATTCTTCTAAACTAAAAGGTTTAACTAAATAATCATTTGCGCCTAAATCTAGTCCTTCTACTCGGTCATGAATACTGTCACGTGCGGTAATAAAAATAACAGGAACATTTTTTTGTTTATGACGGATCGTTGTTAAAACTTTTTCACCAGCCAGTTGAGGCAGCCCCCGATCAAGCAAAATACAATCATAGTCATGCTGCTCGATTGCCGTAAGCGCATAATCACCTCTTTCCACCCAATCGACCTGATAACCATCTAACTCTAACCATGATTGAATACTTTCAGCTTGAGAGCGATCATCTTCTGCAAGCAAAATTCTCATCTATTTTTCCTGTTATATCCTGATTTAATCTTGCCTAGCCTTTTTTAAAAAAGCAAAGCCGCATTATTAAAATGCGGCTAAAGGCAATACATCTAAGATTATTAATTAAAACTGAACTTGATCCACATCAATTTCGACGCGTTTTAAAGGTTTATAATCAATGTCTACTTCACCAATTAAAGTTACATTTGTATTTGGTGAAATAGGACGACCTTGCCAAAGCTCATCATCTACATCAACTGTAATGCTACCTGTCTTGTCACGAAATTGATATTTTTCATCACCTAAAGATTTTACAACCTGACCATGTAATTTTATTGGTGTACTATCTTTAGCCGTTAATGCCTGTTTTACCGTGGTGACAGTTGCCGGAGCAATTGCAGCCTGATTGACTGGTGTATTCGCTAGAACTACACCAGCGGCAGTCATACCAGCAGTCATCATCATTACTTTAAGCATATTCATATAATTACCCTCTGTTTTTGGTTTCCTCTTGGGATAAAGCAATTACATCATGCATAAATGAGGTGAATCTTAAGAAAAACTTAATTTAAGGGCACAACCCGCAATACCTCTTCTAGAGTCGTAAGACCATCAATGACTTTACGAGCACCCGCAATTCTTAAGGGTTCTATACCTTCTTTCTTAGTTTGTGTTCTCAAATCATTTAAAGTTATATGGCTACTCATAAGATGCTTAAGCTCAAGACTTACTGGCATAAATTCATAAATACCGATTCGCCCCTTATAACCTGTATGACGACATTGTTCACATCCAACAGCCTGATAGACTTTTTCTGGCATTTCTATAATGTAATCGAATGTTAGGTGCTGCCACTCGTCCTCATTAATTTGTGCTTGTTGTTTACAGTGTGGGCAAAGCTGTCGCACTAAACGTTGCGCGAGAACACCCAAAATTGTTGCGGCAGTAAGAAATGGCTGAACACCTAAATCGTGCAAGCGAGTTAAACTGGACGGCGCATCATTGGTGTGTAAAGTTGATAATACTAAATGACCGGTTAATGCCGCTTGAATTGCCATATTCGCCGTATCTTGATCACGAATTTCCCCAATCATAATAATGTCGGGGTCTTGACGCATGAGTGCCCGCACACCATCTGCAAAGCCTAATTCAATTGCATTGTTGACCTGCATCTGGTTAAAACTAGGCTCTAACATTTCAATTGGATCTTCAATAGTACATACATTAACCTGATCTGTTGCGAGCTGCTTTAACGAAGAATATAGCGTTGTCGTTTTACCTGAACCTGTAGGACCCGTGACTAAAATAATGCCATGACTATTTTTTGTTAATTGCTGCCACTGTTGTAATAGGCTCTCTTCAAAACCCAGTTGATGAAAAGAACGTACCAACACATCTGGGTCGAAAATACGCATAACCAGTTTTTCACCAAATGCAGTTGGCAAAGTTGATAAACGTAGCTCTGTTTCTTGCCCCTTTGGCGTCCGAGTTTTTAATCGACCATCTTGTGGTTTGCGCTTTTCGGCGACATTTAAACGTCCTAAAATCTTAATACGTGCAATCACGGCGGTCAGCGTATTTGAAGGCATGTTATAAATGGTGTGCAAAACCCCATCAATACGAAACCTGACTTTACCATTATCTTTGCGCGGTTCCATATGAATGTCGCTGGCGCTCTGCTCGAATGCAAACTGTAAAATCCAATCAACTAATTTCACAATATGCTGATCATTCGCATCTGGGTTTTGGCTATCCCCAAGCTGTAAAAGAGCTTCAACATTTTTATTTTCACGGTCATGAGCTGCATCTTTTTGAGCTGAGTTTACCGCCCGACTGACCTGATAATATTCTCGCAAATAACGTTGTAACTGTTCGGGATTGAGTAATACCCGCTCAATTTTTTTAGGAGCTAGACTTCGTTCAAGATTATTGAACCAATCTGTTTGAAATGGCTGGTCTGTTCCAATCACAATTCGATCGGCATGAATTTCGACAGCTAAAATATGATTGCGAATAGCAAATTCTTGTGACATGACTTGAGTTAAAGCACTCACATCTGCCTTTAAAGGATCAATCACAAATAGAGGAAGTTGAACCCGATCTGCAAACCATAAGCACAAACGATTTAAACTTAAATGGGCCTGTGTGTGCTGCTGATCTTTTAAATTAAAATGTGCGATCCACTGTAAAGGATGCCATTTCAACTGGTCTTTTTGGCGCTGGCTTGACTGTACCAGTAATTTATCTCGTTCTGTAATACGGCCTTCTTGTAATAGTTGTTCTAGACACCAATATGTATCTACGTCTACATGTGCATTCATGCGTTATCCCCAATATATTTTTACAATATAGCAGAGATATTTTTGATTTAACTTACCCCAATTTATTTAAATTCAATTTTCAAATATCCTTCAACTTCAATTAATTAAACTAATTTTCAGCTTAATATTTTTTTGCGTCACAGGTCATGTTTATAAAAATATTTTGTACGTTGCTTTGTCTAAAAAAGACACTATGCTCACCATAATAAAAAGCATAAACTGAAGGCGAACATCTGATTTTAAAATGATTAAAATCTACATATAACAATAAACCAAAGAGGAAGTAATATGGAACTTCCAATGACAACGTCATTACAAACAGCATCTTTTGAAGAATTCATTACAGTCATTGCTGCGGCTCTCGGTTGTGGCTTATTAATTGGTCTAGAACGTGAACGAAGTAAGCTTAAACATGAATATAAAACTTTCGCTGGTTTCAGATCTTTTGCAATTAGTGCGCTATTAGGAGCAATCTGTTTTTTATTTGGCACTTCAATTGGGATTGTTGGAGCTTTAATCATTGGGGCAATCAGTATTGTATCTCTCAAAAATCAGCCAAATGACCCTGGTGTGACCACTGAACTTGCCTTTATCATGACCTACTTCATTGGGGCACTTTGTATTTGGAATATCTCATTGGCTGCTGGACTAGCCGTCATCATGACAATTATTTTATTGGCTAAGCAATCTATGCATGGCATTGCTAGTCAGTGGATTACCGAATCAGAATTGCGTGATGGTATTTTCCTACTCGCCTTGCTCTTAATTGCGTTGCCTTTAGTTCCTAATAAGCCTTTCTGGGGGCCTGTTTTAAATCCACATGTCATTTTAAAATTACTTACTTTAATTTTATTTGTGCAAGCACTCGCGCATATTGCGAAGCGGTTACTCTCCTCTAAAAATGCATTATTACTTTCTTCTTTAGCTTCAGGTTTTGTTTCCAGTACAGCAGCTATTGCCAGTCTGGGTTTAGAAGTACGCTCTGGTCGTGCGAATGCCACCACAAATGCAGGTGCTGCATTAATGTCTTGTGTTTCAACGCTCATTCAGACCTTAATTATTGTGATCGGTATTAGTTTTGCTTGGTTTAAGTTGATTATATTTCCTACACTTATTGCATTAGTTGTTTTAGCAATATGGGCCTTTATTTTATTACGTAAAACAGAGCCTAGCACTAGTTCACCCGAACTCGACTCAAGAATGTTCAGCTTAAAAGAAGCCATTATTATTGCCGGAACACTCACCCTCATTCAGGCAGGTGTTTATGGTTTAAGTATATCTTTAGGCGATGCAGGATTAATCGCTGGAACCCTGCTCGCTTCTTTATTTGAAATACATGCAGCTATTGCGGCAGTCATTGTACAAGGTGAACCTGATAGCACACATATGACGCCTTTATTAATTGCCTTTTTAGGAGGCTTTGCAGTGCATGCACTTGCCAAAAGTGTGAACTCTGCAATTTCGGGCGGGCTGCCCTATGCACTGGCTTTCGTTCCCGCCCAACTTATTCATATGGCTATATTCATTGCTTTACTTTGGCTCAATATCCATTGGTTTTAAAAATATCTTTATTGAGTGGCTGAAGAAGTCTTCACGACATCAACCACTGTAACTATAAATTGATCAACTTTAAAATGAATATCGAAACTTGAGAATTTCATTTTATAAATTCGTTCAGGGTCTTCTTGATAGGCAGGCCGAGGGTCTAAAGCTAAAACTTGTTCAAGCTCATCAAGATATTGAGAATTCATTTCTTTATTTTGTAGAAAATATTTTTGAGCAATGAGAGCAGATTCAGACCAAATGACTGATTTACGCTCTGGTTCTGCATGTGCATAACCACTTTGTGCTTCAGCAATCGCATCAGAATATTGAATATAGGGTTTGATGTCTAAAATAGGAGTGCCATTTAATAAATCGCTGCCAGTGACATAGACACGAACTGACTTACCGACTTTTTCAACTTTATTCAGCTTTACCACTGACAGCCCAATTGGAGAGGGTCGATACATGCTACGTGTTGCAAATACGCCAATTTTTTCATTACCCCCTAATCGTGGTGGACGAACCTGAGGACGGAATTTATCTGCACTACCCTGATTTTTATTGTCATGAAACTGCCAAACTAGCCAGAGATGACTAAATTGTTCAATTCCTTCAAAAGCCAACAAGTCATTATAAGGTTCTACCATGTCGATATATGACTCAATATTTACCAAATTAGGCTGGCGTGGAATACCGAATTTTTCTCGATATGGAGAACACATGTGGCCGATTATGGGGAAGGTGACAGAGTTGATCATCACTTTTTCTTATAAACACAATTAAATATATTCAGTTTATCGGGAATGAAATTAGATTAGAATAGCAATCTGTTTTCTTTTAATCGTGATCGAGACCTTTAATGGCTGCTTTTAACGTCGAACGCATTACTCATGTTCACCACTGGAATGACACCCTTTTCAGTTTTAAAACTACACGCGACACTAGCTTACGTTTTAAAAATGGTCAGTTCGTAATGATCGGACTTGAAGTGAATGGCAAACCGTTAATGCGTGCGTATTCGATTGCAAGTGCAAACTACGAAGAAGAGTTAGAATTCTTCTCAATTAAAGTACAAGATGGTCCTTTAACTTCGATTTTGCAAAAAGTACAAGTTGGCGATGAAATTTTAATTTCTAAAAAACCGACAGGTACTTTGGTTCATGATGACCTTTTACCAGGTAAAAACTTGTACCTTTTATCTTCTGGTACTGGTCTTGCTCCATTCTTGTCAATTATTCGTGACCCAGAAACTTACGAACGCTTTGAAAAAGTAATTGTTGTTCATGGCACACGTTATATTTCTGAATTAGCTTATCAAGACCTTATCTTGAATGAACTTCCAAACCATGAATTCTTTGAAGAATTAGGCATTAAAGACAAACTTGTTTACTACCCTACTGTAACTCGTGAACCTTTCCACACTCAAGGCCGTGTTACCACTGCAATTGAAACTGGTGCTTTATTCGAAAAAGTTGGTTTACCACGCTTTAACCGTGAAACTGACCGCGCAATGCTTTGCGGTAGCCCTGCTTTCTTAAAAGACGTTGCTGCGCTACTTGACGAACATGGTTTAGTTGAATCACCTCGTATGGGTGTAATGGGCGACTACGTAATTGAACGTGCTTTCGTAGAAAAATAAGATTTTCTAATTAAAAAACCGAGGACTTTACCTCGGTTTTTTTATATCTGTTTTATAGGTTAATCGTACCATCGATACAGGTAACAGCAGTTCCACCTACTAAAATTTTATCTTGATATAAATTTAGTTGAAGCTGTCCGTCACGTCCTAAAACGCGCCCTTGTGAAGAAAGAACTACGTCGTTCTGTGCTGGCAAAATACCATGGTAACGAATAAAAGACGCTACGCTGCCATTACCACTACCACAAACTGGATCTTCATTTATTCCAATTGAAGGAGCAAATGAGCGGACTTCTATATGTTTTTGCTCATCATTATTTTCATAAAAACCATAAACCGTCACTCCACCAACTTTCATTTCTAAATCATGTTGTTTTAAAGCAGCAAAGTCTGGTTGGCTATCTAAAACAGCTTGCGCGTTTACAGCTTGCAAGACAACCCAGCGTGCGCCTACATCAACTAATGTGGCATTCCATTGCGTATTAATTTCACATTTTAAAATCGCTGCTAGTTTTTCAGTCTGGGTTTGATCTAAAGGTGTAATTTTAGGTTCTGGTAGTTCAAAGGAAATATGATTTAATTCACTTACCGTAAGAGCAACTAAACCTGCACTACATTGCTGTACCAATTTTCCTTCTTTAGCCGAAATTAGACCAGCTTCAAGTAAAGCATGGGCTGTGCCGATTGTAGGATGGCCTGCAAATGGTAATTCACTTTGCGGAGTAAAAATTCGAACCTGATAATCGGCTTGCGAATCTGTAGCAGGCAATACAAATGTAGTTTCAGAGAGATTGGTCCAATTGGCAATCGCCTGCATTTGTTCAGATGTTAAGGTACTAGCGTCCATAATCACCGCGACAGGATTTCCTTTAAATACTTGTGAAGTAAAAACATCAACTTGTTTAAATGCTACAACGGACATAGACCACTCCTACTCATTTTGATATTAAAAAATTATGGTTTTAATTCCTTACCATTTTTTGATCTTACTGATTTATTTTTAATGGTTACAGTATCAGTTAATATGAAAAATAATAGACACAGTTTTTAAGTTCAGAACTCGATTAAACAGACCAATCTAAAGTAATCACAATATTTGAGATAAATAACAGATCACTATAAAGTGTACCCATTGCTTTGGCTTTTTAATGAATTGATATGTACAAATATAAAAAAGTAAGTGATGACTTAACCCTTCAAATTCAGAATGGGCGGCAACCTATTGGTTCGCGTCTACCTTCAATACGAGACTGTGCAAACCATTATCAGGTCAGCATTAACACTGTAAAGGAAGCGTATCGTCAGCTTGAAGATCAAGGTTTGATTTCCGTTCGACCTCAATCTGGCTACTATGTTTGTCATGCACCTTCAAATTTGCCAGAACTCGAAGAGCGTTATGTCAGTGAAGAAAAAGTGCCACTTTCAGGTATTAGCTGTTTTCTCGCACAAATCGTTAAAAAGCAAATGGACCCAACCTATATTAATTTGGCTTTAGCTTGCCCCTCAGGAGAAAATTTCTATCCTATTGAACGTTTAAAACGCTTAACTGCACAGGTTTTACGGACACAACCAGATATTTTTAAAAGCTATACCTTACCACCCGGGTCAACACGACTACGCACACAAATTGCTAGACGAAGCTTGCAACTGGGCATGTTTCTTTCAGCAGATGATATTGTGCTGACTCACGGCACGATGGAAGCTTTAAGTCTCGCAATTATGGCCACCACTCAAGCGGGTGACACCGTAGCTCTTGAGATTCCTACTTTTCATAATTTGTACCCACTCCTTCATAATTTAGGCCGAAAAATTGTAGAAGTGCCGACTTCGCCGCATACAGGCATGTGTCTAGATACGCTTGAGGAGCTATTAAAATCACAAAGTGTACAAGCTATATTAACGATTCCAACAGGACATAATCCTCTCGGTTTTAGTATGCCTGAAAGTAGCCGCCGTCGCTTGGCAGAGCTAGCTAATCAGTTTCAAGTTCCTGTTATTGAAGATGCGATGTATGCCGAATTGCAACTAGCCGAACCCCTCTTACCCAACATTAAGGCATTTGATCAAAATGGATGGGTACTCGTATGTAGTAGCTATACCAAGACTGTGGCACCTGACTATCGAATTGGTTGGTTAGAAGCTGGGCGCTTTCGTAATATTGTGCAGCAACTTAAATTTACGACAACTGTTGCAGAACCAGTCTTACTCACCGAAACCTTAGGACTTTTCTTAGAAAATGGCGGTTATGACCTGCATTTACGTCAGCTCAAAAAACGCTATCAACAACAAATTGACACCATCAAGTCTTATATTTGTCGTTATTTCCCGCTCGGTACTCGAGTCAGTCGCCCACAAGCGGGATTTATTTTATGGCTAGAACTACCCGAATCTATCGACACATTAGAACTGTTTCATCAGGCAATGGATGAAAAAATCTTATGTATGCCGGGAATTTTGTGTTCAGCTGATAAACGTTTTAGTCATTGTTTACGTATTGCAGCTTGTTTTGAGTTGAATCCAAAAATGTTAAACGCTTTGATGCGCCTAGGAGAGCTAGCAAAAAATATGCTTACCTCCCAAAACAATATGGGCAAAATCGCTACTCATTCATAATTTATAGCATGTGAAGAGAGATATGAGAGCATCAATCCTAGCTTATGCTGTCGATTAAACATGGCGCTTTAACCATTGGCGATTAGTTTTTATTAATGGTTTATATTGCTTTGCTAGTGATAAAATCAATTTATCAGTTCAGTTTGATTTACTAATATTTTTGTACCAAAAAAATTAAATAATCGTTAAAACTGGTCAAACCATTTCAACATTTCATATAGATTGATTAAAACTCATTCTGGCGCAGCTCCCCATGTCTTATCTTTATTTAGCAATTGCGATTGCTTGTGAAGTCATTGCAACTTCAGCCTTAAAAGCATCTCAAGGTTTTACTGTTCCGATTCCATCTATCATTACAGTTGTAGGCTATGCAATTGCTTTTTATTTATTGTCCCTTACGCTAAAAACGATTCCGATCGGAATTGCATACGCCATTTGGTCTGGTGCAGGTATTATTTTAATTTCAGCCATTGGCTGGATATTTTACAAACAGCATTTAGACTTAGCAGCCTGCATTGGTTTAACTCTAATGATCGCAGGTATCGTGATTATTAATGTATTTTCTAAAAATACTCATTTATAAAATATAATTAAAAAGCAACCGAGTACGGTGAGAATCCTTTGTAAAAAATTTCACCATACTCGGTATGAACAGCTTATTTTAAACTACCCGTTAAAAATTGCTTTAAACGTTCACTTTTCGGGTTATTGAGTACTTCATCAGGATGACCCTGTTCTTCAATTTTCCCTTGATGCAAAAAAATCACTTGATTAGACACATGACGTGCAAAGCCCATTTCATGTGTTACCACAATCATAGTACGTCCTTCTTCAGCCAAACCCTGCATTACTTTTAGTACTTCACCCACCAACTCTGGGTCAAGCGCGCTGGTTGGTTCATCAAACAACATGACTTCCGGTTCCATCGCCAAAGCACGAGCAATCGCTACACGTTGCTGCTGACCACCAGATAAAAATGCTGGATATTTACTTTCAACATTTTCAGGCAATCCAACTTTACGTAGATATTTTCGTGCTCGTTCTTCTGCCTCAGCACGTTTTACCCCAAGTACATGAATTGGCCCTTCAATCACATTTTCCAGCACCGTCATGTGCGACCATAAATTAAAATGCTGGAATACCATCATGAGCTGGGTACGCATTTTTTGTAGTTGCTTTGGGTCAACCACTTTTAAATTGCCTTTTTTATCAAAGACTGTGCGTAGTTTTTCACCATTAAGCTTAATGGTGCCATTGCTCGGTTGTTCTAAAAAGTTGATACAGCGCAGTAAAGTACTTTTACCTGAACCAGATGAACCGATAATACTAATGACATCACCAGCATTTGCATCAAGTGATATTCCTTTAAGTACTTCATGATCACCAAATGTCTTATGTAAATCGCGAATCACTAGTTTTGCAACGTGTTCCATTTATGTCTCCTAATGATTCGATGGCTTTAAAAATGCCAACCAACGTTTTTCAAGCCGACGAAACAGCCAAATCAAAATAAATGCCAGCATCGCATACAACACTGCGGCAATTCCAAAAGCATTGAAGGTGTCATAGGTTGCCGCATTTACATCACGCGCAATTTTCAAAATATCAGGAACAGTTGCTGTAAATGCAATGGTTGTCGCGTGCAGCATTAAAATGACTTCATTACCGTAAAATGGTAAAGCACGGCGCAACATCGATGGAATAATAATGCGGGTATAGCGTTTCCATTTTGACATTCCAAAAGCTTGTGCAGCTTCAATCTCGCCATGTGGAATAGAACGGATTGCCCCAGCGAAAATTTCAGTGGTATATGCACCAGTATTGAGCGCGAATGCCAAAATGGTGCAATTTATACCCTCTCGAAAAAACGCATCAAGCGTCTGATGTTCATGGATGTAATCAAAGCTGTAAATGCCTGAGTAAATAATCAGCAATTGGATGTACAGTGGTGTGCCACGGAAAATATAGGTATACAACCAAACTGGGCCACGTAACCAAAGATTTTCTGATACTCGTGCAAGTGACAAAGGCACAGCAAGCACAAAACCAATACCAATAGAAAGTACCAACAACCAAGCAGTCATCGCCACTCCGGTTATTTGTAAACCATCTGTCCAAAGGTATGCCTGCCAATATTGTTGAAGGATTTCAATCATAATTGTCCCTTCCTCACACCGGCAGAATAACGACGTTCAAGCCACATTAAAATCAGGTTCGAGACGGTAGTAATTGCCAAATAAATCGCAGCAGCCACGATGCTGAAAAAGAACAGCTGCATGGTACCTCTACCTGCATCTTGCGTAATTTTTACAATGTCAGTCAGGCCAATAATTGAAACCAGTGCGGTTGCCTTAATCAAGACTTGCCAGTTGTTACCAATACCTGGCAACGCAAAACGCATCATTTGAGGGAATAATACACGGCGAAAAACCTGCCAAGGGGTCATACCATAGGCCATTGCTGCTTCAATTTGCCCTGTTGGAACCGATTGAAATGCACCACGAAAGGTCTCGGTAAAATATGCACCATAAATGAACGCTAAAGTAATCACCCCAGCCACAAATGGGTTGATATCAATTTGGTCCATTTGCAGTGATTCAGTAATTTGGTTTAGACCCAACTGCAAGCTATAAAATAACAGCAGCATAATCACCAAGTCAGGCACACTACGAATGAGTGTGGTATAGGCGGTCGCAATATAGCGTAAGGCTTTAAAACTAGAGAGTTTTGAGCTCGCACCAATTAAGCCAATAATGACAGAAAGCAAAAGTGACAACAGCGCAAGCTGGAGGGTCATCCATGTCCCGCTGAGAAGGAGTGGCCCATAGCCAGATAAAAACATGACTCATCTTCTCCTTAAAAACAATATCTAATATTGATGAGATGAGAATAGATTTAAAAATGTCGGCACTCAGCCGACATTTTTCACATCATTAGTAAATGTTAAAGGAGAAATATTTTTTCTCTAGTTTCTTGTATGTACCATCTGCAATGATTGCTGCGAGTGCTTTATCAATATTCGCTTTCAAATCTGCATCTTCTTTGCGTAAACCAATCGCTGCGCCTACACCCAGTGTTTTTGCATCAACTACATTGCCACCGACAAAACCAAAGTTTTTGCCTTTTGGTTGTTTTAAGAAAGCACCATCAACCATGATTGCATCTTGTAACGTTGCATCTAAACGACCTGACATCATGTCTTGATAAATCAAATCTTGCACTGGATAAGGTACAACGGTTACACCTTTTGGTGCCCAATAGGTTTTAGCATAAGTTTCTTGAATTGTGCCCTGTTGTACACCTACACGTTTACCTTTCAATGATGCAGCTGTCGGTAATAACGGCGAGCCTTTTTTTGCAACCATGCGCGTTGGCGTATTGTAGATTTTGCTACTAAACAAAATTTGTTTTGCACGTTCATCAGTCACCGTCATTGATGAAAGAATGCCATCAAATTTTTTCGCTTTAAGTGCTGGAATCATCCCATCAAAAGAGTTTTCAACCCAAACACATTTGGCTTTAAGTTTTGCACAAATGGCATTACCCAAATCAACATCAAAACCAGTTAACTTGCCATCTGGTGTTTTATATTCAAACGGCGCATAAGAGGACTCAGTACCAAAACGAATCACCTTCCAATCCTTTGCTTGCACATTCGACGCAACAGCAGCCAGAACTAAGGTTGTTGAAACGAACATTTTTTTCATAAAGCTTGCCATCTTGAAGCTTCTCCTTGAAATCCAAATAAGGTGATAAAAACTTGAGTATTTCAAACTTACTCTTCTGCCGAAATAATTGCAATTTTTATACCATAAGTTAAAGAATCAGGAAGATGTCAAAACAGCAGATCTTATTAACCGATTAAATGTTGAAAAAACAATCAAATTGAAAAGTTAGTTTTTGAGTGTATAAGCCTCTGCCATATTTTCATTTTCGACCAATGTCCGAATGGTGTATTCATGGTTATGTTCTTTGGCGCTGGCAAATTCACATTTCTGATCCCATACCATTGAGCAACCACTCAACAATGGACAACCTGCAAATAATTCGGCAACCCAATCAACAAACACACGAACTTTAGGCGATAAATGACGGTTTTGTAGATATACGACTGAAATTGGCATGGGTGCTGGCAACCATTCAGTCAGCACTTCCTTGAGCGAGCCATCCTCCAGATGTTTCGCCACCATATAATATGGGCACTGAATTAAGCCAAAACCCTGTACAGCCAAATCGACATATGAATCACCATCGTTGACAGAAACGCGCCCTTTCACGCCAACGCTATGAATCTCATCATCAACCATAAAATCCCAGTCGATATTACGTCCGGTACGACTATTAAAGTAATGCACGACCTGATGTTTTTTTAAGTCATCAATAGTTTCCGGTTCGCCATGTTCCGCCAAGTAACGAGGTGCAGCAACGGTCACACACTGAATTGTTCCGATACGACGGGCAACTAAACTTGAATCTTTTAACTGTCCAATACGAATGACACAGTCCACCGCATCTTGCACCAAATCGACTGGGCGATCACTCATTCCAATCACCAAATCAATATCGGGATACTTGGCATGAAAATCACAAAGCATCGGAATGAGAATCAGCCGCCCAATCGAGGCTTTAACATCAATACGTAGTCGTCCTCGTGGCCCACGTTCCGAATCATGAAAATTCGATTCAACATCTTCAACATCGGCTAAAATTCGTGCAGAACGTTCATAATAAACCGCGCCATCGGGTGTCAAACTGAGTTTGCGGGTGGTTCGGTTCAATAACCGAACTTGTAAATGTTTCTCTAAACCCTGAATGGTTGTCGTCACAGAAGCGCGCGGTAAGCCTAAACTGTCAGCCGCTAAACTGAAACTATTTGTTTCGACAACTTTGTTAAATACTTTCATGGCATGAAATAGATCCACACGCACACTCCTATTAATGCATTTTTTAATTCAAACACATCAATTGTTATAAAAATACGAATAGTGTTATCGAATTTAATATATTTATTCGTGATTGACAAACTTTTATGCTCCGTTCATCCCATAAACCCTGTTTCTCCCATACGGACCATAACTAAAAGTCTGAAAACAGGTATCCAAATAAGTAGGAGCACCTCATGTCATTTTCTCGCAAACAGTTCGCGCTGTCTGCCATCTTTGTCGCCATTTTGGCAACGGGTGGCAGTTTTATGTTTTTACATAAAAATGCCGATGCAAAAGCTGCACCGACCACAGCCCAACAAGCTGCTACTGTTGATATTTCTAATGTCATCAGCAAAACCATTACCGATTGGCAAGAATATTCCGGTCGCTTAGAAGCTATTGATCAAGTTGATATTCGGCCTCAGGTTTCAGGAAAACTCATTGCCGTACACTTCAAAGATGGTAGTCTGGTTAGAAAAGGCGATTTACTTTTTACCATTGACCCACGTCCTTTCGAAGCAGAACTGAATCGTGCAAAAGCTCAACTTGCTTCAGCCGAAGCGCAAGTCACCTATACAGCAACCAATCTTTCCCGTATTCAGCGTCTAATCCAAAGTAATGCTGTATCACGCCAAGAGCTGGATCTGGCAGAAAATGATGCGCGTTCAGCCAGTGCTAACCTACAAGCAGCCAGAGCAGCCGTTCAATCTGCACGCTTAAATCTGGAATACACACGTATTACTGCACCAGTCAGCGGCCGAATTTCTCGTGCGGAAGTGACCGTGGGCAACGTGGTTTCTGCTGGTAACGGAGCACAAGTTTTAACAAGTTTAGTGTCTGTATCCCGACTCTATGCATCTTTCGATGTTGATGAACAAACCTACCTCAAATACATCAGCAATCAGCGCAATTCAACACAAGTACCAGTCTATATGGGGCTTGCCAATGAAACTGGATTTTCTCGTGAGGGAACCATCAACTCAATCGACAATAACCTAGATACAACCTCAGGTACGATTCGTGTTCGTGCGACTTTCGATAATCCAAATGGGGTTTTACTTCCTGGCTTATATGCTCGAATTCGTCTTGGTGGTGGCCAACCTCGTTCAGCAATTCTGATTAGTCCAACAGCTATTGGGGTCGATCAAGATAAACGTTTTGTTGTGGTTGTCGATGCTAAAAATCAAACGGCTTATCGCGAAGTGAAGCTTGGTACACAGCAAGATGGCTTACAAATTATCAATAGCGGTTTACAAGCGGGTGACCGTGTAGTGGTGAATGGTCTACAACGTATTCGACCCGGTGATCCTGTTACGCCGCATCTCGTTCCAATGCCGAATGCACAAATTACTGTAAACACAAACACGCCTCAACCTCAGCCAACAGAAAAAACATCAACTCCGGCAAAAGGTTAATAAAATATGAATATTTCTAAATTTTTTATTGATCGGCCGATCTTTGCTGGTGTGTTATCAGTATTACTTCTACTTGCTGGTTTACTTTCAGTATTTCAGCTACCAATTTCTGAATACCCTGAAGTTGTTCCGCCTTCTGTGGTAGTCCGTGCTCAATATCCAGGTGCAAACCCAAAAGTCATTGCTGAAACCGTTGCCTCTCCACTTGAAGAATCGATCAATGGCGTAGAAGACATGCTGTATATGCAGTCACAGGCCAACAGTGACGGTAACTTAACCATTACTGTGAACTTCAAACTCGGTATCGACCCGGACAAAGCTCAACAATTGGTTCAAAACCGTGTGTCGCAAGCATTGCCTCGTTTACCCGAAGACGTACAGCGCTTAGGGGTAACAACCCTAAAAAGCTCCCCCACATTAACCATGGTTGTGCATCTGACTTCACCAGATAACCGCTATGACATGACTTACTTACGTAACTATGCCGTACTTAACGTGAAAGACCGTCTGGCACGTTTACAAGGCGTAGGTGAAGTTGGCTTATTTGGTTCGGGTGACTACGCCATGCGTGTGTGGCTCGATCCGCAAAAAGTGGCTCAGCGCAACCTTACAGCAACTGAAATTGTAAATTCAATCCGTGAACAAAACATTCAGGTTGCAGCAGGTACGATTGGTGCCGCACCAACTAATTCACCTGTACAACTTTCAGTCAATGCTCAAGGTCGTTTAACCACCGAACAAGAGTTCGCAGATATCATCTTAAAAACTGCACCCGATGGCGCAGTAACCCGATTGGGTGATGTTGCTCGTGTTGAACTTGCAGCCTCACAATATGGCTTACGTTCATTACTCGATAATAAGCAAGCTGTTGCGATTCCAATTTTCCAAGCACCGGGTGCTAATGCTTTACAAGTTTCTGATCAAGTGCGCAGCACAATGAAGGAACTTTCAAAAGATTTTCCATCTTCCATTAAATACGACATTGTGTACGACCCAACTCAATTCGTTCGTGCAAGTATTAAAGCAGTCGTTCATACCCTGCTTGAAGCCATCGCACTTGTCGTTTTAGTTGTGATTTTATTCTTACAAACATGGCGTGCCTCTATCATTCCATTGCTTGCAGTACCGGTTTCTATTATTGGTACATTTGCACTTATGCTTGCCTTTGGTTATTCCATCAATGCACTGTCACTGTTTGGGATGGTACTTGCCATCGGAATTGTAGTCGATGACGCGATTGTGGTCGTTGAAAATGTCGAGAGGAATATTGAAGCTGGTTTAAGCCCAAGAGACGCGACCTATCGTGCTATGCGAGAAGTAAGTGGTCCAATTATTGCGATTGCTTTAACCCTTGTTGCTGTGTTTGTTCCGCTTGCCTTTATGACAGGTTTAACAGGCCAGTTTTATAAACAATTTGCCATGACCATTGCCATTTCAACAGTCATTTCGGCATTTAACTCGCTTACACTTTCCCCAGCTTTGGCGGCTATGTTACTTAAAGGACATGATGCCAAACCTGATGCATTAACTCGCATTATGAACCGTGTGTTCGGCCGTTTTTTTGCACTGTTTAACCGCGTATTTACACGTGCGTCAGACAACTATGGTAAAGGCGTAAGTCGTGTGATAACTCATAAAGCATCAGCAATGGGTGTCTATGCTGCTCTTCTTGGGTTAACAATAGGTATTTCTTATA
Source organism: Acinetobacter sp. WU_MDCI_Abxb74 (assembly GCF_025513915.1). Classification (NCBI taxonomy): domain Bacteria; kingdom Pseudomonadati; phylum Pseudomonadota; class Gammaproteobacteria; order Moraxellales; family Moraxellaceae; genus Acinetobacter; species Acinetobacter sp. WU_MDCI_Abxb74. The sequence goes on from NZ_JAHPRP010000012.1 coordinate 63,780, forward strand.
TTGTCCCTGGTGGTTTCGTACCGGCACAAGATAAACAATATTTAATTAGCTTTGCTCAATTGCCAAATGGCGCTTCATTAGATCGTACCGAAGCGGTTATCCGCAAAATGAGTGACGCTGCACTTAAACAACCTGGTGTAGAAAGTGCTGTTGCCTTCCCTGGCCTATCCATTAACGGTTTTACCAACAGTTCAAGCGCTGGTATTGTCTTTGTGACTTTAAAGCCATTTGATGAACGTAAGGCTAAAGATTTATCTGCAAATGCAATTGCAGGTGCTCTCAACCAGAAATATTCAGCAATTCAAGATGCTTATATTGCAGTTTTCCCACCGCCACCGGTAATGGGTTTAGGTACCATGGGCGGCTTTAAACTCCAACTTGAAGACAGAGGTGCCTTAGGCTATTCGGCACTGAATGATGCAGCCCAAAACTTTATGAAAGCAGCACAATCAGCACCGGAACTCGGTCCAATGTTCTCAAGTTATCAAATTAATGTGCCTCAACTTAATGTAGATTTAGATCGTGTTAAAGCCAAGCAGCAAGGTGTCGCTGTAACCGATGTCTTTAATACCATGCAGATTTATTTAGGTTCACAGTACGTTAACGACTTCAATCGCTTTGGTCGTGTTTATCAGGTTCGTGCTCAAGCCGATGCCCCTTTCCGTGCTAATCCTGAAGATATTTTGCAACTTAAAACTCGTAACAGTGCTGGGCAAATGGTTCCGTTATCTTCATTGGTAAATGTGACCCAAACTTACGGTCCTGAAATGGTTGTCCGCTATAACGGCTATACCTCAGCTGATATTAACGGTGGTCCTGCACCGGGCTATTCATCTAGCCAAGCCGAGGCTGCTGCTGAACGTATTGCCGCACAAACTTTGCCACGTGGCATTAAGTTTGAATGGACTGATTTAACTTACCAAAAAATCTTGGCAGGTAATGCAGGACTTTGGGTCTTCCCGATTAGTGTATTACTCGTATTTTTGGTATTGGCAGCTCAATATGAAAGTCTAACTTTACCTTTAGCTGTGATTTTGATTGTACCAATGGGAATCTTGGCAGCTCTGACAGGTGTCTGGCTGACAGGTGGAGATAACAATATCTTTACTCAAATTGGTCTAATGGTACTGGTCGGGCTGGCCTGTAAAAATGCCATCTTAATTGTCGAGTTTGCACGAGAACTCGAAATGCAAGGCGCAACTGCGTTTAAAGCGGCGGTTGAAGCAAGTCGATTACGTTTACGTCCAATTTTAATGACTTCAATTGCCTTTATTATGGGTGTTGTACCATTAGTCACTTCTACTGGTGCCGGATCTGAAATGCGCCATGCCATGGGTGTTGCCGTGTTCTTCGGCATGATCGGGGTGACACTGTTTGGATTATTCCTGACCCCAGCATTTTATGTCCTGATTCGTACATTGAGTAAACATAAATTGCACTCGGCCGCTGTTCATGAAGCACCACTAGCCAACCCACATGATCACTAAGGAGCACATTTGATGACAGCATTGAAACAAAAATGGTTAGTGTCCTCACTCATGAGCAGCCTGCTCCTTGCAGGCTGCTCATTGGCTCCGGAATATCAACCTGCAAAAGTCATAGTTCCTGTTAAATTTAAAGAATCTGACCAAAAACTTGAAGATAACAACTGGAAAATTGCTCAACCTGCCGATGCACAATCTCGTGGCGAATGGTGGCGTGTTTTTAATGATGCGCAGTTAAACGAACTAGAGCAACAAGCAATTGCTGGGAATCAGAGCCTTAAAGCCGCAGCAGCTAATATTCAGGCTTCACGCGCTTTAAGATCGGCTGCGCAAGCAGAACGCTTGCCTAGTATTGGTGCTGGCTTTGGACCGACACGACAAAAGCCTTCTCCTGCTTCATTAGGTTTAGATGAAAATGCTCATACATCTGCACAAACATTATGGCGTGCTCAAGCTAGTGTTTCATATGAACTTGATTTATTTGGTCGTATTGCCAGTAGCGTTAACGCAGCGACGGCCGATGTACAGCAACAAGAAGCTTTATATCAGTCGGCACTTTTAGCGTTACAAGCAGATGTTGCTCAAGGTTATTTTCTGATTCGTCAGTTAGACGCTGAACAAGCAATTTATAATCGTACTATTAAGCTGCTTGGCGAGACACGAGACTTAATTCAAACACGTTTTCGTAATGGTCTAGTCAGCGAGCTAGATGTTTTCCGTGCACAAACTGAACTGGCTACAGCCCAAACCAATGCGTTAAATATTGCTCGTAATCGAGCAAGTGCAGAACATGCGCTTGCAGTATTGCTAGGGAAAACACCAGCTGACTTCAGCTTAGCCGCTCAGCCATTAACTACAAACAGTATTCGCCTTCCAGCCGGTTTACCCTCTGCTTTACTTGAGCGGAGGCCAGATATTGCCGCCGCAGAACGCGCAATGGCAGCAGATAATGCCCGAATTGGCATTGCTCGCGCTGCTTTTTTCCCCAAGTTAGATCTGACAGGCGCTCTTGGCTATGAGTCATCAAGTTTAGGTGATTTAGGCAAATGGTCGAGTCGTACATTTTTGCTTGGTCCAGTCGCGGGTACAATCTTATCTTTACCGCTATTTGACGGGGGGCAGCGTAAAGCTGGAGTTGCTCAAGCGCGAGCAGCTTATGAAGAAAGCATCGCAAATTATAGACAAACAGTGCTGAATGCATTTCGTGAAGTTGAAAATGGTTTGTCCGATCAACGTATTCTTGATCAGCAAATTCAAGCTCAGAATCAAGCCCTCTCTTCTTCACGTCACGCAAATCAACTCTCACATTTACGTTATCGAGAAGGCGCTATCAGCTATCTAGATGTAATTGATTCTGACCGTACTATTTTGCAACAAGAGCAACTTTCTGCTCAACTTAATGGTAGTAGAGTCATTGCCAGTGTAGATTTAATCCGCGCATTAGGTGGTGGATGGCATAATACCGAGTCATCGGTAAAATCTAAAAGTTAATTCTCACATAATTAACTTGATATAAAAAAAGCGCCATATGGCGCTTTTTTTATATCTACAACTTATTGTGCATATACAGGGAATTTTGCACAAACAGTTTCAACTTTCGCTTTTACGTCAGCAATAACTTTTTCGTCACCTTTGCTGTCGATTACATCAGCAATCCAACCAGCAAGTTCACGAACTTCAGCTTCACCGAAACCACGAGTTGTTACCGCTGGAGTACCGATACGGATACCAGAAGTCACAAATGGAGAACGTGGGTCATTTGGAACTGAGTTTTTGTTAACAGTAATGTGAGCAGCACCTAACCAAGCATCAGCTTCTTTACCAGTTACGTCTTGTTTGATTAAAGATAACAAGAACAAGTGATTGTCAGTACCGCCAGAAACAACGTCATAACCACGAGCGATTAATACTTCAGCCATAGCTTGAGCATTTTTCACAACTTGTTGTTGGTAAGTTTTAAAGTCATCAGACATCGCTTCTTTGAAGCAGATTGCTTTAGCAGCAATCGCATGCATCAATGGACCACCTTGGTTACCAGGGAATACAGCTGATTGAAGTTTTTTCTCGATTTCTTCATTCGCTTTCGCAAGGATTAAACCAGAACGCGGACCACGAAGTGTTTTGTGAGTCGTAGTTGTTGTTACGTCAGCAATTTGCACTGGGTTTGGATATACACCAGCAGCAACTAGACCTGCAACGTGAGCCATATCAACAAACAGGTAAGCGCCAACTTTGTCCGCGATGTCACGGAAACGTTGCCAATCCACAACACGGCTGTAAGCAGAGAAACCAGCAACGATCATACGTGGCTTGTGCTCTAATGCTAAACGTTCAACTTCTTCATAATCGATCTCACCTGTTTCAGAGTTTAGACCGTATTGAACTGCATTATAAGTTTTACCAGAGAAGCTTACTTTTGCACCGTGAGTCAAGTGACCACCGTGAGCCAAGCTCATACCTAAAACAGTATCGCCTGGGTTAAGAAGCGCTAGATAAACAGCAGAGTTAGCTTGTGAGCCAGCGTGTGGTTGAACGTTTGCGTAATCTGCACCAAAAAGTTCTTTAGCACGATCAATCGCCATTTGCTCAATGACATCCACATATTCGCAACCGCCATAATAGCGTTTACCTGGATAACCTTCTGCATATTTGTTCGTAAGTTTTGATCCTTGCGCTTCCATCACAGCAGGAGAGCAATAGTTTTCAGATGCAATTAACTCGATATGTGCTTCTTGACGCTCACCTTCAGAAGCAATTGCTTGAGCTAATTCTGGATCAAATTCAGAAATGGAAATATTGGCAAACATTAGCGGGGGTCCTATAAGTAGGGCTTTTAAGCCGTGCTAAGATTGCGACATATTGTAGCATGAAGTTTATAATTAAACAGAATCAAGTTAGCTCAGTTTTAAATAAAAATGGCTCAAGTTTTATAAAAAATGAGCCATTGTTTATAAATCAATTAAAAAGCTCGCTTAAAGCTTATATTTTTAAATTTCCCATCATTAACTTTATCTTACAACATTGTTAAAAATACTTTAAATATCAATAGCTCTATTGCGCTGTTAGTAAAATTTGAACATTGCCAACAATGTTGTCCACATTACTACTCATTGCTGTCCCATGGTCCCAGTTACCCGTCACATAACTATTAATTTTATTACCTACTACTGTGGCATTAGATATCAAGATATCCGTTGCTACTTTAGGTACTGTGGTATCGCCCAACCCTTGATAAATAATGATTGGTGTAGTGACTTTGGCTTGTAGCGGCTGCGAATCTTTATCTAAAAAGGTTTTAACTAACGGTACGGCCATAAAATTAGGCTGTGTGCGTGTGTAGTCATCCAGTGTTCCATTATGTTTTGTAGCATAATCTGTCATGTCAGCTCCAAAGGCTTGCCCCAATGGTCCAGAACAAATCGTTTCTGCTTGTGCTGCAATACCTGAGATTTGCGAAGTAAATACTTGCCCATAATCAAAGCTCGGCTGTGTGTTACGCATCCCTGCTGTAACCAAAGCTGTATATGTATTAAGTTGTGCATACATTGGGATCTTTTTATCCAAGGTTGCATTCGCAACAGATTGCTCTCCAGCAATTAAAATAAAACCCAAATTAGAGGCTGGCGCTACCGCTACCGTACCTTTATAGTCTAGCTGCGCACGACTCGCATATTGCGCAGCACCCAGCGCAGCATGCCCACCTTGTGAATGCCCTACTGTCATCCATTTTTTTGACGTTAACAAATTACGTTGTGTTAAGTAGTTACGCGCTGCAACCACAGCATCTGTAATTGAAAAGGCCTCGCTTTTAACATTTAAAAATGGGTGGATTCCTGGTGTCCCCAAGCCTTCATAGTCAGGTGCTACAACAACATAACCTGCTGCAAGTAATTTACTAATTAAATCTTTTGTACTGTCTGCTAAAGCGGCTTTACTTGGCGCACAAGCATCTGCAACACCTGTGGTTCCATGTGCCCAAACCACAATTGGCCAACCACCTACTGGTGGCGGTGTATTTGGTGTGAATACTAGACTAGTTGCCTGCACTTCTTGTCCACTTTGGCCCAACATTTTATAAGTCAAAATACTACTTTCAGCAGCAACTGATCCTAAATTGGTACTTGTGTAAGCATCAACTTTAACAACTGGATTTTGAATATTATTGTTTGGAGTACCTGATGGATCAACAATTGGTGAGTCATCATCACTGCTCCCTCCTCCACAGGCGACTAAAAATAAACTCGTGCTAAGAACGCTCGTCATTAATAGTTTCATTTTCATTGCTATATCCCTTAAATTCCATTTTTGTTGTGCTTTAGTTTTTTAATCAACATTTTAAATGTCTTAAAAAGAATTACGCCTAATCTTTATTTTCCGCAAGTTATATTTGATGAAAATATACACTGAATATTCTAATTTTTTAATCTAAATTACCCTTGTAGACTGCTTTCTATATTACTTCAGGTTTTAAAGTGAATAGCCAGCTGTTACCATTCATAACTATTCGTAATTGTTTGAAGGGCCAAATATGCAAGCCATTATTTTAGATACAGAAACTCATACACTAAATGGTTTGCCTATTGAAATTGCGTACGCCCCGATTGAACTTAATGGAGGCAAGCTCACCTTAGATAAAAGCAAATTGTTTGATCAGCTCTATCAGGTCGGTGCCCCTATCTCTTATGCTGCGATGGCAGTACACCACATATTAGAAACAGATTTAGAAAACCAGCCACACTATAAAACCTTTAAATTGCCAGAAAGTACGACTTATATTATTGGTCATAATATTGATTACGATATTGCCGCGATTGCTCGTTGTGGCGTAGATGTATCGAATATTAAACCGATTTGTACTTTAGCTTTAGCGCGCAAAGTTTGGGCAGATGCAGAAGCTCATAATATCTCAGCACTGATCTATATGATTTCTCAAGGCAGCAGTAAAGCTCGGGAAATGCTTAAAGGTGCTCACCGTGCCGATGCCGATATTATTTTAACTGCTAATATTTTGATGCATATTGTCTATCATTTAAATATTCAAGATATTGAAGAGCTTTACCGAGTTTCTGAAGAAGCACGTATCCCTACTACGGTTAACTTTGGTAAACATAAAGGCACAGCAATTGCTGAACTTCCTAAAGACTATATTCAATGGTTATTACGCCAAGATGAGCTTGATGTCTATCTTCGCAAAGCATTAGAAAGTGCCTTTTAATAATTTAACCAAATGATATTTATAGATTATTCATCATATTGTCATTTTTAGGTTTTATTGTTAACCCCATTTATATTTTATTAAAAACAGTACTGTTCGACTCAGAAGATTGAACAGTCTGATTTATTTTTTATATTGGGGAAAAGTAATGGCTGGTTTTTATAGAACCAATTTGGGAAGAGTTGCGCTTCAACAACGCAATATTGTTTTAAATGCAAAACAAAGACGTTTATTACTATTAATAGACCATGAAGATTTTCAAAACTTAAATGGTGAATTTAAAAAACGTATTGCATCTCCAGAACTGATTCAACAGCTTATTGAATTAAAACTTATTGCCCCAATTGCTTCTACCGAAACATCTACTGGTGAAGAAATTATTTTTAAAACATCAGCCATAAATAAAGTAGAAGAAAATCAAAAAGAATCTGTTGATAGCTCTATGCCGCATTCCGCTCATCTTGTTGGAGAAATCCAGCTTTCCGAGCAAAAAACTTTAGATCAGCCCAGTACTACATATTTTCAACCAGTAATATCTTCTGAGGCTCTTTCTTTCGAAGAAATACAACAGTTAATGATAAAAACACTTGCCGACCATTGTGGGCTTATGACTAAACCGCTTATTTTAAAAATAGAGAAAATTACAACAATACAAGAGCTTAAAATATGCCAAATACAATGGATTACCAGTTTGCAGGAATCACGTATTTCTCCTAATCAACTTGCCCACGCCTTGCATACAATTAACTATTCAATTCGGCTTATTCAACAAAGCATATAAATATTAAAGAAAATGCTGTTTAATTAAGCATTAAACTCATTTTGCATGTATTTCATGCTTTACCTGCAAGTGTTTTTTTCCTATGATGTGCCCCAGCATGCGCTCGTAGCTCAGTTGGATAGAGTACAGGTTTCCGAAACCTGGGGTCGTGGGTTCGATCCCCGCCGGGCGCACCAGCTTTTATATAATAATTTCTAAATTTATCTTAATTTTATAAAATTCCGACTATTTTACTTGGTTTATTAATCATTATCGCTCAAAATATACCCCTCTTTCATAATGTGAGAATTTCATGACTGATGCTTTGGTTTTAAGAGATTTGTCCAAAACATATCGTAATGGTTTTCAGGCGTTAAAAGGTATTAACCTCACTGTGCCTGAAGGTGAATTTTATGCGTTGTTAGGCCCAAATGGTGCCGGCAAATCAACAACCATTGGTATTATCAGCTCGCTCACGAAAAAAACCTCAGGAACAGTTGAGATTTTTGGGCATAATCTTGACACTCACCCATCCCTAGCAAAACAGCAGCTTGGCGTCGTTCCTCAAGAATTTAACTTTGGTCAGTTTGAAAAAACATTCGATATTTTAGTCACTCAAGCTGGCTATTACGGTATCCATAAAAAGATTGCAGAAAAACGTGCCGAACATTATTTAGAAAAACTCGGTCTGTGGGAAAAACGTAATATACAAGCGCGTATGCTGTCTGGTGGAATGAAGCGTCGTCTGATGATTGCCCGTGCCATGATGCATGAGCCTAAACTTCTTATTCTAGATGAACCTACTGCGGGTGTAGATATCGAATTACGCCGTTCTATGTGGGATTTTCTGACCGAAATGAACGAAAGCGGTACTTCTATTATTTTAACGACTCACTATTTAGAAGAAGCAGAAATGTTGTGTCGTCGCATTGCGATTATTGACCGCGGTGTAATTAAAGAAGACACCAGCATGAAGAGCTTCCTGAATCAGCTCAATGAAGAGTCATTTATCTTCGATTTAGCCGAACCGATTGGGCCGCTCCAGTTAAACATTATTGGTGTCAAGTTCAACTTAATTGATAGCAATACTTTAGAAGTAACGATGGATAGAGCACATACATTGAATGACCTATTCCAGCTATTAGAATCTCAAGGTATTCGTGTTCATAGTATGCGTAATAAATCGAACCGTTTAGAAGAATTATTTGTCAAAATGGTCGAGAAAAATCTTGAAGGAGAGGCAAAATGAATTTTAGCCAACTGCAAATTGCTCTCTGGACCATCGTTCGTAAAGAAGTACGCCGTTTTCTACGCATTTGGCCACAAACCTTATTACCACCGGCAATTACAATGAGTTTGTACTTCGTCATTTTTGGTAATTTGGTTGGTTCACGCATTGGACAAATGGGTGGCGTGAGCTATATGCAATTTATTGTGCCTGGCTTAATTATGATGGCTGTCATTACTAATAGTTATGCCAACGTGTCTTCCAGTTTCTTTAGCGTAAAATTCCAAAAAAGCATTGAAGAACTCATCATGAGTCCTGTGCCACTACATATTATTTTGTGGGGCTATGTGATTGGTGGTATTTGCCGTGGGGTATTGGTTGGTACAATTGTGACTGCAATGAGCATGTTCTTTACTGACCTTTTCATACATAACTGGTTCGTAACTATATATACAGTCTTAATTACTTCGGTTCTTTTCTCATTAGGTGGTTTTATTAATGCAGTCTATGCAAAATCATTTGATGATATTTCTATTATTCCAACCTTTGTTCTTACACCTTTAACCTATTTAGGTGGTGTGTTTTATGCCATTAGTGCACTTGGTCCTTTTTGGCAAAAACTTTCTTTAATTAATCCTATTGTTTATATGGTTAATGCTTTCCGTTTCGGCATTTTAGGTCATAGTGATGTGAATGTTTCATTCTCTTTAATCATTGTGACATCATGCTGTGTTCTACTTTACGGAATTGCTTACTATTTACTTGCTCGTGGTTCAGGAATGCGTGAATGAGTGTCGAACAGTCCTTATTGGGGAAAGAAACCCAATATCCAACTAATTATCAACCTGATGTTTTATTTCCAATTGCCCGTGCTCAGTCTCGTGAAAGCTACTCGCATATTGAAGGCATTACCCAAGGTAAAGATTGGTGGCATGTTTTTGAAATCTCATGGTTAAATGCTCATGCTATCCCGCAAGTTGCAATTGGCAGAATTACACTGCCCGCTTCTTCGCCAAATTTAATTGAGTCAAAATCATTAAAACTTTACTTCAATAGTCTTAATTTCACTCAGTTTGATTCTAAACAAATCTTCATTGAAACTGTTGAAAAAGACCTATCGGCGGCAGCGGGTGCAAAAGTTGAGTTAACCCTATTTCAGGTTGATGATTTAGAGATTTCTAAACCTCAAGGCATTTGTATCGATGACCTTGCTCCAGAACGTTTAGAACAACATCCAGATGCGACCCTTTTAAAACGAGATGAGGCTGGTGAAGAAGTTGAAATTGAACTGTATTCTCATCTTTTGAGAAGTAACTGCCCAGTCACGGGACAGCCTGATTGGGGTACAGTTTTTATCCGTTTTAAAGGCAAAAAACCTTGTTATCGTAGTGTTTTAGCTTATATTATCTCGTACCGTCAGCATAACGGCTTTCACGAACAGTGTGTCGAGCAGATATTTGCCGATATTTGGCAAAATCTAGAGCCTGAAAAGCTGATGGTTTATGCAACTTATACTCGTCGCGGCGGACTTGATATTAACCCCTGCCGAGTATCGGATCTTTCATGGATGCCAAAACCGATTCGATTGGCACGACAATAAAACGAATAATTTGAGGATACACCATGCCGTTTTTTGGTTTTACCCCTTCTGAAGGCTTATTAAACGATATGCAAACTGGAATTGCGAATAAAAATTCTAGTGAACCTTTATATCCACTTCGCGATAAGATTGCTTTACAACTGAATGAAGAAATTATTAATAATGTCTTAATTAAGTTAGTTCAGCATTTCCCTGCAAGTGAAAAACGTGATACTGCCGAAAAACTAGCAGGCTATGTCAAATCAACTGTTGCTGTTCTTTTAAAGCAATTGTTAAGCAAAGCGCCAAATGATGTGGTTAAACAGTCAGTAGAATTTTCTGAAAAAAGCTTATTTAAAGACCCACAAGGCCAATATAAAGTAGGCGTAAATTTAGATGCAGGTTTAGTGACTAACCTTAAGCATAACTTTGCTGAGCTTGAAGCTGGCAATGATATTAATAAAGCCGCTTTAGCTGAATTATATAAACAATTCGGCGATGCCATGATCAAACACTTCATGTCTGATTTTAATAAAACATTAGACCTTGGCATGATCAAGCGTAAAGCAGCCGACATTGGTGCAGCAGCCGTAACAAAAGCTGTTCACATTGCAATCGATAAACTGATTCCAAGCTTAAATCGCACTGAACTGAAAGCGATGGCTGAATATCATGATGGCCTATTCTTTAACTAATAAAAAATAGACTATCGGAAACCTAGCGCGAGCTAGGTTTTTTTATTGCAAAATATTGATATACATTGCCATTAACCAGGTTTATGTTAGCATGCGCCAAGCACTGATTGACCTTAGTTAACGCCGCATGTCTCCTAGCCCACAATATAAATTTTTACGCCAAGCTCCTCGAGATGGTCTTAGCACCGCTATGCAACCATCAAAGTGGCAACAACTCCATGTTGACCCTTGGTTATGCCTATTTCTGCTCTTAAATGCTTTATTAGGTTTAACCGTACTATATAGTGCTTCTGCACAGGACGTAGGGTTAGTGAGTAAACAAGCCATGAGTTTTGGTATTGGCTTTTTAGTTATGTTTGGTCTGGCCCAAATTCCGCCCAAGGTCTATCAAGCTTTTTCACCATATTTTTATTTGTTTGGCTTATTTTCACTTGTGGCAGTCATGGTGTTTGGTGAAGTCCGAATGGGTGCTCAGCGCTGGATTGATATTCCCGGTGTCGGAAGTGTCCAACCCAGTGAGTTCATGAAAATCGGCATGCCCATGATGGTTGCATGGTTCTTAGCACGAAAACCCCTTCCCCCTAGCTTTTCACAAGTTGTTTTATCATTAATATTAATTGGTATTCCTTTTTTATTAATTGCAGAACAACCAGATTTAGGGACTTCCGTGTTAGTGCTAGCAAGTGGCATATTTGTCTTATTTTTAAGTGGACTATCATGGCGTATGATCGGTGCCGCAGGAGCTTGTGCTGCGGTCATTATTCCGATTGCTTGGGAATTTCTTTTACACGACTATCAACGCCAAAGGGTTTTAACGTTGCTTGATCCAGAGGCAGATGCGCTCGGTACAGGTTGGAATATTATTCAATCTAAAACTGCAATTGGTTCTGGTGGTTTTTCAGGTAAAGGATTTCTTGAAGGAACTCAATCACATTTGCACTTTTTACCCGAAGGTCATACCGACTTTATTATTGCTGCGTATTCCGAAGAATTTGGGCTCATCGGTGTACTTATTTTAGTTATTCTTTATTTTGCTATTATTTTTAGAACATTCCAAATCGGTTTACAAAGCTTCCATAACTATGGACGTTTAGTTGCTGGCGCCTTTGGTTTGTCTTTTTTTGTTTATGTATTTGTAAATGCGGGAATGGTCAGTGGTATTTTACCTGTAGTAGGTGTTCCTTTACCTTTTATGAGTTATGGCGGAACAGCTATTATTACTTTAATGGCCACTTTTGGTTTAGTCATGTCCATTCATACACATCGATAATCTGGAATTTAAAAACGATATGTTGTCTCAACACTTAAACAAAACTTTAAAAATGCTCGCTTTGTGTACTGGTTTAATCAGTACAAGTCATTTCGCTCAGGCCAACGATTTTGCAACACATCCTGATTATGTAAATTTTAAACAAAAAACCATGAGCGCTTATGGGTTAAGTGGCGATCAGGTTGATGCGGCCATGAATGGTGCAAAAAATTTACCAAACATTCTAAATATTATGACTCGCCCAGGGGAAAGTAAACCTTGGTATGACTATCGTTCTATGTTTTTGGTTGAAGGAACAATTCAACGTGGTGTCCGTTTCAAAAACCAATATACAGATGCTTTAAACCGTGCTGAACAACAATATGGTGTACCTCAGGCTGTCATTTTAGGTATTTTGGGTGTTGAGACAGGTTATGGCGCGAATAAAGGTTCTTTTATTACACGTGATGCCTTAGCCACACTTGCTTTTGGCTACCCTCGCCGCGCTGAATATTTTGGTGATGAGCTAGCTGCCCTTATTGCATGGACTTATAAAGAAGGCTACCCAACAAATAGTATTGTAGGTTCATACGCAGGTGCAATTGGCTATCCACAATTTATGCCGAGCAATATTAGTAAATATGGTGTCGATTATGACGGTAATGGGCATATCGACTTAAGAAACTCTGCGGAAGATGCAATTGGTTCAATCGCAAACTACTTAGCAAAACAAGGATGGCAACGCGATCAACCTATCGGGTTTATGGCACGTTACACGGGATCAAATCCGGAAAGTATTATTGCTAAAGATTTAACTCAGCCTTTTCCATATGGTGCATTAAAGACACTAGGGATTTCACCCTTAAATCCTCTAGTTAAAATTGATGATCTGGATATGGTGAATGTTATTCAATTACAAGACTATAACGGTCCAATTTACTATTTAACTTACCCGAATTTCCAAGTAATTACGACCTATAATAAAAGCCGTATGTATGCGACTGCTGTATGGTTATTAGGCACTGAAGTGGCTAGCCGATAGGCTAGCTTTTTTATGAGTTATGTAAAAGTCAATAAATATTTTTGTTAAATAGATCACAATATGCACAAATTTAATATTTTGTTACACTTTTGATTATTTTTTAACCCAGAACTGTAAGTTTTTGCCCTTTTTGTAACGATTTCTCGTTAAAGACTAGACACTCTCCGTAAGCGATGAATATTATCCACCCCAATGTAGCAATTGCAAAAGTGAATAATCAGACATGTTCACTTTAAATTTCAGCCCATAGCTGAAAGAAAAAAGTACATGTTCTCAGGAGTTTATACAAATGCAGTTATCGCTGAAATACGTTCTTGCACTGACGGCTAGTTTAAGCATGGCCCCATTGCACGCTGAAATGGTGCAATCATCATCATTAAATAGTGATGTAGATGGCTCTAATTTAGCAGCTCGTGTATTGAGTAAAGATACTCAAAATTTTAATTCTCGTTTTTCTAACATTAACAGTCTTTCAATCACTGAACGTTCTGGCGATCAAATCCGTCGTCAAGCGATCGCAGCAAAAATTGAAATCCCTGAAGATGAGCCTTCAGTGATTGAAAAACTTAACACAGTAGCTTCAAACACTGTTCGTAAGTTTAGCCAAACTGGCATGGCTTCATGGTATGGTCGTCAATTCCATGGACGCAAAACAGCAAGTGGTGACACATTCGATATGAATGCTCTCACTGCTGCTCACCGTAGCCTACCATTGAACTGTTACATCCGTGTAACCAATAAAGACAATGGTAAAAGTGTGGTTGTAAAAGTAAATGACCGTGGTCCTTTCCATGGCAATCGTGTACTTGACCTATCATACGGTGCAGCTAAACGTCTTGGTATTACCAATGCTGGAACTGCAAAAGTAAATATTGAACGTGTTGATGGTCCAACTTCATAAGTTATAGCCTCTAGAGTTCATGTAAAAAGCCGCAATTTTTTATGCGGCTTTTTTATGTTTTAAACTATAAAAATAATTTCTAGCTTAGGCTTAAAAAATCCTCTTTTTTAACCCTTCTCCAACATCAAATTTGCATATTTTTCACACAAAAGAATATGTTTATTTTATCCAAGCTTATTTGGCTTCTAAATTGCGTTTAGAGCAACTTTATTAAATTTAAGCTACCCCAGTACCATTTTTCTAAAATCAGGGCTATTTATGGCGTTTTTAGAGTAGATGAGTAGAGCTTTTTCATACAATTTTCCCACTCATCTCAAAATTACACTTTTTTTGATGATTTCATCATCTAGCAACCTATAAAAAATATTCTGAAATATTGCATCGTTCGCAAGGTTACATTGAGTACTTTTTCAATAACCAGAACATTAGGTTTTTCTCATGCTTTTTTAACCCCCCTATTGCGAGGTTTCTATAGTTCAATATTATCGGTTTCTTGTCGAATTCCCCCAGAACAGGCTAAAATACACTCAGAAAAAATAAATCAAAGTTAAAACAAGGAGTGTGCCATTAATGAAATCCATTACAGAGTGGTTTGATGAATATAGCGAAAGCCATCAAAACCCAACCAATAAACAAATTCACTGGCTCTGCGTTCCTGCCATTTTATTTTCTATTATTGGAATCATTGCCCATTTCAGCACTTTACTCACTGCTCTATTACTTGTACTGACTCTCGTATTTTATGCACGTTTAGATCTTGTACTTGCTGTTGCAATGGCTGCTTTACTGGTCGTTATGGCGTGGCTCATTTACACCCTACCCGTAGGAGTAGGATTTTATATCGCTATTTTTGTGGTTGCTTGGGTCGGACAGTTTTATGGACATAAAATCGAAGGCAAAAAACCATCTTTCTTTAAAGATTTACAATTTCTACTGATTGGACCGGTTTGGTGCATGGATGCCTATCTAGGAAAAGTCTTACCTAAATGGAAAAGCAGACAAAAACACGCTCTTTCCTAACTGTTAAATTAAAGCTGGATCATCTCGATTCAGCTTTTTACATTTTACTAATTTATTAGAAAATTTATAAAATAGAAAAAAACTAAACTAGTGATAACACTTAAAAGTACTCTTTTTAAATAAATAGAAATCACAAGACAAAAGATTGCTGCATAAATATAAGGATTATCTACAATTCCCTTTAAATTATCGCCATCGAAAAAAACAACTGGAATACAAATTGCTGTTAACAAACAAGGCGCAGAATAATTAAGCATTTTATTCATAACAACAGGCAGTTTAACTTTAACATTCGGTTCTAAAAAATAATAACGATTAAAAAAGACGATTGCTGCCAAGCCTAAAATCATAAACCAAGACATATTACTGCTCCTTACCTATTTTTTCAGTTAACACAGCAACCAACATCCCTATTAACCCTGAAAGTAAAATCGCCCCTTCAACTTGATAAAATTTAAAGAAAAACCCACTTAAACAAGTCACTAAAATACCAGCGACTACTGGCAACCCCTTACATAACGGCACTATCATGGCAATAAAAATAGCCACAATTGAAAAATCTAAATGATAATTTAATAAATTAGGAATCACTGTTGCCAAAAGTATTCCTACCAAGCTAAACACTACCCAGAATAAATAAAAAGATAGACCTGCACCCAACAAATATTCTGGCTGTCTTTTTTCACCAGATGCACACACCGCAAATAATTCATCTGTTAATAAAAAGCCTAAACTTAACCGTTTCGAAAGAGGCAAAATAGAAATGTCATTTCTTAAAGTTAATGCATAAATAAAATGCTGAGCCGTTAAAAAGAAAATAGTCACATAAATTGTAAAAGCGGATGCGCCTTCCATTACCATGCTTAAACTAACTAATTGAGCTGCTCCAGCAAAGATAATTCCTGACATCGCAAGTGCTTTATAAAAAGATAAACCTGCATGAATTGCCATAGAGCCTGCTAAAATTGCCCATGGAATGACAGAAATTGACAACGGTAAAATATCCATTGCGCCACGTAAAAAGAGATAGGATGGCTTATTTTTTGGAAACCCAACCGACTGATTAAGCTGAATATTCATATATAAAATCCAATATAAGAAGCATCTCTACAACATGCTTGATGAAGGCCGACTTATATTGAATAAAATTGCTGTAAATAATTTTTTAATAATTTAGTTATTTAAACTAGCTACATATTGAGTTGGTGTCACTCCCATAGCTTTTTTAAAGTGGCGATTAAAATGACTTTGATCAGAAAAGCCACATTGCTGCGCCACCATGGCAATTTGGTCACCCTGTTTTAATAATTGCCTTGCTTTTTGTAAGCGTGCTTGCACAAGCCATGCATGAGGTGGCAAGCCCACATATTTTTTAAATTGTCTTAAGAAATGCCATGCGCTCAATCCCACCATGTTAGCCAGATCTTGCAAAGAAAAATTCGTTTCAGGCATCTCTACTAGTAATTCTTTAACTTTTAATATTTTGGAATATGCCTCTGGTAACTCACAAAAAGTGTGATTTGATTTACCATGTCGTTTCATTAAACAGGCTAAAGTAGACAAATACATTGTTTCTTTTAACAAGAAATTATCTTTTTGTTCTAATAAATCAAAAAGTAAACAAAGTTGTTGAGCCAAACCCAAGTCACGAATCACAGCTTGAGGAAACCATGGTGCCCCACGTGAATTTTCAAAAAAATCTTGGCTGACTTCTGCCAACATTTCAGGTGTAGGGTAAATCGCCCGATATCGCCAACCCGACTCAACAGCAGAGGAACCCGTATGAATCTCGTCCGCATTTACTAAAATAATATCGCCTTTGGGAGCCACATGTAGCTGGCCCGTCCGAAAAAAAGACTGTGCTCCCTCTTCAATCACACCGATACAATACCCTTCATGAGTATGCTTCGAAAATTGTGTTTGGTGATAATGTGCTTTTAGTAACTCTAAACCGCCCAGCTCTCGCACATGCAGATAATCGGCTTGCTCCCGCTGCATAAATACGTCTCATCTATTCAATAAAAAAACCATAGCATGTTTTAAGAAACTGAATAGAATAAAATTGCTCTATAAAAAACAATATTTTTATTCGTTTATTTGGCTTTATTGATAGATTTGCCCATCATGTTTGAGCCAACCGCTTTCATGACGAGTTTGTGGATCACGATGTGTCCAGTGTAATACACCACCTTTAGGGTTATATTCATATTCGCCATAAAACTCTACCACGTCACCTTTTTTCAAATTAGGAATTTCATTTGCTAAATCAATATTATGCGCGACTAAAATTGAAAGGCCATTTTTTAAAACAAGAATAAATTTCTGGTGTCTCGACCCATCATTATCATCTCTTAAAATTGCTTTTACTCGACCACTTCCCTGCACTTGAACATTACTTTGTCTCTGCTCATAAGCAGCTTTTATTGTGTCGACCTTATCATTGCTTGATAGTGTAGTTTCATTATGCTGAGCTTCGGGTATGGTTGATAATGGCGATTGATTCTGCTTATGCCCAGATAAATCCAGACCAAAATATGCAGCGATCAATAAAATAATGACACCACCAATACTAAGATTTTTTTTATTTATCATTATATACCCTCATTTTAGTTGAGATAAAAAAAGCCCCAAAGGGGCTTTTTTTATCGTGATACGAATTACTTCGCAGCAGCTTGAGCAGCAGCAACTTCTTCAGCGAAGCTAAGTTCTACTTTCTTCTCGATACCTTCACCAACTTCGAAACGTACGAAGTTAACAACAGTAGTACCAGTTGCTTTTAATACATCAGCAACTTTTTTGTCGTTGTCGATTACGTACATTTGACGATCAAGAGCAACTTCGTTCAAATATTTATCAACAGAACCAGTTACCATTTTTTCAACGATATTAGCTGGTTTGCCAGATTCTAACGCTTTCGCTTCAGCAATTTCTTTTTCTTTAGCGATAAGGTCAGCAGGAACAGCTTCAGCATTTACAGCAACTGGGTTGAATGCAGCAACGTGCATTGCAATACCTTTACCAGTATCAGCATCACCTGTATAAGAAACTACAACACCGATTTTTAAACCGTGTTTGTAGATAGCCAAGCTTTCGCCTTCAACGATTTTCGCGCGACGAACTTGGATGTTTTCACCGATTTTTTGAACAAGAGCAATACGTGCTTCTTCAACAGTAGCACCATCTTCAAGTTTCAATTCAGCAATTTTAGTCGCATCAGTTTCATTTGCAGCAAGTGCAGCAGCAGCAACTTTAGCAGAGAAACCAGCAAAGTTTTCGTCTTTAGCAACGAAGTCAGTTTGACAGTTTACTTCTAAAAGAATCGCTTTATTGCCTTCTTGAACGATTGTGATTGCACCGTCAGCAGCAATGTTACCTGCTTTTTTAGCAGCTTTTGCTTGACCTGATTTACGAAGGTTATCAATCGCTAATTCAACATCACCATTAGATTCTGTTAATGCTTTTTTGCATTCCATCATTGCAAGACCAGTACGGTCACGTAATTCTTTTACCATGCTCGCAGTAACTGCAGTCATGTTGTTCTCCTAAATACGGTAGAAAAATAAATCTTTTCAACAAAAACGGCCCAAAGAAACTCTGGGCCGTTTGCACTCTCGACGCTTAATTTGCCACCATTACATGTCGCAAAAATGACAAGCCTGCGTCAAAACGCATTAAGCCTCTGGAGCTTCTTTAGCAGCTTCTTCGCCTTTAGCTTGTGCATTTGCTTGTGATTGAGCATATTCTTTACCAGCAAGAATCGCATCAGCCATAGCAGAAGCATAAAGTGTAACCGCACGGATTGCATCGTCATTACCAGGAATAACGTAGTCTACGTTGTCTGGGTTAGAGTTTGTATCAACGATACCGATTACTGGAATACCAAGGTTTTTAGCTTCTTTAATCGCAATTGATTCGTGATCAACGTCAATTACGAATAATGCGTCAGGTAAACCACCCATGTTTTTAACGCCGCCTAAAGCACGTTCAAGTTTTTCCATCTCACGAGTACGCTCTAAAGCTTCACGTTTAGTAAGCTTAGCAAAAGTACCATCTTGAGATTGAGTTTGAAGATCTTTTAAACGGTTGATAGATTGGCGAAGTGTTTTCCAGTTCGTCAACATACCACCTAACCAGCGGTGATCTACATATGGTTGACCAGCGCGTTGAGCTTGTTCACGGATGATGTTAGAAGCAGCACGTTTTGTACCAACGAACAAAACTTTGTTCTTTTTGCTTGCTAATTGGTTAGCGAAGTTCAAAGCATCATTTAACGCAGGAACAGTATGCTCAAGGTTAATGATGTGAATTTTGTTACGCGCGCCAAAAATGTATTGACGCATTTTTGGGTTCCAGAAACGTGTTTGGTGACCAAAGTGCGCGCCAGCTTGAAGAAGGTCACGCATACTTACGTTGTAATCTGCCATTTTCTATACCTTAAAGTTTGGGTTAGGCCTCCATATATCCGCATTCTCCACCCTTTTACAGGCACCCAGAGTAATGTGACGATATATGTGCGGATTTTTACCCCATCTATCAAAATTGTTCGTAAAAGATATTCACGAAAAGCATTTGATAAAATGGGCGGCTATTTATACCATAGACACTTGTAAATTACCAAAAGTTTTTAGAGATCATGAACAGTACTTATACAGCTCCACGTCGATTAATTAAAACTCCAGATGAAATTGAAAAAATGCGCATTGCAGGACGACTGGCGGCTGAAGTTCTAGAGATGATCAAGCCCCATATTAAGGCAGGTGTAAGTACACTTGAACTTGATACCATTTGCCGCAATCACATTGAAAATGTGCAACATGCTATTCCTGCCTGTGTCGGCTATGGTGGAGCTCCTGGACGCCCTGCTTTTCAGCACTCTATTTGTACTTCGGTTAACCATGTTGTCTGTCATGGTATTCCTTCTGAAAATAAAACTTTAAAAAACGGCGATATTCTTAATATTGACGTAACTGTGATTAAAGATGGCTATCACGGCGATACAAACATGATGTATGTCGTCGGTGGCGAAACTTCTATTTTGGCTAATCGTTTATGTAAAGTTGCTCAAGAAGCGATGTATCGAGGAATGGCAACAGTTAGAGATGGTTCATATTTAGGTGATATCGGCCACGCAATCCAAAAATATGTAGAGTCAGAACGCTTTAGTGTAGTGCGTGAATATTGTGGCCACGGTATTGGAACTGTTTTCCATGATGAGCCTCAAGTATTACATTATGGTCAAGCTGGTACAGGAATGCGTCTGGAAGCAGGTATGACTTTTACCATTGAACCTATGGTAAATGCAGGCGTATGGCAAACTAAACTATTAGGTGACAAATGGACTGTTGTAACGAAAGACCATAAACTTTCAGCTCAATATGAACATACTATTTTAGTGACTCAAACGGGCATTGAAGTTTTAACTGCGCGCCCTGAAGAAGACTTATCTCGCTTCAACTAATCATTTAATTACATTTAATAAAAGGCTACTTTATGTAGCCTTTTATTATTTATTATGTATTTTTAATTAACAAATATTGCCAAATATAAACAATTATTTCAAAAAAATTACAATTATTAATTTTTAATAAACAATCATTTTAATAAAACGCGGTATGGTTGGCTCAATAAAAATCAGTAAACAAATGCCGGACATGGAGTCCATTTATGATGAAAAAGTCATTATTTTGTATGACAGCTGCCTTTTTTGCTCTGCCAACAGTCACTTCCGCCGCCTCTCCATATTTTAGCTTAAAAGATGGTGATGGCTTCAAACGTTTTTCAGTCTCTGCTGGTCCCTTATATGTCAAGCCTACAGGAAAAGCTCAACCTTTTTTTGTGAATACCGCAGTGAAAAAAGGTGAACAGGCTAAAGTTGGTGATGTTTCCATTAAAACAGTTAAAGATAGTATGTCCAAAGATATGGATCCTAATTTATCTACGTTCTTTATAGATTTCTTGGATAAACTTGGAAGAAAGACTTTACCTGGAGAATTAAGTGGTAATGCGAATATTTATGGATTAGATCAATGGGATAATCCAGGTACAGGCTTGGAAGCGGATGATGTTACAACTTTAGGGATTATGACCAATTATTTTTTTACAGATAATATCTCGCTAGAAATAAAGGCCGGCGTACCTCCAAAAGTAGACTTACAGGGCAAAGGTAAAATTTATGCCCCACTAAAAGCCCAAGCTCATCCATCAATTGAACTTCCTGTAATTGGAGGAATTGGCTTACCTTCAATTGATTTAGAAAAACAAATTTTTATTACAGACCTTGAAGGACATGGCAGCGCCGCTTCAGCACGCGCCTGGACACCTGCCTTTGAGTTTCAATATCATTTCGGCAAAACTGGCGTAAATAAATTTAGACCTTATGTAGGCCTAGGTGTGATGTATGCCTATTTTAGCGAATTAGAAATGAACCCAGCGATTGAGAAAGACTTAGTCAATGCTGGTCATATGATCGTCAATATTAAAGATGGTAAAGCAGGTGCAGCTCTCGATCATTTAAAAAGCTCTGGTGACCCCAAAGTAGAACTGGAAGCATCTGATGCGATTGCACCTGTTGCGACCGCAGGCTTTACTTACGACTTTAATGACAAATGGTATGCCGTTGGCTCTGTCTCTTATGCCCATTTGAAAACAGATACGACCATTACAGTCAACGACGCTAAATACGGCGAATTAATCAATGCAAAAGCGGATATCGAAATTAACCCAATTCTAGGTTACGCCGGTATTGGTTATCGCTTCTAAACTCAGCTAGATATAAAGCTATAAAAACTTATGCACGTTTTTATAGCTTTCTTTCAATTTATTCCGCCTAGAAATTGCTTCTTTTTAAATCAAAATGCTAAAAAAATGAGCATTTTTTATAAAAACTATAGATAAACCAACCTTCTTACTCTCGTATTACTTCTCCTCCATTTTTCGTGATCTTTTTATTATTTTATATTCGCAAACTAACTCAATAAAATTAGAAAGTAATTTTTCCTTTTTAGTAAAATTCATTTTTTGGCACGCCCTTTGCTTTATTCATTGCATGATGAATCAATGTTGATTCAATGAATACACCAAGACGGCCAACGATGTCCGCTCTGATCGGTCTGCAGATAGGCAATAAATTGCCATGCAAATTAAAATTTCGTTCAGTTCAGGGGGACGGCGTATGTCTTCAAATGTAAATCTAGATGCAAAAAAAGCAACTGAGATTAAATTATTCAGTTTTTCAACTCCAGCAATGCGTGCCTTCCACATGACATGGCTCGCTTTCTTTGTTTGTTTCTTCGCATGGTTTGCGTGTGCACCATTAATGCCCGTTATTAAAGGTGAGTTTGGATTAACAAAAGATCAAATTGCCAATATTAATATTGCTGCCGTTGCTATTACGATTTTAGTTCGGCTTATTGTCGGACCACTCTGTGACAAATATGGTCCACGTATTACGTACACCACTCTCCTGTTAGTTGGCAGTATTCCCGTATTTGGTGTAGCTGCTGCCAATAGTTATGAATCTTTTCTGTTCTTTCGATTACTTATCGGTGCTATTGGTGCAAGCTTCGTAATTACTCAATATCATACAAGTGTAATGTTTGCTCCTAATATAGTCGGTACAGCAAACGCAGCTTCAGCTGGTTGGGGAAATGCTGGCGGTGGTGCAACACAAGCCTTAATGCCTTTGTTGCTCGGTGCAATTGTGATGTTTGGTGTTGAGCAAGCCATGGGATGGCGTGTGGCATTAATTGTACCTGGCGTAATGATGGTTATTGTTGGCATCCTTTACTGGAAATTAACTCAAGATTGTCCTCAAGGAAACTTTAAAGAAGTCCGCGCACAAGGTATTGAGGTTGGTAGTGGTAAAAAAGGTGGTACGGCAATTTTAATGCAAGCCGCTCGTAACTATCGTGTCTGGATTTTATTTTTAGCATATGGTGCAAGTTTCGGTATTGAGATTTTTATCCATAACGTTGCAGCAATGTACTATGTTGATCAGTTTAAAATGGATTTAAAAACGGCTGGGTTAACTGCAGGAATCTTTGGTCTACTGGCATTATTTGCTCGTGCTCTTGGCGGTATCATTTCCGATAAAGTTGCACTCAAGAAAGGATTAGATGGTCGCACGAAGGTACTTGTACTTATGATTGTAGGTGAGGGTCTATTCTTAATACTCTTCTCACAAATGAATGCTGTTGCGCTCGCAATTATTTCGATGACTATTTTTGCACTCTTTACACATATGGCGTGTGGAGCAACTTACGCACTCGTACCATTTATTGATCGTAATGCATTAGGTGGTGTAGCAGGAATTATTGGCGCAGGCGGCAATGTTGGTGCTGTCGCAGCAGGTTTCTTACTTAAAGGCTTACTTGATGTTCAAACTTGCTTGTTTATTTTAGGGGGGCTAGTTATGGTCGCAGGCTGTAGCGTAATTTTGATTCGCTTCACCACCGAACATAAAGAAAAGGAACAAGTTCTGTTTGAACAAGCATTACTTGAACGTAATTCCGCAGCTTAATTCTTATAAGAAGCAGAGATCAAAATGATTTCTGCTTCTTTAATTTTCTCATCATAAAATACGATCCTTACGAACTTTTTAATTCTTCTTAAATATTCTTTCCAGACATATCGATATTACTCGATATATCTTCTACAATAAATGATCACATTATTATAATTTTCCATTAATCATGACTAAAACTGGCAATCACTTTTCCCAGCCCCTCATTTATATGTTGATTGGAAGTGCAATTATTTTGGCACTTTCTTTAGGCGTTAGGCATGGTTTTGGACTTTATCTCGTACCGATGAGCCACGAATTTGGCTGGGGCCAACATGTTTTTAGTCTCGCGATTGCCATGCAAAACCTGATTTGGGGAGTCGTTCAACCTTTTACAGGCGCAATTGCTGACAAATATGGCAGTAAAATTGTGGTCGCGGTTGGTGGACTCCTTTATACCCTTGGCCTACTCTTAATGGCCTTTAGTTCAAACGTATTAATCTTAAATTTAAGTCTAGGGCTAATTATTGGTTTAGCTTTATCAGCAACCTCTTTTACGGTTTTACTGAGTGCAGTAGGTCGAGCTGCTCCACCAGAAAAAAGAAGTATGGCAATGGGGATTGCAAGTGCAGCTGGTTCTTTTGGTCAGTTTATTATGCTGCCCTCTACCCTTCTTTTACTCAAAAATGTCGGATGGTCAGCAGCCCTAATGGTGAGTGCGTTGTTAATTGCTCTTATTATTCCGCTAGCGTGGATGTTAAAAGGGCCCAGCAATCAAACGCCAAAAGCAATTGCACAGCCTCAGCTCACATTTAAACAAGTGCTTAACATTGCCAGAAAACATAAGCCCTTCTGGTGGTTAGCTTTAGGCTTTTTAGTGTGTGGATTCCAAGTCGTCTTCTTGGGCGTGCATTTACCCGGCTATTTAATTGATCACGGATTTGATGCAACTACTGGTACTGTATTCCTCGCTTTAATTGGCCTATTCAATATTGTGGGAACCTATGGCGCGGGTTGGTTAGGCGACCGCTTTTCAAAACCTAAATTATTAATGGCGCTTTACGGTAGCCGTGGCATCGCGATCATTGCTTTTTTATTATTACCGTTAAGCACTTATACGGTATATGCTTTTGGGGTCATTATGGGCCTTTTATGGCTCTCTACAGTTCCGCTCACAAATGGCATTGTGGCAAATATGTTTGGGGTAAAATATCTATCGATGCTGAGTGGTATTGTATTTTTCACTCATCAAGTTGGTTCTTTCTTTGGTGGCTGGCTTGGCGGCGTTAACCATGACTTAACAGGTAATTACAATGCGATTTGGTTATGTTCTATAGCCTTAAGTATACTAGGGGTAATCGTACATTTCTTTGTGAATGAGGATGCCGTTATCCATGACGCATAATGCCTTACTTTTGAAAACAATTATGATTGCACTAATAGGCAGTTTTTTAGTTCTCTCTATTATTCTATGGAAGCAGACACCTGATTTGTTTGAATATTTTAACCAAGCATTTTGTGCTCACTAGAATATAAAGTATATAAATAAATCTCTAAAACTGTCATAAAAATATAAAAATCGTATGATCTAATGAAAAGAAAAAAGCCCGCAGATTTGCGGGCTTTTTTCTTAAAAACTTATTTAAAATCAAAATAAGCGATTCATACCGTTGAGCGCAGCTACGCGATATGCTTCAGCCATTGTTGGATAGTTAAATGTCGTTTCAACAAAATATTTCAAGGTATTGTTTGGGCTGTGCATAACTGCTTGCCCAATGTGGATAATTTCAGCAGCGTTATTACCAAAACAGTGAATACCTAAAATTTCCATAGTGTCACGATGGAAAAGAATCTTTAACTCGCCTACCGTATCACCTGTAATTTGTGCACGAGCTAAATGACGGAAAGAAGCTTGACCCACTTCATACGGAATTTTCTCTTCCGTTAATTCCTGTTCATTTTTACCAATTGATGAGATTTCCGGAATGGTATAAATACCTGTAGGAATATCACGTACTGGTTTAGCATCTTCACCACTCATGTTTGCGCCAGCACAGCGCCCTTGGTCATAAGCAGCCGAAGCTAGTGAAGGCCAACCAATAACGTCACCAGCAGCATAGATGTTTTCAACTTCAGTCTGGTATTGATCATTTACTGAAAGTTGACCACGGTTGTTTGGAACTAATCCCACGTTCTCAAGACCTAAGCCTTCTGTATTACCTGAACGACCATTACACCAAAGAATCGCATCGGCTTTAATCTTTTTACCACTTTGTAAATGTAGAACAACGTGATCATCAAACGTTTCAAGATGGTCCATTTGTTCATTGTGGCGAATCAATACACCTTGTTCGCGTAAGTGATAAGACAAAGCATCAGCAATTTCATCATCTAAATAGCTTAATAGTTTTTGCTGTGTGTTAATCAAGTCAACTTTATGATCTAAACCAATAAAGATTGAGGCATATTCACAGCCAATAACACCAGCGCCATAAATGATGATTTTTTGAATTGAGTAATCAAGATCAAGAATTTTATCTGAATCGAATACGCGAGGATGGTCAAAATCAAGACCTTGTGGATGATAAGGACGGCTACCTGTCGCAATCACAACCTGTTTACAGATAATCGTTTCTTTAATGCCTTCATGACTGAAAACTAAAACTGTATTTTTATCTTGAATATATGCCCGCCCGTGGAAGACACCAATCTTGTTACGGTCATAAAAACGTGTATGTGTATCAACTTGTTGTTGAATCACTTTATGAGCATTACGCAACACCTGTTTCATGGTGAACTGTTTCCATTCACCTACTTTTTGAAACATTGGATCACGTTGATAGCGAATAATACTAGAAACTGTTTGACGTAATGCTTTACTTGGAATTGTCCCTACGTGGGCACAGTTACCACCAAGTTGATCACGCACATCTACAATTGCAACACGCTTACCCGCTTTTGCAAGCTTCATTGCCGCGCCTTCACCTGCAGGTCCAGAACCGAGAACTACCGCATCGTATTTAACGAAATTCCCACTAACGACCTCTTTTTTACGTGGCATTGAAAGCTCCTTCCTCTCTTGAATGACCATATTTTATAATAGATTATGACTAATATGCGGTGAATTTATGTATTTCTCAACCCTATATTTCTGAATAACCACATTTATTATATGAATAGTTATTTTCCGCTATTAACTGAAGAACTTCGCTATAATACAATGTCAATGTCTCTATAAACGAGTGGAAAAGTTAAATATGTCAGAACACCGTAAACCTGAACAGGGTGTAAAACTTCGTGGCGCAGAAAAAGTCGCAAGAATTCCTGTAAAAGTTGTACCTACGGTTGAAGTGCCGCGTAAACCTGACTGGATTCGTGTCAAGATGACGGCACCAGAAGAAGTTCAGCGTATTAAAACGACTTTACGTGCTCAAAAACTCCATACCGTTTGTGAAGAAGCAGCTTGTCCTAACCTCCCAGAATGTTTTGGTGGCGGTACGGCAACATTCATGATTATGGGCGATATTTGTACACGTCGTTGCCCTTTCTGTGATGTTGCACATGGTCGTCCAAATGCCTTAGATGCTGACGAACCTCGTCACATGGCAGAAACCATTTCAAATCTGAAACTCAAGTACGCAGTAATTACTTCTGTTGACCGTGATGACTTGCTTGACGGCGGTGCACAACATTTTGTGGACTGTATTAAAGAAGCTCGTGCGCTTAGCCCAACTACATTGCTTGAAATTTTAGTACCTGACTTCCGTGGACGTATGGATATTGCTTTACGCATTATGACCGAATGTCCGCCAGACGTATTTAACCATAACATTGAAACTGTACCTCGCTTATATAAAGCAATGCGTCCAGGTTCAGACTATCAACATTCTTTAACCTTACTTAAAATGTTTAAAGAATATTGTCCAGACATTCCAACAAAATGTGGTTTGATGGTTGGTATTGGTGAAACTGAAGAAGAAGTCATTGCATTACTTGATGATTTACGCGCTCACGATGTTGACTATGTCACTATTGGTCAATATTTACAGCCTTCTAAGCAACACGCGCCAATTGACCGCTTTGTAACGCCAGAAGAGTTTGAACGTTATGCAGAGCATGGCCGCAAACTTGGCTTTAGAAATATTTGGTCTGCGCCAATGGTTCGTTCAAGTTACTTTGCTGACCGTCAATACCATGGTGAGCCAGTACCAGAAGTTCGTCGTAAAGTAGATCCAGCTAAAAAAATTGCTGTTCAAACCGTCGAAGCTTAATAAATTAAATATCTATAAAAGCCCTCTAACACAGAGGGCTTTTTATTTGTATAAGAAAATCAATAACATTTCTTGACAAATCAATAAAATAACGCCTTACACTTTCACTCAAAAATATCTTATACCTAAAAGTACGATATATCCCTGCTCTAGCATATACATCAATATTTGCGACATAAAAACTCAAATTTAAACAGCAACTAAACAGCTAGTTAAGCCTTAAATATCTCCTCGCTTTTGTAACGTCATCCACCTGAGGGCTTAGCTAGTAAGGAGCAAGTATGATTTTCCTACTCTTTATATTAAGTATTATTATTCAGCTTATTGCAGTATGGGCAATTTTCTTTTTTAACTTAAATAAAGTTCTTGGTAGCGGTGTGGCCATTATTATTGCCATACTTTCGGCATTCTTGCTAACACCGTGGTCTCTGCTTTTAGGTATTCCAATTATTGCACTCAGCATCATTATTTTAGTTGAACCATTACGGTTTAACCTGATTACCAAGCCTGCTTATAAGACTTTAGCAAATTCAATGCCGAGCATTAGTACCACCGAACAAGAAGCTTTAGAGGCTGGTACCAGTTGGTGGGAAAAAGAGTTATTTATGGGAGCACCTGATTGGTCTCAATTTGAAAATTATCCCTACCCAACGTTGTCAGAAGAAGAGCAAAGTTTCATTGATAATGAAGTTGAATTGCTTTGTAGCATGCTCAATGAATGGGAAATTCATCATCACTTAAAAGATCTCCCTCCTGAAGTTTGGCAATTTATTAAAGATAAAGGTTTTTTAGGCCTCATTATTCCGAAATCGTTTGGTGGTAAAGAATTTAGCTCATTCGCACAAAGTCGCATTATGAGCAAAATTGCTTCACGCTCACTGACCACCGCGGTGAGTTGTATGGTTCCAAACTCGTTGGGACCCGGTGAGCTGCTCATGCACTACGGTACTGATGCTCAAAAGCAGCAGTATCTGCCCGACCTTGCCAAAGGTGAAGAAATTCCTTGCTTTGGTTTAACCAGTCCAGAAGCGGGTTCAGACGCTGGTGCCATTCCAGATTCAGGCGTTGTTTGTTACGGCGAATATGAAGGTGCTCAAGTACTTGGCCTGCGCATGAATTTCTCTAAACGCTGGATTACCCTTGCACCAATTGCCACCGTTGTTGGTCTCGCATTTAAACTTTATGATCCAGAAGGTCTACTCGGCGATAAAAATAAAACAGAATACGGTATTACCTGTGCATTAATTCCTGCAAGCCATGCAGGCGTAAAAATAGGAGCACGTCATTTCCCAGGTTCTCCATTTATGAATGGAACCGTAGAAGGAGAAGATGTTTTTATTCCAATTGACTGGATTATTGGTGGGCAAGAAAATGCTGGTAAAGGCTGGCGAATGCTCATGGAGTGCTTAGGCGTTGGCCGTGGTATTTCCCTTCCAGCCCTAGCAACCGCCGCAGGTGAAATGAGCTATTTAACTGTGGGAGCTTTTGCGAAAATTCGCCAGCAATTTAATATCTCTGTTGGTAAATTTGAAGGTGTCCAAGAAGCGGCCAGTGAAATTGCAAGTGATGCTTATATGCTTGAAGCATTCCGTTATTTAGTGACATGTGGTCTAAATCAAGGTGGAACACCCGCGGTGATGACCGCCATGGCAAAATACTATGCAACCGAAACGATGCGTAAAGTGGTCAATCATGGAATGGACATTGCCGGAGGACGTGCAATTCAACTTGGACCACGCAACTTCCTTGCACTTACCTATCAAGCTATTCCAATTGCAATTACAGTCGAAGGCGCAAATATTTTAACTCGTTCATTGATGATTTTTGGTCAAGGTTCAATGCGTTGTCACCCTTACCTTTTTGAAGAGTTGCAACTACTTCAGTCTGAAGATAAAAGCACTTCAGTCAAAAAATTCGATAATTTGTTATTTAAACATTTAGCCTATACCTTTAACCGAGGCGCAAAATCATTTGCTTATGGTTGGACAGGTGGTTCAAGCGATGCTCCTCAGTCAGTAGATCAATTTACTGCCAGTTACTATAAGACAATTAACCGTTTTAGCGCCAACTTTGCTTTGGTTGCAGATATGGCGCTTGGCTTACTTGCCGGAGACTTAAAACGCAAAGAAATGTTGTCAGGTCGTTTGGCCGATATTCATGCCCACCTTTTTATTTCTACTGCGATTTTAAAATTTTATGAAGCTGGCCAAAAAACTGAGGCTGAACAACTTCACGCTAAATTAGCTCTGCAAAAAGCTTTCTTGAATATTCAGGAAGCA
Source organism: Acinetobacter sp. WU_MDCI_Abxb74 (assembly GCF_025513915.1). Classification (NCBI taxonomy): domain Bacteria; kingdom Pseudomonadati; phylum Pseudomonadota; class Gammaproteobacteria; order Moraxellales; family Moraxellaceae; genus Acinetobacter; species Acinetobacter sp. WU_MDCI_Abxb74. The sequence goes on from NZ_JAHPRP010000012.1 coordinate 94,003, forward strand.
TTTTGGGGATTATTTGAAAACTTCCCAGCTAAACTTCCCGCAGCATTTGTGAAATGGATCTGTTTCCCTTTTGGTCGTGTAATTTCAAAACCAGATGATGAGTTAAAACAGCAAGTCGCGGAACTCATGATGCAAGAACATCCATTTAGAGAGCAACTTAAACATCATGTGTTTTATTCAACCAAAGCCGATGATGCGACTGGACGTTTAGAACATGCATTCCAAATTTTACGAACTCTTGAGCCACTTTGGGATAAGTTTAAGAAAGCTGAATCTAAAGGCAAGTTTACCGGACTTACTTTTGAAGAGAATATTGCACACGCTACAAAAGAAGGTTTCATTTCTGAAAGCGAGGCTCAACAATTATTGCAATACAACGCAATTCGATTCGACAGCATGCTGACAGATGTTTTTGATGAAAATTTAGATAAAGATCTTCCTTTGTCGAATCCTCATCAAATTTAGTGACTGACGCCTCCACTAATTCACTATTGCAATCACTTGTGATTCGCATTAATTAATAAACAGCCATAAAAGCGTCAATCGACGCTTTTATTTTTAGGAGAAATTAATGTCTAAGCAAGATTACGAAAATGGATTAAAAGTTCGCACCGAAGTGATGGGAGAAGCTTTTGTAAAACGTGCGCAAGACAACACTGTTCCGTTTACACAGCCATTGCAAGACTGGATTAACGAACATGCATGGGGATCGACTTGGCAACGTGAAGGCATATTACCGCGCAAATATCGTTCATTAATTACTTTGGCAATGTTAACTGCACTTAAGTCACCAACTGAACTCAAAGGCCATGTTCGCGGTGCGCTCAACAATGGTTGTACAGTTGAAGAAATTCAAGAAACGTTATTGCATAGTCTGCCATATTGCGGTGCGCCTGCTACACAAGAGGCTTTTCGTGCTGCTTTAGAAGTCATTCAAGAATATCAACAAAAATAACTTTAATATGAGCCAGCACTCTACTGGCTCTTTTTTATCTAATTTAATTTGATTGAATGCATTTGAAAATTACGATCATCAATCACGATAGCCTGACGACAAATGCCTTCCACTTGACGTTGCTTTTCAAAGACTGCCGCTGACATCGGTTCAAAACTATCAAAAAAGCAGATTTCATTTTGATCTATAGAATATACAAGTGACTGGTTCCCCACTCCTGCTAAAGTGTCGTAATAGACAATGACCATTTTTCCATTTTGAATTGCAGCTTGAATATCCTGATAGCTTAACGCTGGGCTGGTTGGTATTTTCAATACATTTGCTTCTTTATAACTCATGCGCTCGCTTGGGCTAATATTTGGATCTTTATCCGAATAAAATGACACATCAAACCCAAATTTCTTTAAAGCAACAGCCAAGGCAATTGTATAGGTGCCGTCTTCATCGTATCGACAAATTTGAATAAGCTCGGAAATATCAATTTGAACCCCATGATGCCAAAGTACCATCCAAACCGCAAAAACACCGCTATTCGCTTCAAGGTTTGCCAAAGATTCGGGAATATTTAAGGCCATAATTTAAATCTAAAGTCGTAATTAAGCAGATAATAAACAAAACTGGATTGGCACTAAAAGCTTTTCCAAGTACAATGTTTCGCTAGTCGAGGGATGCTGCGACAAATGATCGGCACTAAAGATCAATTTGCCAGGCTCGACAATCGGTTAAACACTCGTTTTAACCAACAACGGCATCCGCGAACAGAACGATCCATACTATTTTTTCCCTAGGAGATCCTGATGAACGCGGTTAATGCTTCATTTACAGATTATAAAGTTGCTGACATCTCACTTGCTGACTACGGTCGTAAAGAAATCAAACTTGCTGAAGCAGAAATGCCAGCTTTAATTGGTTTACGTAAACGTTATGCAGCGTCTAAACCACTCGCTGGTGCAAAAATCCTTGGTTGTATCCACATGACCATTCAAACAGCGGTTCTTATTGAAACGCTTATTGAATTAGGTGCTGAAGTTCGTTGGACTTCATGTAACATTTTCTCAACTCAAGACCATGCTGCTGCTGCAATTGCTGCTCGCGGTATTCCAGTTTTTGCTTGGAAAGGCGAAACTGAAGAAGAATATATGTGGTGCCTTGAACAACAAGTTAATGTTAATGGTCAACCTTGGGATGCCAACATGATCTTGGACGATGGCGGTGACTTAACTGCTCTTGTTCATGACAAATATCCAGCTCTTTTAGAACGCATTCATGGTATTACTGAAGAAACCACAACAGGTGTTCAACGTCTTATCGAAATGTGGAAAGACGGTTCTTTGAAAGTACCTGCAATCAACGTAAATGACTCAGTTACTAAGTCTAAAAACGACAACAAATATGGTTGCCGTCACTCATTAAATGATGCAATCAAACGCGCAACTGATATGCTTTTGTCTGGTCGCCGTGCGCTTGTGATCGGTTATGGTGACGTTGGTAAAGGTTCTGCTCAATCTTTACGTCAAGAAGGCATGATTGTTCGTGTAACTGAAGTTGACCCAATTTGTGCAATGCAAGCATGTATGGACGGCTATGAAGTTGTATCTCCATACAAAAACGGCGTACAAACAGGCAAAAAAGAAGATATTAACCAAGACTTACTTGGCAACACTGACCTTGTTGTAACTACTACTGGTAACTACCACGTATGTGATGCTGCAATGTTAGATAGCTTAAAAGCTGGTGCAGTTGTATGTAATATCGGTCACTTCGACACAGAAATTGATACTGCTTATTTACGTGGTTACAAGTGGGTTGAAGTTAAGCCACAAGTTCACCAAGTTTATCGTTCTGAAGATGAAAATAACTACCTCATTCTTCTTTCTGAAGGTCGCCTTGTAAACCTTGGTAATGCAACTGGTCACCCATCACGCGTGATGGACGGTTCTTTTGCTAACCAAGTGTTAGGTCAAATTCACTTATTCCAAGAGAAATTTGCTGACCTTCCTGCAAACGAAAAAACTGCAAAAATTCGTGTAGAAGTTCTTCCTAAGAAACTTGACGAAGAAGTTGCTGCGGCAATGGTTGCAGGTTTTGGTGGTGTACTTACTCAATTAACTCAAGAGCAAGCTGGCTATTTAGGTGTTGCTGTTGAGGGACCATTCAAGTCTGACGCTTACAAATACTAAGAACTTAAGGGCAGACGGTGAACCGACTGCCCTTTTTTCTAAAAATATTGTTTCGCTGTTTACAAGGATTTGACATGACTAAACGTATACCCATTTCTTTTGAGTTTTTCCCACCGAAAACTGATGCCGGTGCTGAAAAACTTCGTATTGTTCATCAAGAATTACAACCCTTAAATCCAGATTTCTTCTCGATTACCTATGGTGCTGGTGGTTCTACTCGTGAACGTACTCTTGCTGCTATTGACGATTTCAATGGCAAAGGTACACCAGTTGCTCCTCACCTTTCTTGTATTGGTGATGATAAAGCGCGTATTGCTGAGCTACTCGACCTCTATAAAGCGCAAGGCATTAACCGTATTGTCGCTTTACGTGGTGATTTACCTTCTGGTCAAGTCGGACTGGGCGAACTCCCGTATGCTCAAGATTTAGTACGTTTCATTCGTCAGCATTCAGGTGATCATTTTCATATTGAAGTTGCAGCTTATCCTGAAATGCATCCTCAAGCTGAGAACCTTGATTCAGATATCCAACGTTTTATTGAAAAAGTACAAGCTGGCGCTAATGCAGGAATTACTCAATTCTTCTTTAATCCAGACTCATACTTTTATTTTATGGAGCGCTTAGAAAAAGCTGGAGTTAATATTCCGGTGGCTCCTGGCATCATGCCTATTACCAATGCCAGCAACTTAATTCGTTTTGCTGATGGTACTGGTGCAGAAATTCCTCGCTGGATTCGTAAACAATTACAAGCCTATGGCGATGACAGTGAGAGTATTAAAGCTTTTGGTCATGAAGTTGTTGTTAAACTATGTGAACGCCTGATTGCAGGTGGTGCACCAAGCTTACATTTCTATTCAATGAATCAAGTCGAACCAACTCGTCAACTCGTCGTTGATCTTGGTTTAAATTAATTTTGTAAGGCGTACCCAATGAATCGTTTTTTTATCGAAACTGAACTTACAGTTGGTTCAACAATTCAACTAACTGAATCAGTATTTCATCATTGGGTGCGTGTTTTACGTGCACAATTACAAGAACAAGCTATTCTCTTTAATGGTCAAGGTGGTGAATATCTCGCGACACTAACCGAAATTAATAAAAAAAATGCATTTATCACGATTGAGAATTTTAACCCCAATAACCGCAGCGCTCCATTTAAAGCTATTCTTGGTCAGGTCATGAGTAAAGGTGACCGAATGGATTATGCCATTCAGAAAGCCACTGAACTTGGGGTAAGTCAAATTCAACTACTTACAAGTGACCGCTGTGAAATGCGCTTAAAGTATGACCGAGATCAAAAAAAATTAGATCATTGGCAAGCTGTAGCAATTGCAGCTTGTGAACAATGTGGTCTTAACATCGTTCCAGAAGTGTTAGCACCCATTTCTCTAAGTGAATGGCTAAGCTCTACTCAACTACCCGCTTCAAAATTTGTTTTAGCCCCAGAAAAAGAACAAAAAGATGTATTAGCAGGCATACAACCTGAACTTGCCTTATTGATTGGACCAGAAGGCGGTTTAAGCGAAAATGAAATTACTCAAGCTAATCAAGCTGGTTTTATGAACTGGTGTATTGGTGACCGTGTTTTACGTACAGAAACTGCGCCTGTCGTTGCTTTATCAATTTTAAATTATCGGTTTTTATCCACCTAAGTTCATTGAACATTGATTAAATCGCTATTTAAAGTTAATTTACTTTTGTTGTATGAATAAAATTTTAAATTCTTTATTACTGATAAATCAGATTCTTTCTGTATATATGTAAAAAAATAGGATAGAAAAATCTTATGTCTGGGCTTCAGGAAGAATATTTACAGCATCAAATAAAAATTGAGCAGCTAAAACTTTCAATTCAATATATACGCTGGTATTTGATTAGCTTAATACTATTATGTCTGATCTCATACGCTATTTTTTCTTATTATTTTTCATCGTCAATAACCGTATTTAACTGGTCTATCGGCCTTACTATTGCATCTTTTACCTGCCTATTATTTGTTCCAAATATTTTAACCCACTACCGTACTATTAATTTTATTAAAAAAGCTGATTTTATCTTACAAAGTATTTGTTTTATTACAGGCGTTTTATTAGGTGCAACCGTTACAGTTATTCATTTCTATCTTCCTCAAGAGTTAGTTGCGCTATCAGATGCTCATATTTTAATTGCTTTGTTTATCACTTCTGCCCATATCATTGGCCTGACTTTTTTAACGCAACAACCTCGATACTTTTATCTTTTATTCATTCCCAGTACATTACCCCTTTTAATCGCTCAATTTACACATACGCCCATTACTCAGCTACCTTTTTATTTCGCCTATAACATCGCTTTCGTGGCTACAGTACTCTGTGCATACGCAGCTCAACGTAACTATAAAAAGATTTCTCAACTATTATTTAAAAATAAACAGCTTGTTCAAATTTCAGATCAACATACTCAGTGGGCTGAAGAGTTATGTGTACAGCTTCAACAAGAAGTGAATAAATCTAAAGATATTGAAGCACAGCTTCAGTTTAATAACCATTTGCTTGAACAAAAGGTACGTGAACGCACTTACGATCTCACCAAAATGAATGAGCAACTCGAAAACCATCACTACAATTTAGCTTTTGCACATGAAACGGCAGGCATTCGGCCTTGGGACTGGGATATTGAAAATCAAAAATTAGAAATTACGTTTTTCGATCAACAAAAGCAAACACAGACAACCATTATTCATCTCAATAGCATTTTAGACCGCGTACATCCAAGTGATAAAAAACTTTTTGAAGAACGTTTAAAACAACATCTGGAAGGAACTACAGATCATTTTAATATTAATTTCAGAATTTTACGTCGAGACGGTTCATGGCGATGGATTCAGGATGTGGGCCGTGTCATTACGAGAGATTCCAAAACACAAAAAGCGCTTCGAATGGTTGGTATGACCCGAGACATACATCAAGAGAAAAAAGATCAAGAACACTTAAGGCTATCGGCAATTGTGCTTGAACAAGCTGCGGAAGGCATATTTATTTTAGATGAGCACCTGAACTATATTGATATTAACCCTTACTATGAGAAATTAACTGGATTTTCTAAAACAGAACTTCTAAATAAAGAATTGTTTAGCATTACAATTAATCAAAAAGAACTCCAACAACAATTTCATACCTCAATTACCCAGCAGCTCCTCGAAACCGGAGAATATATGGGCCAATTTGATGAAAAGTTTAGTTCTGGTAAAAGTGTATATTTGTGGTTGCACATCAATGTAGTCAAAGATGAGTTCAATCAAATTACTAATTATATTGGATTTGCACGTGACCTCACTGAGCAAAAACGTCAGGAGCAGCATCTATCTTATTTAAAAAATTATGATAGTCTCACCCACTTGCCTAATCGTCTTTATTACTATAACCAACTTCATCAATATCTTGTAAATCCTTCATATAACATTAAAAACTTAGCATTAATACGAGTAAACATTGACCGTTTTCGCGCCTTCAATGAGTTTTTAAATAATGATAGTGGTGATGAACTTCTTAAACAATTTGCACAACGATTACGCTTAATCAATATTAATGCAATTTTAGTTGCCTATTTAAATAGTGACGATTTCGCAATTATTTATGAAATTTCTCCAATTCATCCCAATATTGAGCAATATTGCCAAAATATCTTGCAAGCACTTAACGCACCTTTTTATATTGATAATCACGAATATTTTATTACGGCATCTATCGGTGTTGCATGCTTTCCTGAGCATGGCCGACAAATTGATCATCTTAACAACCATGCAGAACAAGCACTTTCAGAAGCAAAACGCTTAGGAGGCAATACCATTTCTTACTATTGCAATAAAGCAGAACATCCATATAAAACTGCTGACTTAGAACAAGAGTTACGTAAGGCCATTCAAAATAATGAATTTGTCATTTATTACCAGCCCAAAATTAGTCTACAAGATCAATTAATTATAGGTTTTGAAGCATTAATTCGTTGGCAGCATCCCGAAAAAGGATTAGTCATGCCAAATATGTTTATACCTTTTGCTGAGCGTAGTAGCCTGATTTCAGATATTGGCAAAGTCGTTTTAGATAAAGTTGGAAAACAATTACAAGAATGGAAAAATGCAGGCTACGCAAATATTCAAGTCTCTGTAAATATTGTTGCCCAGCAAATACATCGAGGCTTATTACTCAATGATATTGATGAAATTTTGCAGAAATATAATATACAAGGTGCAGATCTTGAACTTGAAATTACTGAGTCGGCTCTCTTGGATAATACTGATAACGTCAAAACGTTATTACATGCGATAAAACAACGAGATATTTCAATCGCCCTAGATGACTTTGGTACTGGTTATTCCTCTTTGGCGTATCTGACAGAATATCCAATTGATGTATTAAAAATTGATCGCGCTTTTATTTCTAAAATCGGTGATCACAAACAAGAAGCGATTGTAAATGCCATGATTGCAATGGGTAAAAGTATGGGGCTTAAACTGGTTGCCGAAGGTGTAGAAACAGAGGAACAAGTTGCCTATCTACAAAAACAGCAATGTGATTTTTTACAAGGCTATTTCTTTAGTCGTCCTATCCCTGCTGAGCAGATTATTCCTTATCTACAAACAAATTCGCATATTTCTTAGTTGTTCAAACGGTCGATTTTTACATATGCTGCTTTTTCCAAAAATGAGCGTTTTTGACTGTGAGAAATAAAGAAGTAGTGTTATATTCTTTAGCATTTAGCTCACTACAGGGCTATTGGCAATTCGTCTACTATTCTCTTAATTGATAAAAATTAAAGCATAGTAAACAAACCGAGTTGCCTTCCCCTGAATGAGTGATTTGACTAGTTTGCTTTTTTGTATCAAATAGAGACTCAGATGGACGATCAATCTTTAAAACAGGCCGCTTTAAATTACCATGAATATCCAAACCCAGGGAAAATCAGCGTCACCCCAAGTAAGCAACTTGTCAACCAACGAGATTTGGCTTTAGCCTACTCACCCGGAGTTGCTGCGCCATGTTTAGAGATTGAACGTGATCCTTCAACTGCTGCTAAATATACAGCACGCGGAAACTTGGTTGCTGTAGTCACTAACGGTACCGCTGTTCTTGGTTTAGGTAATATTGGCCCATTGGCTTCTAAACCTGTAATGGAAGGTAAAGGGGTTCTCTTCAAGAAGTTCGCTGGTGTTGACGTATTTGACATCGAAATTGCAGAAAACGATCCAGATAAAATCGTCGATATTGTTGCCTCTCTTGAGCCAACTTTCGGTGGTATCAACCTCGAAGACATTAAAGCGCCAGAATGTTTCTATATTGAAAAGAAACTTCGTGAACGCATGAAAATTCCTGTATTCCATGACGACCAACATGGTACAAGTATTATTGTAGGTTCAGCTTTGCTTAATGCATTGCAACTTGTAAATAAGAAAATTGATGAAATCAAAATCGTAGCTTCAGGTGCAGGTGCAGCAGCACTTTCATGTTTAGACTTGCTTTGTGCGCTTGGTGCTAAAAAAGAAAATATTATTGTTGCCGATTCTCGTGGTCTATTAACGACTTCTCGCGAAGGGCTTGATGAATCTAAAAAACGTTATGTTCAAGATATTACAGCATCTCAGCTTCATGAAGTAATGACTGGCGCTGATATGTTCTTGGGTCTTTCTGCTGCTGGTATTCTCACCAAAGAAATGGTGAAACAGATGGCTGAAAACCCTATTATTTTTGCTTTGGCAAACCCAGATCCAGAAATTTTACCTGAACATGCACATGAAGTACGCTCTGACGTGATTATGGCAACTGGCCGTTCTGACTATCCAAACCAAGTAAACAACGCATTATGTTTCCCATACATTTTCCGTGGTGCACTTGACGTTGGCGCAACTACTATTAATGAAGATATGAAAATTGCATGTGTACATGCAATTGCGCGTATGGCTCATATTGAAGCTGACGCAGCAACATATGGTGAAAAATCTGCTTCATTCGGTCGTGACTATTTAATTCCACGCCCACTTGATCAACGTTTAATTTTAGAAATTGCACCAGCGGTTGCTAAAGCTGCAATGGACTCAGGTGTAGCAACTCGTCCTATCGAAGATTTCGCTGTATATCGTCAAAAATTGTCTGAGTTTGTATATAATTCTGCATTCTTGATGAAACCAATTTTTGCTCAAGCAAAAGCTGATCCAAAGCGTATTGCATATGCGGAAGGTGAAGACGAACGTGTATTACGTGCAGTACAAATTGCTGTTGATGAAGATTTAGCTAAACCAATTTTAGTAGGTCGTACTGCTGTAATTGAAGCAAATATCAAAAAATTAGGCTTACGTTTACAACATGGCGTAAATATTGAGATTATTGATCAAGAACAAAATCCATTGTATGAAGAGTTCTGGAAAGACTACCATCAGACAATGCAACGCAAAGGTATCACTGTTGAATATGCTCAACGTGAAGCTCGTCGCCGTTCGACTTTAATCGCGGCTCTTCTCGTTAAGTTTGGCAAAGCAGATGGTATGTTATGTGGTACGTATAGTAGCTATAACATTCACCTTGACTTTGTACGCAATGTTATCGGCCTTAAAGAAGGCATGAACAACTTCTTCACATTAAATGCATTAATGCTTGAAGATCGTAACTTGTTTATCGCAGATACGTATGTAAACACTAACCCGACTGCTGAACAACTTGCTGAAATGACTATTTTGGCAGCTGAAGAAGTACGTCGCTTTGGTATTACTCCACGTGTAGCCCTGCTTTCTCATTCAAGTTTTGGTAGCGACCAAACCGATTCAAGCGCTCAAAAAATGCGTGAAGTTTACCGTATTTTATCTGAGCAAGCTCCTGAGCTTGAAGTTGAAGGTGAAATGCATGGTGATGCAGCATTAGACGAAAATATTCGTCAATTTGCGTTCCCAGGTTCGCGTTTTAAAGGTTCTGCAAACTTGCTCATTATGCCAAATCTAGATGCAGCAAATATTTCATTTAACTTGTTAAAAGCAACTTCTGGTAACAACGTTACCATTGGTCCAATTTTGCTTGGCGCAGCAAAACCTGTTCATATTTTGACACCGACAGCAACAACTCGTCGTCTTATCAATATGACTGCTTTAACTGTTGCTGAAATCCAGCAATTAGAAAAATAATTTAGAAAGAGCTTTTTACGAAAAGCCTGTCTAATGACTTGAGAAAACCTCTATTCTGTAGCATGATTGCTTGAAGAATAGAGGTTTTTTCATGCAAGTGTATTTAGTAGGCGGTGCCGTCCGAGATTCTCTACTTGGGCATCCCTATCAAGAAAAAGATTATGTTGTGGTCGGAGCAACACCTGAACATATGCTCGCCCAAGGTTTTCAACCTGTAGGCAAAGATTTTCCTGTGTTTCTTCATCCTGAAACTAAAGAAGAATATGCACTTGCACGTACTGAGCGAAAGTCCGGTAAGGGTTATCACGGTTTTCAGTTTTTTACTGATACCACGGTAAGTTTAGAAGAAGATTTAATTCGTCGTGATTTAACCATCAATGCCATAGCAATGGATCAAGATGGCAAATTATATGATCCCTATGGCGGTCAGACTGATTTAGAAAATAAAACCTTACGACATGTTTCAGAAGCTTTTGCTGAAGATCCTTTACGTGTTTTACGTGTCGCACGTTTTGCAGCTCGATATTCTTCATATGGCTTTCATATTGCACCTGAAACCTTACAACTCATGCAAACGATGGCGGAATCAGGTGAACTTGACGCCTTAACACCAGAACGTGTGTGGAAAGAAACGTCACGCGCTCTTTTAGAAGATCATGCAGATATTTATTTTCAGACATTACGGGATTGCGGTGCTTTAAAACATCTTTTCCCTGAAATTGATGCATTGTTTGGTGTACCACAGCGTCCAGAATATCACCCCGAAGTAGATTGCGGCATACATACCCTCATGTCTTTACAGCAAGCGTGTAAATCAAACTACTCGCTTGATGTTCGGTTTGCTGTTTTAGTACATGATTTGGGTAAAGCATTAACTCCAGCTAACGAACTTCCTCGCCATATCATGCATGAAGAACGCGGAGTGAAACCCGTTACCGAATTATGTGAACGTTTAAAGGTTCCAACTCAAACTCGACAGTTGGCTTTATCGGTGTGTAAAGAACACTTAAAATGTCATCAGATTATGTCGTTAAAACCAGGAACTGTATGGCGTTTATTACAACGTCTTGATGTATTACGTCGTCCTGAGAGAGTGGAAGCTTTTGTGCAGGCATGTGAGTGCGATGCTAAAGGAAGACTAGGCTTAGAAGATCGTCCCTATCCTCAAGCTCAATATATGTTAGATGCAATGCAAGTGGTTCGCTCTATTAAAGTTCAGGACTTACCAGAGAACATTAAGGGTGCTGAAATTGGTGAAATGTTAATTCAATATCGCATTGATGCTTTAACTGAGTTCAAACATCAACATCAAACCCCTACACATTCTTAATTTAAGCCAATAAAAAAGCCTCATTACGAGGCTTTTTTGTCTCTATTGTTTAGGTAACGGTATAAATTGAGATTGACTATTTTGGTTTTTTCTTTCACCAACTGTTACCACAAAGTTTTCTTGCTTCCCAGCTCGCTCAATCATTACATTAATTTCGCTATTAGGCGCTTGTAATGCAACATAATTAATCAAATGAGATGCCGAAGTGATTGGTTGATTATTTACCTGAACAATCTTATCACCGACTTTTATACCGGCTGAAGCTGCTGGCCCATTTTTCAAGACATCTGCAACCAAAACACCAATTTGTTGCTTCGGTGCTAATACATCTTCTTGTGTAGGTGGCACTAAACTAATGCCTAACCATCCACGTACAACGCGACCATCTTTCAAAATCGAGTTTAATACTTGTTGGCAGATTTTAGCTGGAATTGCGAAACCAATGCCTAAAGAGCCACCTGACTGAGAGAAAATAGCAGTGTTTACCCCAATGAGGTTACCAGCGACATCAATTAAAGCTCCGCCTGAGTTACCTGGGTTAATTGCAGCATCTGTTTGAATGAAATCTTCATAGGTATTGATGCCTAAATCGGAGCGTTCGGTAGCAGAAATAATACCTTGAGTTACCGTTTGCCCTACTCCAAATGGGTTACCAATCGCCAAGACAACATCACCCACTTCATTCCCACTCAACTTAAATGGCAATACAGGTAATTTATCTAAATCGATTTTAATTACAGCTAAATCCGTATCTGGATCTGTTCCAACAATAGTTGCTTCTGCACGGCGTCCATCACGTAATGCAACTACAATTTGGTCGGCCTGAGCAATTACATGATTATTGGTAAGAATATAACCATCAGCACGTACAATAACCCCAGAGCCTAGACTATTTTCATTTTGCTGTTGTTGTTCAGGAACCTGATTTCCAAAAAATTCGCGGAATACTGGATCACTTAACAATGGATGATTTTGTTTAACTTTCTGGGTCGTAAAAATATTGACGACTGCTGGAGCTGCAACTTTTACCGCTGCACTATAAGACACCACCCCACCCGTTCGTGAAGTATTAACCAGTGGTTCAACTTTCTCGGCAGGCATTTGCACCCCATCAACTGCAACAGTTGGTTTCGGCTGATGGTATTTTTGCCATGCAATAAAACTGGCAATTACAATAATAAGTAACACCCAAGGTAACCATGTAAAGGTGCGGCGCACGTTCATATCCTCTACGCAAAGAAGTTTTTAATTAAATTAATATATTGAACAAAAAGAGTTTTCAGTTAAGCATTTTAAATTAAATATGTCGATATACATAAAAAACTCAAAAAAGATTTGTCTAGCTTTAGTTACACAACAAAATATGTTTCTATAGCTTTAGCAATTATTTACTACTCAATTCAGGAAATATCATGGCGAATTTGCATGAAATTATTCAGTGGTGCGACCAAACCTTAAAAGCAGCAGAATTTAAAGATTACGCACCAAATGGCCTGCAAATTGAAGGTTCAACTGAAGTAAAACGTATCGTTTGTGCCGTTACTGCTTCCGAAGATGCGATTGATGCAGCGATTGCTCAAAATGCCGATCTATTACTCGTACATCATGGTTATTTTTGGAAAGGCGAACCGTACCCAATTACAGGAATGCGAGGCAACCGCATTAAAAAACTCATTCAAAATAATATTTCATTAGTGGCTTACCACCTGCCTTTAGATGCACATCCAAGTTTGGGTAACAATGTCGCCATTGCAGAAAAATTGGGCTTACACCATTTAGAGCCACTCGATTTAGCCGAAAAGCATCCAATTGGAAATATTGGATATTTAGAGCAAGCTGTTTCTATTGAAGAGTTTAAATCAAAATTACAAGATAGCTTTGATTTTAAAGTAATTCATTTACCAGCCGAGAAGCAAAGTATTCAAAAAGTAGGCTTTTGTACAGGTGGCGCTCAAGATTTTATTGCTAAAGCGGCTTTGCAAAATTGCGATGCTTATATTTCAGGTGAAGTCAGTGAACGGACTTTCTATGAAGCAAAAGAATTAGGCGTTCACTATTTTGCATGTGGTCACCATGCAACTGAACGCTACGGAGTTCAACGTTTAGCCCAAGCAATTTCAAAACAGTTTTCAATTGAATCTGAATATTTTGAATTGAATAATCCGATTTAATTAAGTCTTTTTTCAATCTGTGTTATGCGTATTAATTAGATCTTTATTGTGTATAGTTCTTTAAAACGATGCCCTATTGTGAACAGAATCATTTACAATAGAGCCACTTAATTGTATAACCCAGCAAATGCAAGGAATAGGAACATGACAACCATTACTTTACCTGCACTTCCATATGGCTATGATGATTTAGCGCCACATATTAGTAAAGAAACTTTAGAATACCATCACGATAAACACCACAATACCTATGTTGTTAACTTAAACAACTTAATCAAAGGAACTGACCTTGAAGGTAAAACTTTAGAAGAAATCATCCAAGCAACTGCTGGTGATACATCTAAAGCTGGTATTTTCAATAACGCTGCTCAAGTTTGGAACCATACATTCTATTGGAATTCTATGAAGCCAAATGGTGGTGGTAAGCCTACTGGCGCAATCGCTGCTAAAATTGACGAAGCTTTTGGTAGCTACGAAAAATTTGCAGAAGAATTTACTGCTGCTGCAACAACTCAATTCGGTTCAGGTTGGGCTTGGTTAGTTGCTGATGAAGTAAACGGTAAATTATCTATTACTAAAACTTCTAATGCAGACACTCCGCTTGCACATGGTCAAATTGCTGTATTAACAATTGACGTATGGGAACATGCTTACTACATCGATTTCCGTAACTTACGTCCTAAATACATCGCAACTTTCTTAGAAAGCCTTGTGAACTGGGACTATGCAAACGCGAAACTTGCAGGTCAACCAGCTGGTGTAGAGAAATAATTTTATTTCTTTATAAAAAACCACCCTATTTTGGGTGGTTTTTTTATTTTTAATACTAAAAAAGCATATTAATCAAGCAAACGATTCATTTTCTTTAATATTCTTATTGACGCTTTTAGATTTCATCCATAAAATGCGCATCAGATTCTCCAATAGCTCAGTCGGTAGAGCGACGGACTGTTAATCCGCAGGTCCCTGGTTCGAGCCCAGGTTGGAGA
>NZ_JAHPRP010000013.1:0-108299 GCF_025513915.1 Acinetobacter sp. WU_MDCI_Abxb74
TTAGGGGCGTCGCCAAGTGGTAAGGCACCGGGTTTTGATCTCGGCATCCGTTGGTTCGAATCCAGCCGCCCCTGCCATTCTCTTATTTTAAAGACAGACTTAATTGCTATGCTTTTTGTTGATTAATCTTGACATTGCATTGCAAAAATATTAAAGTTCTGCCGCATTAGGGGCGTCGCCAAGTGGTAAGGCACCGGGTTTTGATCTCGGCATCCGTTGGTTCGAATCCAGCCGCCCCTGCCATCTATTTAATTACATACCAACCGCCAAGGGTGCTTCATGCCCAATCTTGTCGTTTTTAGTGGAAATGCTCATCCACAGTTCGCTCAAAAAGTCGTAAGTCACTTACATATCCCTCTAGGTGCTGCATCAGTCGGTCACTTTTCTGATGGAGAAATTTCAGTAGAAATTACTGAAAATGTTCGTGGTAAAGACGTATTTATCGTTCAGCCTACTTGTGCCCCTACCAATGATAACCTTATGGAAATCTTGGTTATGGCAGATGCTTTGCGTCGTGCAAGTGCTGGTCGTATTACAGCCGTTATCCCTTATTTTGGTTATGCTCGCCAAGACCGTCGCCCACGTTCTGCACGTGTGCCGATTACAGCTAAAGTTGTTGCAGACATGCTTACCACTGTTGGTATTGATCGTGTCGTAATGATTGACTTACATGCTGACCAAATTCAGGGTTTCTTCGATATTCCAGTCGACAACATCTATGGTACTCCTGCTTTGCTTGCTGACTTACGTCAACAATCGCATGATAACCTTATGGTGGTTTCTCCTGACGTTGGTGGTGTAGTACGTGCTCGTGCCGTTGCCAAACAGATGGGTGACATCGATTTAGCAATTATTGATAAACGTCGTCAAAAAGCCAATGAATCGCAAGTTATGCATTTAATTGGTGACGTAAAAGATCGTGATTGCGTTATCGTAGATGACATGGTTGATACTGCCGGTACATTGTGTAAAGCAGCTGATGCGCTTAAGCAATTTGGTGCACGCCGTGTAGTTGCATACGCAACTCACCCTGTACTTTCTGGCAAGGCTATTGAAAACTTACGTAATTCAGTTATTGATGAATTAGTTGTCACTGACACTATTCCTCTTTCTGAAGAAGCATTAACCTTGGGCAAAATCCGTCAGGTTTCTGTTGCTAGCATGGTTGCTGAAACGATTCGTCGTATTAATAACGAAGAATCTATCAGTGCGATGTTCGATAGTTTATAATACTGCAGCTTTTATGAACCCTAGCCTTGGCTGGGGTTTTCTATCACTAAACTGGTCGCAAGTTTAGTCTATTTAACTTTAATGAGGATTTACTCATGTCAAACTTCGTATTAAACGCTCAAGCGCGTGCTGAAGACAAACAAGGGAAAGGTGCGAGCCGCCGCCTTCGTCACGAAGCATTAATTCCAGCTATCATTTATGGTGGCAATGCTGAGCCTGTAGCTATTACTTTAGAACTTCGTCAGCTTGTAAAAGCTTTAGAAAACAATGCTTTCTTTGAAGAAGTTATAGAAATCCAAGTGGGCGACAAAGTTGAAAACGTTAAAATCCAAGCGTTACAACGTCACCCAGCTAAAAACACTCCTATGCACGCTGACTTCAAACGCGCATAAGTGTTAAAAGGCGTAGATTAGTGTCAAATATTTCGCTAATTGTTGGTTTGGGCAATCCTGGTTCAGAATATGCCCAGACCCGCCATAATGCAGGCTTTTGGTTCATTGAACAGCTTGCTAATAAATATGGCATTACATTAAAAAATGATCCAAAATTTCACGGAATCAGCGGACGTGGTAATATAGAAGGACACGATGTCCGTCTACTTCTACCCACTACATTTATGAACCGTTCTGGACAAAGTGTAGTTCCATTTGCAAAATTTTATCAAATTGCTCCCGAAGCAATTTTGATTGCTCATGATGAACTTGATATGAACCCTGGTGTAATTCGTCTTAAAACAGGCGGTGGACATGGTGGTCATAACGGTTTACGTGACATTGTCCCTCATATTGGTCCAAATTTTCATCGTTTACGTATTGGTATCGGACATCCTGGCTCGAAAGAGAGAGTTTCAGGTCACGTACTTGGCAAAGCACCAAGTAGTGAACAAAGTCTGATGGATGCAGCAATTGACCATGCCCTCTCTAAAGTGAAACTTCTTGTTCAAGGTCAAGTTCCACAGGCCATGAATCAAATTAATGCGTATAAACCCACTTAAATTGTTGAACAATCAAGCTTGCTATCTTGCTTTTTTAGGAGCAAAATGCGCATCAGTCACTTTGCCCACAGCAAAAGAGCTATAGATTTCACCATAAGATCTTAATCTTAGGTCTACTCAGGAGACGCTAGCCATGCTATCTCGTTTATTAAAATGCAAAATTCACCGTGCAGTTGTAACCCATGCTGAACTTCACTATGAAGGTTCTTGTGCAATTGATGGCGTATTGATGGACTTAGCTGGTATTCGTGAATATGAAGAAATTCATGTTTGGAATGTAACTAATGGCAAACGCTTCACGACCTACGCGATTCGTGGTGAAGATAACTCTGGAATTATTTCAGTAAATGGCGGCGCTGCACATCAAGCAGATGTCGGCGATTTAGTGATTATTGCTACGTTTGGCGATTTTACTGAAGCTGAAGCAAATATTCATAAACCACGTTTGGTATATGCAAATCCAAATAATACAGTTAACCACACAGCGAATTGTATTCCTGTTCAAGTTGCTTAACTTATTCTAAGAATAAAAAAAGCCCGCATTGACGGGCTTTTATAATTTTATAAATCCTAAATAGTTCCTTCCCACCAGTTCTTTTGCTGTTTGCAATTTAAAGGTTGAAGTTGTTCTCCTCGTAAATCAAATAGAATCGCCTCTCCTTTTGGGTTTACTTTAAATTCGGCATATTTGGCTTTTTCATAACATTGAGCTAGACCTTCTGCAAATAAGAAACTACGAGATGCAGGATACAAAGCCTGAAAACGATTTTCAGGATTTTTTAAAATTAAACTTTGCCCAGCATATGAATTATTGATATCTAAAATTGTACGAACTACACGATTTTTTGAATCCAAAATAACTTTTGCTGGAATGGAAGAACGATTAAAAATCACTTGATCTAAAGCTTCGCTCTCACTCCCTGCAAGAGCTTTGAGAGATTGTAAATTTAATTCATAAGCCAGTGCCATATAGTCACCTTGTAAAATTGAACGAGGATCAACTGGTTTAAGCTCAATGAAAATACTTTTACTATGGCGCAGATGCCACTCATTTTTTGCTACCAATCCTGCAAAGAACAATATGGTAACTAGTGCAAGAATAAGAGAAAAATACTTCTTCATCCTTTCTCTCCTTCAATAAGATCATTTTTATTTTCATGCTGAAGTAACCCATACAAAGCTAACAATACAAAACCAGAAATAAAAATTGATGCACTCTTGGCTAGAAAAGTTATTTGCATGTTGTAATAGAGCTGCCAGAACACTAAAACAAATACAGCCAAAGTAACTCCATAAACAATATAATCTTTCTTTTTTAAAGCCCAAGTTAAAATAATAAATAGAATGAAAATTTCAAAATAGCCCATTGCAATAAGCAATATGCCAAAAATTAAAAAGGCAAAAAATGCTGTTCCTTTAAGCTGTTTATACAAATAAAAAGAACTAAAGCACAATAACCAAAGACTAGGTAATAGATAGATTATCCATAATTTCAGGTCTATCGAATCATCTAGAGCCAACCCCATAAAAGTATCAAAGAAAGAAGCTACCACAACTACCGCAAGCACACACAAATAGATACTACGCTCATATTGAACTATCGATCGACCCTTCGGCAAGAACATCAAACTAAAAACAAAATAGCTGAGCAGGGTTAAATTTAAATATGTCTGGACAGAATCTACTGACCACAATGAATGATCCATTTGTAGTAAGTAAATAAATGCTATGCCATAAGTAGCGAGCATTTGAATTAAAATAAAGAACCAATGGGGTTTAAGAAAATAACTTATACAGAGAATAAAAATCTGTGCAATTAGCACCCATAACATCTGATCTGTTTCAGACCCTAGATGAAACAAAAAAGCGATTTGACCACTTATAAATAAACAATAGGCAAATTGCCGAATGAAATAGTGTTGGGATTTTTTCAATAAAACAAAGGCTATAACAACAAAAATGACTCCTATAATTAATGAAATAGTTTCCCAAAATACTAATGTAAAAGCCCCGAGTGCTAGACCTGCAAGCCAAGCGCCAATTGCTAAAGGGATCACATAAAAGCGGCTTTGACGAAAGATTTTTATTAAAAAATAACTAATTAATGCAAACCAGATAAAAATAATGCCGGCAATGAATAAAAAAATGAATTCATTTGAATCTTTAAATAAGTCATTGATCCTATCTACAAGCCATATTGTTGCAGTCACACCAAGAACAGCGGCCATTAAGCTGGCACATAATTGATCATCTTTTTTGAAGAAATAATAAAAAATGATTATTCCTGAAAAGAAAGCCGAAATCAGATAAGGAATATTTTCACTTGATAAAAACTGGATCATTCCAATGATCGAAATGACGGCAAACCAAGCGATAAAGACGAAACGTAAAGCACGATACTTGTTTATACATAGCCCAAATTCTATAAGGCTTAATAAATTTAAAGCAAATAGATATAAATAAGGAAATTTTTCTAACCAAAAAGTCTGCTTAAAAAATAAGAAAAGTGTAAGTTGGCTAGTAATACAAATTAAAGCAAAGATTCCAATATTTGGTCGATATAGCCACGGTAATAAAAGTAATGTCCAAATTAAGAAAAGCAAATAACTGTCTGCCCCAGTCTGATAGACCTGCCCGATTACAGCCAAACTTAAGCCGACCATCAAGCCACAAACACCATGTAAAGTCTGCCTAACTCCTTCACTTAAAGTATCTTTTATGCTGAACCATGCTGTCACAAGTAATATAACTGGCGGGATAACTAATTGAATACTGTCTGGAAGCATTAACCAATTAGCAGCAATTAAATAAAGAATACTAACCGCCATAAATACATAACTGAAAATATGGAGATGCTGAATAAATAAAGTATTCCTAAGGGGATAATCATCTCTTATCTGCATGAAACACCTATTTTATTTATAATTTTCTATAAAAAACATAACATTCCATTTTCATATCAACAAGTAAGCTCTTGTTAAAAAGCCTTTTTCCGTTTGTGAAAATACTTATTCATAAAGAAACTTAGCATTCTACAAAAGCATCTAGCCAATTTTATCAAGCGCGCTATAATAAAACCCATCGCTTCAGGGCGGGGTGTAATTCCCCACCGGTGGTAAAGTTAATTTTTATTGATAAATTAACAAGCCCACGAGCTTAAATTGTGTAATTTGAGCAGATTTGGTGAAACTCCAAAGCCGACGGTATAGTCCGGATGAAAGAAGACGACGAGCTGGGATAAATCCGTTTTATTTCAGTAACAGCCTGTTTTTACATCAGTCCTGAAATGTTCAACCGTATTTTTACGAGAGCGTTTCATTATGTCTAGCTTAATTCAACCAGAAATTTTTTTCTCAGCCCTCTCTCCTGCTGAACAACGTATTCAACAAGCATTAGAAGATATTCGTCAAGGCAAACCTGTCTTGGTTATGGATGACTTCGACCGTGAAAATGAAGCAGATTTAATTGTTGCAGCCGAAACACTAACTGTTGAAACAATGGCACGTATGATTCGTGATGGCTCAGGTATTGTATGCTTATGCCTTACAGAAGAGTTAGCAGATCATTTAGAACTTCCACCAATGGTTTCTCAAAACTCAAGCCAGTTTCATACCGCTTTTACAGTGACCATTGAAGCAACCCAAGGTGTTACGACAGGTGTTTCGGCTAAAGACCGAGTTACTACCATTCAAACTGCAATTAAAGATGGTGCTGTCGCAAGTGATCTTAACCGTCCGGGCCATGTTTTTCCTTTACGTGCACGTAGCGGTGGAGTGCTGACTCGCCGAGGTCATACTGAGGGAACAATTGATCTAGCAAGACTAGCAGGACTTAAACCTGCTGGCGTGTTATGTGAATTAACCAACCCAGACGGCACCATGGCATCAGGTATTCAAGTTTTGGCATATGCTCAAACTCACCATATAACCGTGATTACCATTGAAGAACTTGTTCAATACCGCCAACAACACGGTATTTAAATAAAAAAAGGTTTGGCTTTAGATAAAAGCCAAACCTTCACATTAAAATTTACTAATGTTTAAGATACTTTCTTTTGTGTTGATTGATCTTCGATATATTCCAAAAGTTCAGAGAATTGCATAATCATTGCTTTAGGCTGTGCTTGTTCAAGTTCCTCTGGTGTTCCATAACCATAAGTCACTGCTACTGCCTCAATACCATTGTGGCGAGCACCTAAAATGTCATATTGACGGTCACCGACCATTAAACATTCTTCTGAGTTTAGTTGCTCATGTTCAAGAATATAATGGATGAGTTCAGCTTTATTGGTCCGCTCACCTGTTAACTCACTACCATAAATATGTACAAAATATTGGCTTAAGTCAAAATGGTCTAAGATACGTTTTGCATAAATAGTCGGTTTAGCGGTTGCAACAAATAAACGATACCCTTCTTCTTTCAATGCATTAAGTGTTTGGGCAACCGATGGATATACTTCATTTTCAAATAAGCCCGTAACTGAAAAACGCTCACGATAAGCAAGTAAAGCTTGCTCAGCCAAAGCATCATCTTGAGTGGCTAATAGTTTTGCTAATGAGGCTTTTAAAGGGGGGCCAATTGTCCAGTCAATATTTAAATCGGCAGCCAATGGAAAGCCCAACTTATCCATTGCATAGCGAATTGAAGTATGGATACCAACTTTTGGGTCTGTTAGGGTTCCATCTAAATCAATCAAAATATGTTTTATAGCCATTCAATCATTAACCCAGTAAAGTATTTAATTCAATTGGTCGAGAGTTTAATCAAACTCTCTTATACTAACGTAAATTTAAATTGAAAAGGAAATAACCGTGCGTCCAACCGTACTTTGTTTCTCGGGTTTAGACCCTTCAGGTGGTGCAGGTTTACAAGCTGATATTGAAGCGATTGGACAAAGTGGTGCTCATGCAGCAATTGCATGTACAGCCCTCACCATTCAAAACTCACAACAAGTATTTGGCTTCGAAGCAACCTCAAAAGAACTATTATTAGCTCAAGCAAATGCCGTTGTAGATGATTTACCAATCAAATGCGTTAAGTCAGGCATGCTTGGCACTACAGATAACATTGCTGCTCTAGCTGAGTTTCTTCGCGCCCACCCAGATTATCAATATGTACTCGATCCTGTTTTGGTGGCAAACAGTGGGGGTTCTTTAGGTGATCAAGCAACTCTTGTCAAAGCTTTCGTTGAGCTTATTCCCCTAGCCACTATCATTACTCCAAATACAGTCGAATTACGTGCTCTCACGGGTGTCGATGACTTAGAACAAGCAACGCAAAAGCTATTTGAAATGGGCGCAAAAGCTGTTTTAGTCAAAGGTGGACACGAAGATACACCAGATTATATTAAAAATAGTTTATATATTAATGGTGGACTTGCAGCGAGTAGTAGTTGCCCCCGCTTAGACGGTGAGTATCACGGTTCAGGTTGTTCTTTAGCTAGTTTTATTGCTGGTCGTTTGGCTTTAAGTGATTCTTTAAAAATTGCGGTACAGCATGCCGAAACATGGTTATTTGGTGTTTTAAAGAACGCCGAGACTCCTGTAGCAAATGGGCAAAAAATACCAAAAAGATTCTAGAAAAAGAAAAAGGCGCTAAAAGCGCCTTTTTTATTACCCTCAATTATTGAGGAATACGTAAAACCTGTCCTGGGAAGATTTCATCTGGATCTTTAAGCATTGGTTTGTTTGCTTCAAAGATTTTTTGGTATTGATTCGCATCACCATAAAATTCTTTCGCAATTTTTGAAAGGTTATCACCAGACTTTACTGTATAGAATTTACTTTCTGGTTCAGGAGTTGCAACGGTCATTTGATCATCTACTTGTGCAACATGATCAATATTCCCAACAATAAGAATAATTTTCTCTTTATCCGCTTGGCTTTTTACCTGTCCTTTAATGATTGCGGTATCAGTTGCACCATTATACGTTACAGATAAACCCTCCACCCCTAGACCTAAGCTTTTAATTAAACCTAATAATTTATTTGCGATTTCTTGTGCAGAAGGTTCTGCTGGTGTTGCTGGAGCTGGTTGTGGTTCTGCTGGCGCGGTATTTTTCTTACCAATACCTTTTACAAAATCAAAAAGACCCATCTTTTAGTCCTCATATTATTGTTTATAGTAAAGTCATTAAACTGACCCTTATTGTTATACGTGAAAAAAGATATACCTCTGCTATCAATTGAGGCTGATCTTGTAAAAATATGTATCTCTTCCTTTTATTTTACTCAAATAAAAAAAGCCACCTTACGGTGGCCTTCTTTTTATTCAGCAATATGCGAATTAACCAAGTTTTTTAGTTACATAGTCAATTGCAGATTGAACTGTAGTGATTTCGTTTGAATCTTCATCAGGGATAGTGATGTCGAAGTCGTTTTCGAAAGACATTACAAGTTCAACTAAATCTAAAGAGTCAGCACCTAAGTCATCCATAAAAGATGCTTCGTTTTTAATCTCTTCAGCTTTAAGACCAAGTTGTTCTGCAACTGCTTGCTTAACGCGTAGTTCGATATCGCTCACAGGAATTCTCCTCATTGCTCGTGGCGTTTGATTTGCCACTAGTTTAATTGAATATAAAAATTTTTAAAAGTTATACATCAGCCCTAGGCCATGTATAAACCACCATTTACATGTAATACCGTACCGGTAATGTAACCTGCTTTATCACTTGCAAGGAAACTCACCGCATTTGCGATATCTTGTGGCGCACCTAAGCGATTTAAAGCCACTTGATCACTCATTTTTTTGCGAATTTCTTCACTAAGTGCATCTGTCATTTCTGTTGCAATGAAACCTGGTGCCACACTGTTCACAGTGATTTGGCGGCTACCCATCTCTTTTGCAAGACTGCGGCTAAACGCTTCAATACCTGCTTTAGCAGCAGAGTAGTTCGCTTGACCTGGGTTTGCAAAGTGCGCAACAACAGAACTAATATTAATAATGCGGCCAAAGCGCGCTTTTGTCATACCTTTAAGCACACGTTTAGATAAACGATATACAGCTTTTAGGTGAATGTTGAGAATGTCATCCCAATCATCTTCTGACATACGTAGCAATAAATTGTCTTTCGTGATACCCGCATTATTAACCAAAATAAGCACAGGGCCATAGTTCTGTTCAATATGAGAAACGACTGCTTCAATCTCATCGAGATTACGCACATCGAGAGCTAAACCTGCACCTTGCTCACCAAAGCTTTCACTTAACTTTTGTGCACCAGATTCAGATGTCGCAGTACCTACAACAAAATAACCGTCTTGAATAAGTTGCTGGGCAATTGCAGCGCCAATGCCCCGACTCGCGCCCGTTACTAATGCAACTTTGCGTTCTTGTGTCATGCAATTTTTCCTTCTGCCACTAAAACAGCATTTAGGGCATCTTCCATTTTACTCTTGCTATCGATAGCAAAAGCTTTTTCTATATTTGGTAAACGCTTCGCGAGATTACTCAATACTGTTCCAGGTCCACACTCAACAATGTAGTGAATACCTTGGTCTTGTAAAAACTGCATCGTGTCTGTCCATTGTACAGATTGGTACAATTGAGCAGTTAACGCCTGACGTAATTGAGCAACATCGGTAGCTATTCCCGCGTTGACATTTTGTATTACAGGAATGGTAGGCAGCTCAATGGCAGTTTGTTCCAAAGCTTCTGCAAATTTTTCAGCCGCAGGTTTCATCAATGAACAATGCGAAGGAACTGACACAGGTAAAGCAATTGCCTTAGCAGACTGCTCTTTTGCCAAAGTCATCACTTGTTGTACAGATGCTGTACTTCCAGCAATCACGACTTGGCCTTGTGAATTATAGTTTGCAGCTTCTACTGAACCTTGACCTTCTGCATTCACGATTTGGCAAAGTTCAACCACTTTTTCATCGGCTAAACCAAGGATTGCAGCCATAGCCCCTTCCCCTTGAGGAACAGCACTTTGCATGAGTTTGCCACGCAAATTCACTAGTTTCACTGCATCTGCCAAGCTCATAGATCCTGCAGCAACCAAAGCACTGTATTCTCCTAGAGAATGTCCTGCAAGGTACTTAGGTGCCAGACCACCTAAATCAAGCCATACACGCCATAGAGCGATACTGGCAGTTAATAACACAGGTTGGGTATTTTCTGTTTGGTTGAGGCCTTCACCACTTTGCGCGATATGCCACAGATCGAATCCAAGCGCATCTGAAGCTTCAGCAAAGGTTTGCCCAACCCCACTAAACTGTTCTGCTAGTTCAGCAAGCATACCGACTTTTTGTGAACCTTGACCCGGAAACACAAACGCAGTTTTTGTGGCTAAAGCTACTTGTTCAAGACGTTTAGCAGACATAAGAAATCCTTTTTTGGGTTTTCACTCATTTCTGGAGCGGAAATTTAACATGTTATTTATATTTTTATAATTGCGAAAAACAACAAAAAAAGGGAGCTTTCGCTCCCATTTTTTCTATACTTAAGCATCACGCTTAATGCATATCATACAATTATTCAGCATCAGCTGCTTTAGCGAATAATTGACGACCACGGTAGAAACCGTCTTTAGTAACGTGGTGACGACGATGAGTCTCACCAGTTGCTTGGTCTACTGTTAATGCATTCTCGGTTAAAGCGTCATGTGAACGGCGCATGTCACGGCGAGAGCGACTTTTACGGTTTTGCTGAACGGCCATGATGGCTCCTTACAAAGATCGAAAAAATGGATCAGAACAAATTCAGTTGTCTTATCTCAAAATTATATCACAAATTATGAGTTAAGTTTACCCTTCAAACCTGCCAAAACATCAAACGGATTATCCCGTTTTTCTTCAACAACGTTTTGAATGGTAGGTTGATGTTTATTTTCACAAGCATCATGCTTGGGAGATAAAGGCACCAACAATAACAGTTCATCTTCTAGTAATGCGAGCAAGTTAATCGAGGCTGGCGTATCATAATCACCTTTCGTCGTAAACTCACTTTCACCTAAAACGATGAAATCAGCATCCTCATCCAAGCGCTCTATCAGTGACTCATCATCCATTAATGCAATATGAAAGTCTAAGACAAGAGGCATTTCAACGGGTTCCAAACAACGTTGGCACTCCATTGGAACTATCGTGTCCATATGACCATCCATCCACACAATGCGATGATATGCATCCATTGATAGCTTACAGTCTATGTTGATCAATTGATTATCAATTGATCCAACAGCTTCACGAGCGATACGAGCAAAGCGAGACAAGGGCAGTTGACCTGACCATGTAAAGCCTTGTTCAGCCCATTTAAACGGCTCAATCTGTGCCGGAAAGGTATTTGCTGACATAATTAAGGCGGCAATTCTACAAATTCATCGGTACTCTGTCAAAGATTAAGATACAATTTTGCACTTCTTTAGACAGAACTCGGGGTAAATTAAGCAATGCACCTGTTGCAGCCGCAACTTGAAGTTAACACTTCATCACTCGTTTGCACCCATTCAACTCATCAGAACACTCTTGTACATGACATAGTGCAACTCTCACCATGGTCAAGCTCAAAATTAGAGTCTGAGCAAGTCGATTGGCTTATTTTACACTTTAATCACTGGTTTTCCCACCATAATGTGACATTAGTTCGTGGAGATTTTGAACCAGAATATTTCCCGGCAACAAATCAGGGTCCGGCTAAAATCCAATTCGCCCATGGTTTTTTGAACAGCGCCTTGCATGAAATCAGTCACTGGTCGATTGCTGGTGAAAAACGCCGCCTCCTACCTGATCTAGGATATTGGTACGCCCCCGACGGTCGCACACAAGAACAGCAAAGTCTATTTGAACAAGTAGAAGTTAAGCCACAGGCAATTGAATGGTTATTTGCACAGTCTTTTGGTAGAAAATTTAGAGTCTCGCTTGATAACCTGACAGGTGATGGCGGAGATGGCAAAATATTTAAAGATAATGTTTATGCTCAAGTACAACGTTACTTTTCAGGTGAAGCCAAGTTGCCACGTGATGCAGCAGCATTTATTGGTTTTATTTGCCAATGTACCCGTTCAGGCACACCGTTACAATTAAATGAATTTAAACGTGAACTCCTTGATTAATTGACAAAAAAACTACGCTAATGACTTGCCTAGATTATTTAAAAAGTCTAATACTATTTGTAACACTGGCGTGATGGAGTCTCTAAAATATGATGCATTTACATGTACATCCTGAAAATCCACAGCAACGCCTCATTAACCAAGCGGTTGAACGCATTCGTGCCGGAGATGTTGTGGTTTACCCTACTGACGCTGCCTACGCAATTGGCTGTCAAATCGGTAATAAAAATGCTATGGAACGTATTGCACAGATTCGCGGTTTAGGGCCAAAGCATCAATATGCAATTATGTGCTGTGATTTATCTGATATTGCAACTTACGCAAAAGTTGATAATGCAACTTATCGTTTATTGAAAGCGAACACTCCAGCCATTACGACTTTTATTTTACCTGCAACCAGTGAAGTTCCACGTAGGTTAATGCATCCTAAAAAGAAAACTATCGGCTTACGTATTCCAAGTAACCCAATTTGTCAGGCTTTATTAAAAGAACTTGGTGAACCCTTACTCACTAGTACATTAATTTTACCAGGACAAGAAGATCCTTTAGACGATCCTTACGATATTGAAAATCAGTTAGATAAGCGAATTGATGTATTTATTGACGGTGGTTTCGGTACTTTAACAAGCACAAGTATTATCGACTTATCGGGTGAACATCCTGAAATTATCCGCCGTGGTATTGGAGATGTAAGTGCTTTTGAATAAGCACTTACAATTTTTACCAACAGTTTTAAAAAAAGTATTATCACTCCAAAAAATACTCTTTATTTATTTTGGATTTTTTTTACACTTTAGTCGTTAAGTAATTTATTAAAAGGCACAATTCATTTAGAATGATTTCCACTATCTGCTGTTCTTCTATTTACAGCTCTCTTTGACTTGAATAACAAGTCTCATGCTTTTGAAAATTCGCGTGGCTTATAATCGTAATGAATCAATCACTTCATCAATCCATGGAAGACGCTCCACACATCCGTGTTTTAGATGAGTGGCATGACAAGATTCCTGAAGATCTCTATATACCTCCTGCTGCATTTGAGATTTTACTCGAACAGTTTGAAGGCCCACTAGATTTTTTAATTTACCTGATTCAAAAAAACGGTTTTGATTTAGTTCAAGTCGATATTGCGCCTATAGCAACTCAATATTTAACTTATATGGATAGTATGAAGTCCTTAAATATTGAGCTAACAGCTGATTATATGGTGATGGCAGCTTTATTGGCTGATTTAAAGTCTCGCCTACTTTTACCAAAGCCCACCACTATAAGTATTGAAAAAGATCCTAAACAGGAACTTATTGATCGACTTGAAACCTATCTACGCATTAAGCAAGCGGCTGAGCGTTTAGGTCAAATGCCAATTCTTGAGCGAGATACATTCAGTGCAAATGTGAGCTTAGGTCATATCGCTCCTGTTTATGAAGGTTATGATATTTCAGCATTACATGATGCACTGTTCTGTGTATTTAATCGCCCGGAACCCGTTACTCATGTTGTGGCACAAGAACCTGTATTACTCGAAGAACGCATTGCATATATTGAAGAGAAATTAGAGTCTGGTGACGTGTTAAGTTTTAAAGAATTACTCAATCCTTTGCAAGGTCGCATGGGAATGGTTGTGACTTTTATGGCTGTTTTAGAGTTAACCCGACAACAGCGAGTTAAAATTATTGCATCTGGTATTGAAGCTCCTTTAGCAATTCAAGGATCTTCAATATGAGCTTTGAACAAAATAATAGTGATTTGTCATTAGCTGACATTCATCACGAAGTTTTATTACAACTTGAAGCAATTATTTTTGCCAGTGAAGCGCCCGTTTCAATTGCCCGCTTAAAAGAAGCATTTAATAATCAGTATAATAAACAACAGCTTCGTCAACTTTTACAACAGCTCGCGCTATTACAACATGGCCGATCTATTGAGTTGATTGAAACAGCGCAAGGGTTTCGCTTTCAGGTAAGATCTAAATATCGTAGTATTATTGCGCAAATTTGGCCAGAGCGACCAACAAAACTGTCGCCTTCATTACTAGAAACATTGGCCGTCATTGCTTATCATCAACCAGTTACCCGCGCTGATATTGAACAAATTCGTGGTGTGTCTAATAATAGTCAGATTCTTAGAACACTATTTGACTGGAACTGGATTAAAGAAGCCGGTTTTAGAGATTTACCCGGAAGACCCGCGTTGTTAATTACAACGCCTCAGTTTCTGAATGCTTTTGGTCTAGCTTCGCTAGGCCAATTGCCTCCCCTACAGAACGCCAAGGAAGCCTTTATGGCTCTCGATGCAAATGCACCGAAATCATAAAGAGGTGGACTGTTGATCATTATGTCTAAGGTTGTGCTGTCATGAGTGAAAAATTGCAAAAAGTATTAGCGCGAATCGGATTAGGTTCCCGCCGATATATGGAAGAGGTTATTGCCGCAGGACGCGTGAGTGTAAACGGCCGTGTTGCCCAAGTGGGTGAGCGCATTGAACCAGGCGATGAATTACGCATTGATGGCCGTAAAGTTCAGTTTCAAATTGAAGACGAAATTCGTCGCCGTGTATTGATTTACTATAAACCAGAAGGTGAAATCTGTTCACGTAATGACCCTGAAAAACGCCCAACCGTATTTGATCATTTACCGCAAATTGCGAATGACCGCTGGGTAATGGTAGGTCGTCTAGATATTAACAGTACTGGTTTATTACTGTTTACAAATGATGGTGAGCTTGCTAACCGCTTAATGCACCCATCAAATGAAATTGAACGTGAATATGCTGTTCGAGTTATGGGTGAAGTAACACCTAAAATACGCCAAAAAATGGTAACTGGCGTAGAGCTTGAAGATGGTCCAGCTAAATTTGAGTCTTTCTCGGAAATTGGTGGCGAAGGTATTAACCGCTGGTACCAAGTAGTGGTGAAAGAAGGCCGTAACCGTGAGGTTCGTCGTATTTTTGAATCACAAGAACTTAAAGTAAGCCGCTTATTGCGTACTCGCTACGGTACAGTCATTTTGCCACGCGAACTACGTACTGGTCGCTGGATGGAACTTGATAAAACTGATATCGATAATCTAGCAAAATCTGTTGAGTTAAAACCACGTCAAGGCACAGGTTTATTTGGTATGGCAAAACGCCGTACTGATCGTATGACTGAAAAGCCAATGGCTGCTCGTCGTGGCGGTTTTTTACGTCAACAACGTCGTGATGATGAAAAAGAAGCACCTGTGAACACTGGCAATCAACGTAAAACAACTGGTTTTAACCGTGGTTCAAAGAAATTCTAAAAGTATTTAATAATACGTAAAAAACCGCTCTTACGAAGAGCGGTTTTTTTATCGATGTTTTTAGCTTTAATCCATCTTTGCCAACTCAATCCATTCAGCTTCCGGAAAGTGAGTTGCTAGATAATTTTTCAAATAATTTGAAGTATCTTGAGAAATTAATGGATCTTTTGATTCATCTTTTAAGTTATATACCAAAGCTTTCAATTTCAGACCACGAGACTTGAGTGCTTCAAGACTAAGTAAAGTATGGTTAATACTTCCTAAACGACCCGATGTCACTAAAATAACGGGGAACTGATGCTGAGCAACATAGTCAATGGTGAGTAAACTGGTAGTTAATGGCACCATCAATCCACCAGCACCTTCGAGTAAAACAATTTCAAAACGCTCAGCTAATGTTTGAGTTGCATTTTCAATTTTTTGAAAGTCAATTTCTCGGTTATCTAGGCGTGTTGCCAGATGAGGCGAAGCCGGATAACTAAAAATTTCCGGCATGGTGAGCTTATCATGATCTTCCTGAAACCATCCCTGCCCCATAATTTCACGATGCTTTTCAATATCTTCAGAAATATCAGCATTACCCGTCTGAATGAGTTTTTGGGTAATCACTTTTTTACCCTGCTCAGTCCATAATTTTGCTAAAAAACCTGTAGCGTAGGTTTTACCAATGTCGGTATCAATCCCACTCACAAAATAGATCTGACCACTCATTTACTTCATTCTCCGGGCAATACAATAAATCGGATGATATGTTAAGGAATATCCCTCGGCATGCTTAAACCGATCATAATCTTGATAAAACTGTTGTAAAGTCTGCTTGTTCCAACGATGACGTGCTGTTGCAGTTACACCTGTCGCTTTTAAATGCTGCAAAACAGCTTTAGGTGAATCAAAATAGAGCTGGGCTTCTGACTCAGACAAATGCAGAACCTCAAAACCAGCCTGAGTTAAAGCATTATTCCAATTTTCAATAGACCAATAACTTAAACCTTGACCTGTTAACTCTTTAATCTCGATTAAATTTTTTGGCCCAAAAGTTGAAAAGCATAACCAGCCTTGTTCAATTAAAGCAGCATGACAATGTTGAAGTACACGAGGTAAATCCTGCATCCATTGTAAAGCTGAACCTGAAACGATCATGTTGAGATGTTGTGGAAACGTTAAAGTTTCAATATCACCAATCAACCATTTCAAATTTTCTTGGGGGATAAAGTGCTGCTGCACATCTGCATACAAGTCATTTAAAATCAATTCTTCAATTTGAAAAGATGCATTAATAAGGCGAGTTAAATTGCCAGAACCACAACCAACTTCAAAAACGCGAGACAAAATATTAGGGCAAAATTGCTCTAATAAGCCTGTTAAATTTTGGCAAATTTGTTTTTGAACAATTGCATGTTCTGAATAGCTTTGCCCTGCTTTAGCAAAACGTTGGGCAACTAAGTCTTTGTTCAAACTCACAGGAAACTCACCAGTGCTTCAAGTTCATGCTGCTGTACCATTGATGTTAAAGAAATACGCAAACGAGAACTATTTTGAGGAACTGTTGGTGGGCGTACTGGCATGGCATAGAAACCATTTTCTTGAACCTGTTTCGCCTTTTGAATAGCAGCCTGACTTTGTCCCACAATAATTGGAATAATATGGCTGGTTGATGGACTCACATAGCCTTTTTGTACAACAGCATGCTGAAGATATTGACTAATATTTTGTAGATGCTCACGTTGCGGTTGAGCTTGTAAGACTTTTTGGAATGCAAAGTTTGCCCAAGCCATCACAATCGGCGGTTGAGCGGTACTGAAAATAAGTGGGCGCATTTTATTAATGAGATAATCTTTAATAATTGGGTGACAAATAATGTAACCACCGACTGCTGCTAATGCTTTACCTAATGTCCCCACTAAAAAATCAATATCTTGAATGACATTGTATTGTTCAGCACATCCCAACCCTTGCTGACCGCGCACACCAATTGAATGCGCTTCATCAACATACAGCATGGTTTTAGCAAAACGTTTTTTGAGCTGGACTAAAGCGGCTAGATCCGTTTCATCACCATCCATACTAAAAATACTTTCAGTCACCACAATAATGCGTTCAACCTTGTCATCGTCGTGATATTTTTGCAAAAGTTGCTCTAAATGCTGTAAATCATTATGGCGATAACGTACATACTGCGCCCCCGATAAACGTATACCATCGATCATGCTGGCATGAACCAGCTTATCAGCCAAAATTAATGTTTTACTGTCAGCAACAGCAGGCAAAATACCAATATTCATGTGATAGCCACTATTAAATAATAGTGCCGCACGACCACCAAATGCTTTGCTTAGGCTATTTTCTAATTGTTCATATTCTTCAAAATTACCCGTTAATAGACGTGATGATGAAGAACTAAAATAGCTACGCTCGACTGGAAAACTGTCTAAAAACTCTTCACGAAGTTTTACATCCGCAGCTAGGCCAAGATAATCATTGGATGCCAAGTTCAGCATCGTTTTATTTTGAATTGTAATAAAACGACCTTGCTGCACATTTTGGGTAAATTGTCTGAAGTTACCTTGCTGTTTTAGTTCATCCAATTGAGTAGCAAAATGATCAAGCAATATCATTTTAATGCACTCCTTGCATCGTTTTAACAACTTCAACTAACTGTTCAAGCAAATTGCTTAGTTCTTGATGAGTGATTACATAAGGTGGCATGACATACACCAGCTTGCCAAAAGGACGAATCCAGATTCCACGGTCAACAAACTCTTTCTGCAATGTTTTCATATCAACATTAAAAGTGAGTTCAACTACACCTATTGCACCAAGTACTCTCACATCAGCAACATAATCTAGCTGATTAAGCGGTGTTAAATATTGAGTAAGCTGTTGCTCAATTCGCTCAATATTGGCTTGCCAATCTTGCTCAATTAATAATTGCGTACTTTTTAAGGCAACAGCACAAGCAAGCGGATTGGCCATAAAGGTTGGGCCGTGCATAAATACGCCAGCCTCTCCCTGACTAATCATTTCCGCCACATGCTTTGTGGTTAAGGTAGCAGATAATGTCATATAACCGCCTGTTAGCCCTTTACCTATGCACATAATATCCGGCTCGACTTGTGCATGTTCCCACGCAAAGAGCTTACCAGTGCGGCCAAAGCCAGTCGCAATTTCATCAAAAATTAATAACAGATTATATTGTTCACAAAGCGCTTTAGCCTGACATAAATATTCAGGGTGATAAAAACGCATGCCCCCTGCACCTTGTACGATCGGCTCAATAATTAAGGCTGCAAGATGCTCATGATTTTGCTGAATGGCTTGTTCTAATTCTGCAATATCTTGCTGGTTCCACTCTTCATGAAATTTGGTTTGTGGTGCTGCAACAAAAAGACGATTTGGTAAGCTTGTACCAAAAATCTGATGCATGCCTGTAACTGGATCACACACCGACATCGCATTCCATGTATCCCCATGGTAGCCAGAACGTGTGGTAATAAAATTTGTTTTTTGTGGTTGACCTTGTGCATTCCAAAACTGCACTGCCATTTTCAAAGCAACTTCAACGGCAACAGAACCCGAGTCTGCATAGAAAATTTTATCGAGACTTGGCGGGGTAATTTTTAAAAGAATTTTTCCAAGTTCAATGGCAGGGTCATGCGTTAGCCCACCAAACATGATATGGGACATGTTTTGTAATTGATCGGTCACTGCCTGATTCAATTCAGGATGGTTATAGCCGTGAATTGCACACCACCAAGATGACATACCATCAATTAAAGCCCTACCATCATCTAACTCAATAGTCGCGCCATACGCACGTTTAACTTTAAATGTTGGTAAAGGTTGGGTCATTGAAGTATAAGGATGCCAAATATGTTCCAAATCAAAATTATCGGTCATCCTATTTACCCTTTTACAGCGTTCAAATCTTTCATTGAACACATGTTAAACCTGTTAAGAATGAAAGAAAATTGCGATATCAATCAAAGCTGATTAACTTTGCTGATGAATTGTTAAAAATTGGCAGATTTCTTCAATTGTTCGTTCTACTTGTAGATATGGAAAAGCATGAGTAGCTTCATTTAATACTTTGTATTTCATCTTTTCTGTCGCGATATGTGCAAAATTTTCCTCAATTTTGCAAGGAATGACACCATCTTGCTCTGCAAATAAATGAAGCTGCGGACCAGAGTAATTTTTTAAGTTATCTACCAAGTTTAAATGCTCTAACATTTCTAATCCTTGTAATAACAACTCATACGGGGGCGGGTTTGCTATATTTTGCATGTTCAGCCAATCTTTTTTAGCTTGTACTGACCCTTGAGTAATTAAATAATAAAAACGTTTTAAGGTCGCTTCAGGATTTTGTAAAAAAGACTGTTTAAACAGATCAAATACATCCGCAGGCATTGCAGTTTGCCACGTGTTATTGGCAACAAAACATGGATTAGAAGCGAGTGTAATTAAAGTTTTTGTTAGGCCAGTGCTCTTATAAAAAGAATCAACTAAGTGAGTCGCTAGCTGACCTCCTAAAGACCATCCAATTACAGTATCTACATCATTCAATAAATTAAGCTGTTTCTGGAAGCTACTATTTAAAACATCAAATATATTAATGAGTTGTACATCACAACCCTTCTGTTGCAAATGCAATTTTAGTGATTGCAGAGGTTCAATTCCTACACCCCAGCCTGTAATCAATAAAATTTTATTTTGTAACTTCATATGCTTGCCCAGAGCTAGTTTTATAAAGATTATATATTAATATCAATTTAAAATATCCTTTAAAATCAATATAAAAAACAAATTCTCAAGATTAAAATCAAGTATTTATACCTAATTAATATTCTGAAATACATTGATAAGTAATAACTGCATTATTAATAGGAAACATACAAAAATTTAATTATCTAAACATTGAAGCTAATCAAAAAACAACATACTCCACACTTCACCTATAAATCCATTATGCAATGTAATTAATGTTAAGACTTATGTTTTTTTATTAAAAAAAATGACTCATCAATTCATTTTAATGATAGAACTTTAAATATTAATTAAAAGTTAATAGGTAGACTAAAATGAAAGGTCAAAATATATTATCTAAGGAGAAACGAAAAGACACATATTTTGTTACACCAGATGATATTATTAAAACTATTCCTACAGAAAAAAAATTCTGCTTATTTTTAGATATTGATGGCACTCTAGCCTCTTTTCAAATTAATCCTGAGCAGAGTTTTATTCCTAACTCTACCTTAGAAATTATAAAAAAAATAACTCAATTAAATATACCTGTTATTGCTGTTACCGGTCGTGATATCGAAACAGCTCGTAAGCTACTACAGCATGTTGAAATTCCGGTAGCCGGTTTACATGGGCTTGATATCTACTTCGGTTCAGATACCTATTTACGTCCAGATTTAAGTGATATTAATTTTAAAAAGTTAAAAGAAGATATTAAACAAGCTTGCCAAATATATCCAGATTTTCTCATTGAGGACAAAGGATATTCTATTGCTTTACATTATCGAAAAAACCCAGATTTAGAAGAGCAAGCTATTTATATTATGAAAAAAATTAAATATTTCTATCGTCAATTAAAAATAAATAAAGGAAAATGTGTAGTTGAATTAATACCTAAACAAGCTGACAAAGGCAAAGCAATTCAAACCATATTAAAACATCTTGATTTACCGTTAGTATATCCAATTTTTATTGGTGATGATTTAACTGATGAATCTGGTTTTAATTTTATTAATCAACAGAATGGCCTTACCATTAAAGTAGGTTCAGGTAAAACAGAAGCTAAATATAGATTAGAAGATATTAATACCGTTGCTCTTTTTCTTTTTTTATTTCAAGACAGAATAAAAAAATTATATGTCAAAAATAGTCAAAATCAGTATGGAGAACAAATATGTCTAAATTAATTGTATTATCAAATAGAATAAGTATGCCTTCAGGTAAAGCATCAGCAGGTGGTCTTGCTGTAGCAGTACAAGATGCTTTGAACGATAGTAATGGTATTTGGTTGGGCTGGAATGGGCAGCAAATTACCGATAGCGAAGCGCCAGAATTTGAACAGGCCTATTCTCAGGGAATCGATTACATTACCTGCCCTCTTACTCACCAGCAATACGCGCAATATTATTGTGGTTTTGCAAATAAGGTTTTGTGGCCAGCAATGCATGCTCGTGAAGACCTTATTGAGTATGATGCTCAAGAATATAATACCTATCAAAAGGTCAATCGATTATTCGCTGAAAAGTTAAAACAGCTTGCTCAACCTGAAGATCTTATTTGGGTACACGATTATCACTTCTTTAGTGTAGCGCGTTACTGTCGTGAATTAGGCATGCAAAATAAGATCGGTTTCTTTCTCCATATTCCTTTTGCAAGCCTCAATATTTGGCGCAAAATTCCAGTAGCTTTGGAACTCATTCAAGACTTGAGCCAATATGATGTGATCGGTTTACAAACCCAGACTGATCAAAATGCATGTATGCAAACATGTGTTAATTTACTTGAAGCTCAGAAAATTCAACGTGACAGTATTAGCTATAAGAAACGTCGGATATTAATTAAATCTTATCCAATTGGTGTTCAACCGGAGCTTATTCAAAAGCAAGCTCAGCAAGATTTGTCTGCTCCTTCTGTGTTTAATTTCGAGGAAATACCTCGTCAAAAAACAATTATTGGAGTGGATCGAATTGATTATTCAAAAGGTCTACTTGAACGTTTCAATGCATTTGCAACTTTTCTAGAGACCAATCCTGAATATCATGGCCTTGTTCGACATATTCAAGTTGCAACACCATCTCGTACAGATATTCCCACTTATCAGCGCTTATACCAACGTTTTAAAGCGAAGCTGGAACTGATTAATGAAGAGTTTGCGCATGAGGACTGGAGACCAGTAGATTGCTGTTATGACACGGTTCAACACCATAGTCTCATGCATATTTATCGCCATTCTGATATTTGCTGGATTAGTTCACTACGCGATGGTATGAACTTGGTAGCAAAAGAATATATCGCAGCTCAAGATCCAGAGAACCCTGGAGTTCTGATTTTATCTAAATATGCGGGTGCTGCTGAGCAGATGACTCAGGCCCTGATTGTTGACCCGCAAGATAGAGTGGCAATGATCGATACTTTAAAAATAGCTTTAGAAATGCCGAAAGCTGAACGTATTAATCGTTACCAACAATTAATAGAAGGTTTGTCTATTTCTGATCTTACTCATTGGCGTAATAACTTCTTGAATGATCTAGAACATTCCTCGAGTTTAATCATGAAACCACAACGGTCATTACAAGACAAATAT
The DNA here is from genome assembly GCF_025513915.1 of Acinetobacter sp. WU_MDCI_Abxb74. Lineage (NCBI taxonomy): Bacteria > Pseudomonadati > Pseudomonadota > Gammaproteobacteria > Moraxellales > Moraxellaceae > Acinetobacter > Acinetobacter sp. WU_MDCI_Abxb74. The sequence continues at coordinate 22,884 of NZ_JAHPRP010000013.1, forward strand.
CAATCTATCTATCAGGTTTTATAAAATTGGATAAAGAACATCGAGAAACCAGATTTCTCGATGTTCACTTATAGGGATATGACAATTTATAAGTTAACTCGTTTTTATTATTGTAAAACGGTTAAGTAAGGCAATGATAGACAACAAAATTGCTACACCTGATAAAACAGCACCTAAACTGGTCCATTCACCTATTAAACCAATTAAAGCCGGACCAGTTAATGAACCTGTATAGGCAATGGTTGATACTAAGGAAAGTGCTGCTGCCTTAGGCATAACGTTTTGTCGACCTACTCGAGAAAACATGACTGGCACAATATTAGAACAGCCTAATCCTAAAAGCGCATAACCCAGTATTACTACCTGCCAAACAGGTGCAGTAACAATCACAGCCATACCTATTGCTGCAACAATCGCACTATAGGTCACGATGGATTTTTCACCCAATTGTTTAAGCAAGATATGACCTGCAAAACGACCAGTCGTCATGCTAAGTGCAAAAAAGGTATATGCCAATCCAGCAAAAGCAGGGTTAAGCTGATATTTGCTCGTCAAATAAATACCGCCCCAATCCATTGCCGCGCCTTCTGATAAAAAGGCTATAAAACACATCATGCCAATGAGAACAATAATCCCGTTAGGTCGGTAGTTTTTTTTCGGTGCAACAGTAGTGTCCACGTGCGGTTTTTCATCTTGTTCAAAAGACGTTAAACAAGAAGGGATTGCAACTGCACCAATCACAAGCAAAATCATTACAACAGACAACGTACTCATTAAAGGAGAAAGACCTACTGCCAATAAAGCAGTTACGAGCATTGCCCCTGTTAAACCTCCTAGGCTACACATTCCATGGAAACTAGACATCAATGCACGCAAGCTATGTTTTTCAACAACTACGGCTTGTAGATTTATAGCTACCCCAAGACATCCTGCTGCCGAACCAAAAATAAATAGCGCCACAGCCATCGTTACAATGCTGTTCCACATCGTCAGGCTAGGCAACAACATCATTAACAGCATTAATGCCACAGCAATTAATGGACGACATCCCCAACGTTTTACAAGAGCGCCTGTAGCAGGCATAGCAATCATTGACCCAATACCCATGCACAAGAGAAGTAAACCAAAATCTGCATGATTCAGGTTTAAACGCTGCTGTGCAAAAGGAATCAATGGCGCCCAAGCTGCCGTCGCAAAACCCAAGCTAAAAAAGCTGAGTCGTGTTGCTAGACGTTGTGTGCTTAAGAGAGTAGCTGTATCTAAAACAGCAGGTTTGGTAAATAACATATTTTGCGAGCTCACCATAAAATCATTGGCGATCCATACCAACCGATTTTCCATAGAAAAACCCTTGCCTCATGAAGTTTCTAGGCAAGGGTTTTGTTGGCGAAATTATATCCAATTTCATAAAAAAAACAGGGGGTGTGATACAATTTTTCTGACTTTTTTGTAACTGCTAAAGCCTTATGTAGTAAGGCTTTGAATATGTTCATTTTGACAAAAATAGTTTTTATAAATTTAATTGAATATAAAAAATATCGCATAAAAAACCCAGCTAGTGCTGGGTCTTCTATAATTAAATTTGAGATTGAATATAGTTTTGTAAGCCAATGAGCTCAATTAAACGTAATTGCTTTTCTAGCCAGTACGTATGATCTTCTTCAGTATCAGATAATTGTTGACGTAACATATCACGGCTAATGTAATCACCCTTCTCTTCACAGAGTTTGATGCCTGTCGCTAATTTTTCACGAACGTGATATTCAAGTGCCAAGTCTGCTTTTAAACAAGAAACAACGTCTGTACCGACATTAATGTCTTCACGATGCATGTTTGGTTTGGCGCCTAAAAACAATACGCGGCGAATAATCGCATCAGCATGAGAAGCTTCTTCTTGCATCTCATGGTCGATACGCTCATAAATTTTGTTCAAACCCCAATCTTCATACATACGAGAATGGATTAAATATTGATCACGGGCAGCCAACTCTCCGCCAATGAGCATATTTAAATAGTCTATGACTTCTGGATTGCCACGCATAATAAATCTCCTATCGTATGAGGCTATTATGGGCAATCTTAAAAATGATTGCAAAGTGAAAAATAGTTAAGTTTATGATTTTTATCAAATTAAAATGAGAAACATACGCATTTGCAGTTTAAGTTATTTGAATTTCCCCTTCAAAAAGAAACGCTTGACTGATTTATAATTTCCGTCAAGCGTTTAAATACGTCTAAAACCATCAGTTTATTAATTTGTAACTAAAATCAATGGTTCTTATTTCGCTACTGTCATTCGCTTAAAGTCTGCCCATAGCTCGCCATAAGTGATAAGAAATCTGTTTCATTCATGACCGAAACACCAAGCTTTGCAGCTTTTTCTAATTTTGATCCCGCTTTCTCACCCGCGACAACACACTTGGTTTTACTCGACACACTGCCGCTCACGCGTGCACCTAACGCTTGTAGCATTTGGGTCGCCTGATCACGTGTCATTTGCTCTAGTGTGCCTGTTAAAACCCAACTCTCGCCATTTAATGGCTGGCGTGTTGGTGCGGTCGGTGCATCCCAATGAATTCCTGCTGCAATTAAGCGATCAAGCACTTCAAGGTTATGAGGCGCCAAGAAAAAGTCAGCAATCCACTCTGCGGTAATATCGCCTACATCCGGTGTTTTCTTTAAAGCTTCAACATCGGCAGCTTTTAGGGCTTCTAAAGTTTGGAAAGTATTTGCCAACATTCTGGCAGTAGTTTCACCTACCCCACGAATTCCTAAAGCATAAATAAAACGAGCAAGAGTTGTCTTTTTACTGGCTTCGATGGCATCCATCAGATTTTGTACCGACTTCTCGCCCATCTTCTCGATCCCAAGCAAAGTTTCTCGGTGCTCATGTAAATGGTAGATGTCAGCAACATCTTTGAGTAAATCAAGGTGTAATAAAGACTCCACCCAACGATCGCCTAAACCTTCAATATCTAAAGCCTTACGTGATACAAAATGGCGAATTGCTTCAATTCGCTGAGCAGCACAATAAAGACCACCAGAACAACGTGCCAAAGCTTCCCCTTCAGGCATTACAACTGGCGATGCACAAACAGGACAGTTTTCAGGTAAATGCACAATTTCTGCTTCTGCCGGGCGGAATTCTGGCCAGACCTTTTCAACTTTAGGAATAACATCGCCGGTACGGTAAACACTCACCGTATCGCCAACACGTACATCAAGACGATGAATTTCACCAATATTGTGTAAGGTCACATTAGAAACAGTCACACCACCAACAAAGACTGGGTTTAGACGTGCTACAGGGGTTAAAGTACCCGTACGCCCTACTTGCCAGTCAATTTGCTCGACAGTGGTTAAGGCTGCTTGTGCAGGGAATTTATAGGCAGTTGCCCAACGTGGTTCACGACTTAAGAAACCAAGTTGCTGTTGTTGCTTTAAATCATCGACCTTTACAACCATCCCATCAATTTCAACTTGCAAATCGGGACGCTCTTGCTGAATTTGTTCATAACGCTGCTGTACTTCTTGAATTGAATTACACAGATATTGACGTTCAGCAATTTCAAATCCAAGTTGCGTTAGCCATTGCAAGCTATCATGCATGGTCGTTAAGCCATGATTCGGTTCACACTGTGCAATACCATACGCATAAAATGCCAAAGGTCTACCAGCTGCAATATTTGGATCAAGCTGTCTTAAACTACCAGCCGCGGCATTACGAGGGTTAGCAAAAGTCTTATCCCCTTTTGCTTCCTGATCGGCATTGAGTTTTTCAAAGCCAGACTTTGGCATGAGTACTTCACCGCGCACTTCAAGCAGGCGTGGAATTTTAAAATGATCTGAATGTAATACTTTAGGTAAATTACGAATGGTTTTGACATTTTGGGTAATGTCTTCTCCAGTTTCACCATCACCACGTGTAATCCCACGTGTTAGCACGCCATTTTCGTACCAAAGTGAAATCGCAAGGCCATCAAGTTTTAATTCTACTTCGTATTGTACTTTTTGATTAGGTAGGCGCTCTTCAACACGGCGTGCAAATGCAAATAAATCTTCCTGATTAAAAACATTTCCCAAAGAAAGCATAGGCACTACATGGGTCACACTTTGAAATTTAGAGAGTGCCTGACCACCTACTTTTGTTGTGGGTGAATCTGATTGAACAAGGTCAGGATATTGCTCTTCTAAAGCTTTTAGCTGGTGAAATAAATGATCATATTCACTGTCCGAGATTGTCGGCTGATCCATGACGTAATAGGCATGGTTATGCTTTGCAATCAGTTGAATAAGCTGACGCATCTGTTCGATCACGGAAGTTGTTGCCATTATGTTATTCACCATAAAAAAGGGTGGAAATTTCTCCACCCTGAGCTGCGACTAGATTGGTTGCAATTATCGCAACGAACGTAAAAAATTAAAACTAGGCAGTCGCATGTGCCGGACGATAATCAATCACATGATGACGCCAGTGCTCTTTTAACTGTGGTGTAAATTCAAGATTATTTTCATCATAAACTTTGCCATCAATTTCGCGAGCAATTAAACCGGCAATACTCGCCATCATGTCAAAACCAGTAACCGCTTTACTGTTTGGAAGCGCAAGGAAGAATGCCAACCCTTGAACTTGTTCACTAGATAAGGTTTCAAGATCAAACCCAGCTGGTCCATTGTCTGTCATGCGCAGTACTGAAAACATAAGTACGCTCGGCTCATCAGTATTTTCATAGCGATGGAAACATGACATTTCGCCATAACGTAAACCATATTTTAACAATACTTTAAGTGCTTTATCGCCAGACAATGCGCGACGAGGGTTCGGATAGACATTTAACGCAATAATCTGTTCCGCCACCGCTAATGCACTTTCATCATCATAACGTTGCTGTTCATGTAAATGAACATCCAGAATATTACTCTCACCTTCAAATTCAGCAATTTCGGCAGTTTCAATATTTGGATTCAAACTCAACTCAGCCTTTTCGCTCTCAGGCTCCAAGTTTTCTGCTGACAAAGTTTCAACTTCTGATTTAACCGAAACTGTATCAGCTAATTCAACTGAACTATCAGCGTTAATGGTAGAGCTTATTACAGCTTTTTCAGATTTGATTTCGCCTTCAGAAGCATTTTCAACCAATGCTTGAGTTTGCTCTAATGGAGTTGTTGTGGCTGGTTCTACAGCTGATATTTCTGTTTGTTTTGTTTCACTGACTTGTGGTTGTACTGACTCATTTAAAGTCGGTTCTACCCGCTCTGCAACAGTAGTCGATACAGCTTCTGCTTCAGTTTGTTCAAGCTGATCTCGCACATGGCGAGGTATAACCGGTTGATTACTATCAGGATTAATATGCAAATCACTGTCTAATGAGGGTTCAGCGTGGTTTGGCTTTTTTAAAATCATTTTTAAGCCAATTAGCATAATAACAATGGCAACAACGATGCCAATAATCGTATTGATTTCCATTCTATGACTCCGAAACTAACCCGTATTCTTTTGCCTGTTCTAAATCGACAGTGACTAATTTTGATGTACCCGGTTCAGGCATGGTCACACCTAACAAATCAGTTGCCATGGTCATCGCCAGCTTATTATGTGTAATGTAAATGAATTGTACATGTTCAGAAAGCTCTTTTACCAAATTACAATATCTCTGAACATTCGCATCATCGAGTGGAGCATCCACTTCATCTAATACACAGAACGGGGCCGGATTTAATCTAAAAATAGCAAATACCAATGCTAATGCTGTTAAAGCCTTCTCTCCACCGGAAAGTAATGCTAGAGAACTGTTTTTCTTACCCGGTGGTCTTGCCATAAGCTTAACACCGGATTGCCAGTCATCTTCAAGGCTTAAACTTGCTTCACCACCATTAAAGACCTTTGGAAACAGATTTTGCAACTCTTCATTAATTTGATCGAAGGTTGTCATAAATAACTTACGCGTTTCCTGATCAATACTTTTCATCGCATCTTTTAATTGAGTCACCGTATTTTCTAAATCTTGCATTTGGTGACTCAACTCATCAAAGCGTTGAGAGACTTCTTCAAACTCTTGAGATGCAGCAAGGTTAACTGCACCTATTTTTTCAAATTGCTGCTGAGCTTTTTCTAACTTTTGTTGATGTTGAGCTAAATCAATTTGTAGGCCGCTCTGAATCTCGGCATTTAATTCTTTAAGCTGTTCCTGATAATGTTCACGATCAGACTTAGCAGCTTGCCATGCCAAACGTTTTGCTTCAAGTTGTTCTCTGAGTTGTTCATCTTTTTGTTGATATTGATGACGCTGATCAGTCAGTGTTTGTTGTTTTTCCTGCACACTATTTAATTCAAGCTGCCATTCATTCCAATTCTTTTGCAATTTTTCAGTTTGAGCAAATTGTTGCTGAAATTCTGACTCAAGATTTGGCAACTCTAATTGAATTGGATCAACAAATTTTTTCGCCTGTTCCATTTGTGCCACAATTTGCTGATATTGGCTTTGTAAAAATGAAATATCTTTTTCAAGCAACTCAATCTGTTGAGTCGTTTGCGTACTATTACGGCGTAAAATTTCGCGTTCCTGTTGCTGATGTTGCAGGGCTTGTTGTTGTTCTTCTAGCTGCTCTGTTAACTCTTCTACCCGAAATTGCAAAGTTTTATAGTCAGGTAAAATGGTTTCAAGTTTGATGGCTAGTGCATGTAAATCAATTTCGAGATCATCTTTTTGCATTGCATCTTCTTCAAGCTGCATATCTAACTGAGCTAGCTGATCTTTTAATTGCTGTTTTTGCAGTAAAAATGCTTGTGCCGCTGTTTGCTGTTTAGCAATTTGCACATCAAGCTGTTGTAAGTCTTTTTGTTTCTGTTTAACAACTTGCTGCTTCTGTTGCACGTCAGTCTGCAACTGCCCTAAATCATCTTTTTGCTGAACTAAAATTTGATCTAATGCTTGTAATTCGGGTTGCTGTTTTTCAAGTGCTTGTTCAATTTCATCTAGACGAATGCGATGACTGAGCATGCCTTGGGCGCTCTGACTCTCGTCATCATACATAAGAGCAATGACCCAATCCTGTCCGACATGATAACCATCTAAAGTCAGAATAGACTGCCCATATTTTAATTCTTTTTGTGCATTCAATGCTTGAGTCAAATTTTCTGCAATAGCCACATTCGAAAAGATTGATAGTATTGGAGATGCAATCCATTCATTTAAGCAAGGTAGACCGACCACAAATTCGCCAGTTTGCTCTGATGGCTTTAATTGACGTGAAATACCTTCTTGAAAAGCTTGTTCGGTCTCAAGAATATGAGCTTGCAACCATTTTGCTAAAAATTTTTCAATAATCTGTGCGTGTGGTTTACCTTGTTCTGTTAACTGCAAAGCCTGCATTAAGCGTAGCGTATCTTGATGCTGTTTCGGACTTTGTTTTGCGACGAGCTGATTTAAATTTTTCTGTTCAGATAACAAAACCTGTATTTCTGTTTTCAGAGTTTGCTGCTGATTTTTACTTGCTTGATGTTGCTGTTGAGACTGCTCCGAATGCTGTGATAACTGCTCAATTTCAGCTTCAAGCGCCGCAATTTCACTGCAAAGCTGCTTTTGTAATTGTTCAAGTTCACCCTGCTCATCTTCATGAACATGCGATTGAATCTGACTTGCTTGATGTTGTAAGGTTTCTTTTTGCTGCTCAATTCTTAAAACATTTTTACCCAATTGCTCAATTTGAGCAGACATCTGCATTTTTTGCTGCTGTTGTTTTTCAACTTGAGATTTTAACTGCTCAAACTGTTGCTGTGCTTGTCGCTGTTGTGCTTGTAAATCAGCAAAATTTTGCTCAGCTTCCGTGGCAGTATGTTCAATTGCAGTTAAGGCTTCAGTTTGTTCATCTAGCTGATTATTCAACGTTTCAAGCTGTAGTTCGGAAAGCTGTAAACGTTCTTTAGTTTGGAATTTTTGCTGTTCTAATTGAACCAGAGTCGTACTGTTTTGCTGGTATAAACTCTGTTTTTGTTCCAGTGTCATTTTAAGTTCAGACAGTTTCTTTTCGGCTTGTTGCCATTCTTGTTGCAATGGTGAAGATTGCTGAATTAAACGCTGAAATAAAGCACTGGTCGCTTCTAAATCATGCTCAATGGTACTTAACTCTGAACGAACCAATTTAAAGGTCTCGCCCAACTCTCTCATTTGAACTGTATATTCTTCTTGTAAGCGTACGCTTTTATCTGCCTGAAAAGACAAAATTTCAATTTTTAAGGTACGGATCTGACTTTCTAAAGTTTTATATTGAACAGCCGCTTCCGATTGGCGCTTAAGCGTCTTAAGCTGCGATTTTAACTCTAGGGCAATATCTTCTAAACGTGAAAGATTTTGCTCTGTATGTTCAAGATGTTGTAAAGTTTCACGGCGACGTGCCTGATAGCGAGAAACACCAGCAGCCTCTTCAATAAAGATACGCATTTCTTCTGGTTTTGCCTCAACCAGACGGTTAATCATGCCTTGTTCAATCACCGCATAAGAACGTGGTCCCAACCCTGTTCCCAAGAAAATATCAGTAATATCACGACGGCGGCAACGTGTGCCATTTAAAAAATATTCTGACTTACCTTCACGGGTGACCTGACGACGAACAGCTAACTCATTATAAGCATTATAGGTTCCACCTAACTTGCCATAAGTATTATCAAAACGAAGCTCTACACTGGCCACGCCAACAGGCTTACGCTTGGCTGTACCTGTGAAAATAACATCTTGCATGCTACCACCACGCAGTTGACGAGCATTTGATTCACCCATCACCCAACGAATGGCGTCAATTACATTTGATTTGCCACAACCATTTGGACCAACCACTGCTGTGCGGTTAGCCTTAAAATTTAAAGTTGTACTATCTGCAAAAGATTTAAAGCCGGAAAGTTTTAAACTGCTTAAACGCATAATGCCCTAACTAGCGGCGTGAGCGTCTTGCCCAAGCCAATTCAATCTGTTTCATTCGTGTCAGCGATTCCAACACAAGGTTGCGTAAGTGTCGACAAAAATCTTCCATAAATAAAGCGGCTTGTTGTGATTTTCGGATCAAAATTGCATCAGTCACGAGTTTAAATAAAGCAAATGCTTCTTGCAGTTCCCGCTTAGAGGTATTTAAGGTCAAAAAATAGCTACGACGTAATGAAGGCAACAGCTCTTTATAGAACTTCATTAGATAAGGATTTCCGACCATATCTTGCTGTTCAGCTAGATATTGGAAAACACCATCATAAAATTTTTCGATATCACCCGCTTTTACATGCTCAAGAAGTTGTTCTAACAATAACTGTAATTGGTCTGCTTCATGGGCACGCCATGTTTCACTTATTCGTTGAACAATATGCCCCAATAACATCATATTTGTGTCAAACAGTGCTTTAACCTGCTGTGCAGACATTTCTGAAACAATTGCCCCACGGCGTGGAAAGATCTCAATTAAATGAGTACGCTCTAATAATAACAATGCTTCGCGAACTGATCCTCGGCTCACGTCAAGCTCTTTAGCAATACGTAGCTCTTGAATACGCTCACCTTCAACCAGCTCGCCACTAATGATCTGTTCGCTAATATATTTGACAATTTGCTCAGAAAGACTTTCTGTCTCTTCGAGATTCATAAATCACCCGCTACTTTTTATATGCATTAATCCATGCCTTTCTTTCGCATCCTTGTTTTTAACTGATCCCATCGATTAAAAACTATGTCATTGTCTGACAATTTCATTGCATTTTAAGCCAACCCATTTAAAAACAACACCAAAATCGGATGAATAAAAACCTCGAATGTACTTATATTATTTAATAAAAAAAACTCGAATTTCTAAAAATTCAAGCTCTTACATTGGAGTATTGGCCAGATTAATATTTTATTCTTTAGTGTGTAATCCCTTTATAAATAAAATAACTACCCACCACGACTAACAAACAGGCAAAGCATTTTTTTAACATTTGCGGTGACAATGCATGAGCGACTTTTGCTCCAAACTTGGCTGTAATAAAACTCATAACACTAATGCCGATAAAAGCATAGATATGTACATAACCAATCGTGTTAGGTACTGAAATTTGTTCTTTTGCACCAAACCACATGAAGCCAATTGCGCCAGCAATAGCAATGGGTAAACCACACGCAGCAGAAGTTGCGACTGCTTTTTGCATGACGACGCCATGGCTGTTCAAATACGGTACGGTTAGGCTACCGCCCCCAATTCCAAAAATTGCTGAAGCAACTCCAATACCGCCACCAGCCATAAATTGCATTGATGTCGAAGGAAGCTTGCTGTTTGGATCAACCATAACATGAGCACCCTTAAACATACGATAAGCCATAAAAACGGCAAATATACCAATAAGAAGTTGCAAATGTTGACCCGACATCAAGTCTGCAATACCAGCACCCAAAAATGAACCAATAATCAGTCCAGGCGCTAAATTACGAAAAACAGGCCAGAGCACTGCTCCCTTTTTATGATGGGCGGAAACCGAACTAAAAGACGTCACGATAATGGTTGCAAGTGAAGTTCCTACTGCAATGTGCATGATCACTGCAGGGTCATAGTGTAACTGGGTAAAAACGACATAGAGGATTGGTACAATAATTAAACCACCACCAACACCAAACAATCCGGCAGTAAAACCAGCAATTGCGCCAATGAGTAAATATATGATTAACTCCATAAATGTTTTACCACTCTGCTCATATTCGACATGGATTTAGAGACTCGCCAATTACAACAACTTTTAAACGCAAAAAACCAGCTTCCAGAAGTGGTTTTATTAAAAGCAACCACAACTTCGACCAATGATGATATTCGTGAAATTGCCCAAAAAGGCATTACAACAGGCTTGGTTTGCAGTGCTCAACAAACTCAAGGGCGAGGTCAACATCAACGGCAATGGATTTCGCCTGAAGGGAACATTTATTTAAGCACATTGGTGCAAACTCGAACACCCTTAGATGGTCGTTTAGCACTTGAAGTTGCTCTAAATATTTTACAAATCCCGCAATTACAGACGCTAAGATTACAAGTGAAATGGCCAAATGATTTGTATAGTGCGCAGGGTAAATGGGGTGGAATTTTAGTTGAGCCACTTTCCCAACATCAGGCTATTGTAGGTGTGGGCATTAATTTAAAAACGCCACCAGTAACCGACAGTGACCAGCCAATTACCTCTTTAGAAGACTTAGGTTTAGAGCAAAACAACCGCCTTGAACTCATTTCAGAGCTATATATCTCTATTCAAAATGCAGCTCGCTGGTTTGATCATGGTTGTTATAATTTAGCTGGTCGTTTTAATCATCATGCTGCATGGATTAATCAATTCGTGCAGTTTGAGCATAGCCAAGGATTAGTAGAAGGCCGTTTTGTTGGAATTTCCAATGATGGAGCTGTCATACTTGAAACTCCTGAACCTAAGCAGTTTTATCAAGGTCGCTTAAGACCACAGATCAATCAATAAACAGGTGTTTCTCCATGAAAAGTTTATGGCTTGATATCGGAAACACTCGTTTAAAATACTGGATTACTGAAAATCACCAAACTATTGAGCATGCTGCAGAACTGCATTTGCAATCCCCTGCCGATTTATTACTTGGGTTAATTCAACACTTTAAGCATCAAGGGCTTCATAGAATTGGGGTGTCATCAGTCTTAGATAACGAAAATAATCAGCGTATTGAGCAAATTCTAAAATGGCTTGAGATTCCTGTTGTTTTTGCCAAAGTTCATGCTGAATATGCTGAGTTAAAGTGTGGCTATGAAGTACCAAGTCAGCTCGGGATTGACCGCTGGTTACAAGTGTTAGCTGTAGCTCAAGCAGATGAAAACTATTGTATTATTGGATGTGGAACAGCGCTCACGATTGATTTAACGCAAGGCAAACAACATTTAGGCGGGTACATTTTACCCAACCTTTATCTGCAGCGCGATGCACTCATTCAAAATACAAAAGGCATTAAAATTCCAGACTCAGCTTTTGATAATCTAAACCCAGGCAACAACACCGTAGATGCAGTCCATCACGGTATTTTGTTAGGCCTTATTAGTACTATCGAATATATTATGCAGCAATCTCCGAAAAAACTGCTTCTTACGGGTGGGGATGCATTTGTTTTTGCCAAGTTCTTGAAAAAATATGATCCTGTTGTAGAAACAGATCTTTTGCTCAAAGGCTTACAACAATATATTGCTCATTATCCTAAAGACTAAAATATAGGACAAAATAAAAGGCGCTATATGCGCCTTTTATTTTATAAGTTTATTTCTTTTGGTCATTGTTGCCAAAGAGTGGACCCATTCCGCCACCACCGCCGCCGCCAAATTGTTTTTGCATATTGCCTAATGAACGCATCATTTTGCTCATACCCGATGGATTCGCAAATTTCTTCATCATTTTAGCCATTTGTGCTTGTTGCTTAATGAGTTTGTTCACTTCAGCAACATCCATTCCACAACCCGCAGCAATACGTTTTTTACGGCTTGGGTTCATAAGGTCCGGATTACGGCGTTCTTTAACGGTCATAGACTGGATAATGGCTTCCATTTTCTTGACCTGTTTTTCAGGATTCGCTTGCTCAATCGCTTGCTGAATTCCTGCACCGCTCATGCCAGGCAACTTATCCAAGAAGCCCATCATGCCGCCCATTTTATTCATTTGCTCAAATTGCATCAGCATATCTTCAAAATTGAAGCTGCCGCCTTTTTGCAATTTTTTAGCCATTTTTTCGGCTTTTTCTTTGTCGATTTTACGTTCAACTTCTTCGACTAAAGAAAGTACGTCACCCATACCTAAAATACGTTGGGCAACACGATCCGGATGGAATGGTTCTAAAGCATCGAGTTTTTCACCCATACCCAAGAACTTGATTGGCTTACCGGTAATTGCACGAACTGAAAGCGCCGCACCACCACGTGCATCACCATCAGTTTTAGTGAGGATGACACCTGTAAGAGCCAATGCATCATTAAAGGCTTTAGCTGTGTTCGCCGCATCCTGACCTGTCATGGCATCAACCACAAACAAAGTTTCGGTCGGCTTAACAGCTGCATGTAATGCTTTAATTTCGTCCATCATGTCTTCATCGACATGTAAACGACCTGCTGTATCGACAATCAAGACATCAGCAAATTGGATTTTTGCCTGTTCAATTGCACGATTAACGATATCAATTGGCTTTTCAGAAGCATCTGAAGGAATAAAGCCTGCACCAACTTCGGCTGACACAGTTTCTAACTGCTTGATCGCTGCTGGACGGTAAACGTCGGCAGAAACCGTCATTACTTTTTTCTTTTGACGTTCTTTTAAGAAACGTGCCAACTTAGCGGCAGTTGTCGTTTTACCCGCACCTTGTAAACCAGCAAGTAATACAACAACGGGAGGCTTAGCACTTAAATCAAGTGTTTCATTCGCCTCACCCATCATCTTGGTGAGTTCGTCATAGACAATTTTTACAAATGCCTGGCCTGGTGATAACTGAGTCATCACTTCTTGGCCCAATGCCTCTTCCTTAACTTTCGCGATAAATTCACGAGTTACAGGTAACGCGACATCGGCTTCAAGAAGTGCCATACGTACTTCACGTAAGGTATCTTTAATATTGTCTTCGGTCAGCTGCCCTGAGCCAGTAACATTTCTTAAACTCTGTGTGAGTCGTTCTGTTAAGGTATCAAACATTGCAAAATCCGCTTAAAATGGCTAGTTGCAAAAAAATCTTTCTCGAAATAGAAAATTTATGCATAGAATGCTATAGGATACTTTAGTTCGCAGCGAATTTATATCTTATATAGATGAATTAATCCTGAAAAAGGTTTGACATGATTAGCCTCCCCTTGGTTTACACAATTTTGGCACTCATCGCATATACCACTTCTTTCTGGTATCTGTTCATTCGTTTAATGTCAAAACGTGAACCAAACCCATGGTTATTTGCTCTTGTTGCGACTTTGGCACTCCTGTTGCACGGTACAGTTCTATGCCATGCCATGCTGACACCAGCCGGAATTAACTACGATGTTTTTAATTTAGTATCTTTTACATCGTGGCTTATGTTGCTGTTAAGTTTAATTTTTAGTATTTTTCGGCCCATTGTACCGTTAAACTTGTTAGGCATTCCTGTAGCAACTATTGGCTTGATTTTAGGTTTTGGATTCAGCCGACCCGATCAATTTATTGAGCAACATTCCCTAGGCCTTGATACCCATATCATTCTTTCTTTATCAGCCTATGCAGTTTTACTGATGGCAACCATTCACGCTATTTTGCTATGGTTCCAAAATCGTGAACTCAAAAAGAAACAAAAAAAACGCTTTTGGGTCAATTTACTGCCATCAATTCAGGCGATGGAGTCTTTGTTATTTGACCTCATTATTACTGGGTTCATTTTATTAACAATTGCACTCGCTTTTGGTTTTTTAACTGTCGATAGCTTCTTTGCACAGCATCTCGCTCATAAAACCGTATTTAGTATTATTTCCTGGTTTATCTACGGATCATTATTGATCGGCCATTACAAACTCGGATGGCGAGGTCAGAAAGCTATTCGTTTTACGTTAATCGGCTTTGTACTTTTAGCGATTGGTTTTATTGGTAGTAAATTTGTGCTTGAAATGATCTTGGGTCGTTAAATAAATTAAAATTTCATCGATACTAGACAGCGTTATACATATCCCGTATAACGCTGTTTTCTTTTTGCTCAGGTGGCACAGACTGTGAAACTCATACTCGCTCCAATGGAAGGTTTAACTGACCCGATCATGCGGGATACACTCACATCTGTTGGTCATTTCGACTGGTGTGTGACCGAGTTTATTCGAGTTACAGACAGCATTTTACCAGACCATATTTACTATAGTTTTTGTCCAGAATTAAAAAATGACGGTAAAACAGCAGCTGGTACACCTGTCCATGTTCAGTTCTTAGGTAACAATCCCGATATGCTTGCAGCAAATGCAGCGAAAGTTGTTGAGCTTGGTGCGCCAGCAATTGATCTAAATTTCGGTTGTCCAGCAAAAACTGTAAATCGACACCGAGGCGGCTCTGTTCTTCTTGATGAACCCGATGTTGTGCATATGCTCATTAAAGCAGTTAGAGATGCAGTACCTGCACATATTCCTGTTTCAGCAAAGATGCGTTTAGGTTATCTCGATGAAAATCACACCATGGAAAATGCCCATGCTGTTGAAGATGCGGGTGCAAGTTGGTTGACAGTTCACGCCCGTACTAAAGCAGATGGTTACACGCCGCCAGCTTATTGGGAAAAAATTCTTCCCATTAAAGAAGCATTAAAAATTAATGTAATTGCCAACGGTGAAATCTGGAGCAATGCAGATGCTAGAGCTTGCCAGCAACAATCTGGCTGCGAAGATTTAATGATTGGGCGTGGTGCTGTGACTACCCCAGATTTAACACAATGCATTCGTGAAAATATGAATGAGGCATTATTCAGTTGGGAACAACTGGTTGATTTGCAAATTCGCTTTTTAAACGGTCAAGCAAAAACAGAAATTGGTATGGTTGGTCGTTATAAGCAATGGTTAGGCATGATGACCAAAGCCTACCCCCAAGCTAAAAACTTATGGGACCAAGTGAAACGTATTAAAGCTTTAGATGAAATTGTTCAACAGCTAGAACACACCAGATCAGAAAACATTTAACGCAGTAAAGTTATAAAAAGAGGGCGATTGTTTTCACAACCGCCCTCTTTCGTATTTCAGGTTAAGTTATTATTTTTTCTAAAAGCCACTGACTTTCATTTTTAAGTCAGTCACTGACGCCCCAGTAATACCAAAACTCCCCATAGAACCATTAGGCAAATTATTAAATGTCGTTGTACTTTGGGTTCCCATATTTCCTAAAGTGACATTGTTAAGTGAAGCATCGAACTTACTCGACACGCCGTTATTACCAAAAGTTAATCCAGTTGGATCAACCCCTGCATAAAAACCATCAAGCACAAAACCTGTTGAAGCATTCGTTCCTGCAAATTTAAAACCAAATGTTGCCCCAGTGTTATCGGACACCAAAGTAATTGGGCAACCATCGGCAGCAGAACAAATAGATTGAATTGCCCCACCAAATTTAACCATCACTGATTGAGCCGCATGACCAAGCTGGATATTTAAACGAGGTTTATTGGTTTGTACAAAGTTAATATCTAGATTTCCAGTAGAACGGATTAGTTCTTTTACACCCGTATTTACTGTTGTTCCCGAACTAAAAATTGATTTTGGTGCATAACTCGTTAATGCATAATCGGATGGACTAGATAAAGATGCACTTGGAGCCATATAGACTGAAAATGGTAAAAGTCGAATACCATTTACATCACTTCCCATAGATACAGCTAAATTTAAAAAAGGATTTCCACCGCCTGCATCAGTATCCATTACGATATTAAAAGAAGGATTACTAGATATCGCAGCTTTAATAAATTCAATGCCGGGAACTGGATTAGTAGAATTCCCTGCAATGACAAAACCAGCCTTACTATTATATGAAGTTGAAGCAATACCATTTGTATCAATGAGTGCAACTTGATTAAATTGGACTTTATCGGCTTGAATACCTAAAGTTAAACCATTTTGGCCTGTCGTTGCCGCAAGACTTTGATCATCCAAAGGCTGCATTGCAAAAACACTTGAGCTACTGGCAAGTAACAACCAGCACCCTATATTTTTATTCTTCATGTCGCTCTAATCCTTAAGAGACAAACGCTTATTATTTGTTCAGACTATCAGAATAATATTCAAGTACAAAGCAATTATCCCTATAACCCGACGAATGTAAATCCAATCACACTAAAATAAAATTTATATAAAAAAGTGACGATAATCGTCACTTTAATTGATTAATTAAAAGCACCATTTCTAGGCACAATACTGAAGCTACTATTTAAACGTCCACCAGTAATGGCAAGCTCGCCTAAACGTGCACCTGCACCAGTTGATGGTGGATAGAAGTTAATATCTTTAACACGTAATGCACCGTCAATACTCTTATCAGGATTAAAATAAACCGCCGTATTTACACCAACTTTACCTAAACCACTTGCGGTATCTTTGCCAACAACCAAAGCAGAATTAAACGCAAGCTTTCCTGTAATATTATCAAAGCCAATTGCAGAGCCATCGATCGGATCACTAATCTGAACTGTATTTCCTGTTGCTGTGGCAGGCATTGTGAAATCGCCGAGTACAGTTAGAGCACTACCATCAGCAATTGAACTGTTTGGTACAATTGATAAGTTAAGATCTCCGCCTAAACGCAGTTTTAAACCAAATAAGACATCATTGTTTTTTGCGAAATTATCAACAGGTGAAGTACATGAACCTGTAGCTGGACAAGTTTTATATTTTGCCCCTGGTAGATACCCTGCTGCAATTTCAGTTGATAAAGCAAGAAGCATTTCTTTTAAACTAATATTAAGACTGCCATTTTCTAAACCAATGCTTCCATTACCTTTGAGGAACATATCAATATTACGTAGCCCCATATAATAGTCAGTTGGATTACCCGCATTATTGGCATTTGGAGAACCATCAATC
Source organism: Acinetobacter sp. WU_MDCI_Abxb74 (assembly GCF_025513915.1). Lineage (NCBI taxonomy): Bacteria > Pseudomonadati > Pseudomonadota > Gammaproteobacteria > Moraxellales > Moraxellaceae > Acinetobacter > Acinetobacter sp. WU_MDCI_Abxb74. Next base: position 40,434 of record NZ_JAHPRP010000013.1, read on the forward strand.
AATAATACAGAGGTCGTTTTGGTTCCAGTCGCATCACGTCCTGTCGTTCCGGCAGCAATACCAAAACCTAAGCGAGAAGTCGTTCCAGATGTCGCAACAACATTCTGAACAGGCTTACCATTCGCATCTTTTGTATAGTAATAAGCACTATTTGCAGGAGCATCTAAACCATAAACAGCAGCATTCGCATTTAAGTTATAAAAAGGTAATGCTAAGCCCCACTGGTTGTTTGCACCATTGTCTGCAAACTGATTGGCAGGAGCGACATTCGCGCTTGTCGTAAATCGACCGCGTCTTGAAAATGCTTGAAATTCTGCTCCACGCATCGCAAGAATCAAGCTAAATGGATTAGTAACCGTATCACGGTGAATATTATGCTGATAATCGGCAGCCGTTGTTAAAGTACCACTGCCTAAACGGATTCCGTTTAAGGTTGCATTGGTTGGCATTAATAAGGTTTTTGTATCTGCAAGATTTAGATAAATATTTCCACTATCGAAATAACCACGTGTAGCAGAGTTAAGTCCTGTTAAATTGCCAAACTCGAAACCGTAAGCATTAAGACCCGCTCCACCAATTTCTAAAGTGGTTGCTTTGCCATCTGCACCTAGCATTGAATCATTATCTTTGGTGAATTCACCTTTCATACGAAAGGCAATTCCAGAATTACCTAAAATACTATTACTTGAAGCTGTACCCGAAGCGGTATTTGCCGTACCTAATATTGTTGTATCTGAAGTACCATCTACACCACGGACTTGTAAATAACTATTTACCATACGTCCGCTAGCACCTAAACGAATCAAACCTTTCGCATTTTGAGGGCTATTGGTTGCATCTAAAGCATAAGGGTTAGATTTATCTACATTCGAACTTAACATGACCTCAATATTCAGGCCTGAATTGGTTACTTTTCCGCTACTGTCTACATATGTACCTGCTGTTAAACCCGAAGCCGAATCTGCTACTCGGTTAAAATCGACATAACCATAGGTACTATTCGGAGTTTGCCCTACACCAGCAATATTTGTTCCCGTATTCGTCTGTAAAACGACACCACGAGTTGGGTCAATCAGCATGGCCCCTTTACCGACAAAGTTAAAGTTAAAATTTCTTAAAATTAACTGATTTAACTGGCTACGAACATCTAATTGCCCTAAATAAATATTGGCATTATTAATACCAAGCGTCATGCTTGACTGACTATTTGCATTAAATAGACCATCTTGGGTGGTAAGTGCCAAATTTAGAGGGGAAGTCGTTTGAATCGCTAATTGCCCCATTGTCGGCGAGCAAGTAGCAGAGGTATTACATACTTTAAAACTATTCACAGTAATGAGTGATGGACTGCTTTGCATAGAAAAGTCGAGCCCAGTTTTACCCGTAGTTGGATTACTCCCCACATCTAAACGGTAATTTGTACTCAAAGGCTGATTCGATGCATTACTTTTTTGGACTTTTACACCACTCGCTCGAGCTCTTAAGACCTGATCTGCACTACTCGATGTCCCTGCATGGTCATCCCAGTAAGCATTATCAATATTGATTTCGTTAAAAGTAGTTTGAATCGAGATTCCATCTTGTCCATTAACGGCGCTCAAATCAGCATCTGTTAAAGCTTCTAAAGCATAAATTTGTCCACTCACTAACAACATGCTGGTTGTTAATGTACTTAAAATAAACTTTGAGCTGTGATTTTCTTTATTTTTTTTCATCACTTCAGTTCCTTTGAAATCTACATTAACCCTTAACAACGAGGATGGCTACCATCACAACTAAAGACCATGACTTTTCCTTGAATAGCCAAGTTCCCGTTCATCATTAAGCCCATAAAACCAGTTTCACGTCCATAGTCATAGGCAGAAGGCGTAGCTGTAGCAACTTGCTGGTTCCCACTATTAGCAGTCGCAGCATACGTTGTTTTTTTGAAATATGCATAATCATACATATTTGCGCTCGACCCTTGCACTGTTGTTGAGCTGGTAAAGTTATCTTGCTCAATTGATAAAGCATTAAAACCAAAGTTACGAATTAAAATTGGCTGTGCTGCGCTAAAACTAAGCTGAATAGCAGGCTTAATCATTTCGGTATTGTTTTTATCCAGATACTTTAAATCAGCGCCATCCAACCCCATTTTTTGAATATTTAAAGTTCCTTGTACACCTTTAAATACCAACCAAAGTTTATTACCACTATTACTGTTTTCAGCCCAACCGCTTGGCTTACTCGCATCTGCTTGTACAAAACGTTTGTTAATCGCCAAACCAATATGACAAAACTCGACGTTCTCACAGACACCACCACTACCATTGTCAAAAATACCATTACTGGTCTGGTTTAAATTGAGCATCAAAGATAAATCAGCACCGGCCTGTCCATTAATCGCCTGCAAAGCTTCATTATCTAAAGTTTGCAGCTCCGCATGAGTAACCGTTGCACAAAGAGTGAGGATTAAAGTACTTAATTTTTTCATATCATTATCCTCCTCTTATAAGCCTTTAGTTGTCAGTTTTAAATGCTGGATTAATACACCATCAATTACAGCTGAACCCATGTTATTAGTAATGGCTGAGCTAATTTGTGCTCCAGATAGCTTATAGGTGTTCAAATCTGCATTTGGAGTGGTAGTAGACCAACGTCCATTGTTATAAAGTGCATCTGGTAAAGGCGTACCATTAGGCACAGTGTACTGAGCTCCATTCCCCGCATCGGCTAAGGTATAACCAGTATTATTTACTGTCGGATTATAATAAGCAGTACTATCTACATTAGCCCAGTTAGCGCCTTGCGAGTCAAACCTTAAACCCGAACCCGCATTTCCAGTCCAGCCTGTTGCTGTCCGGTATTGCCATGTATCATAACAAGTACTTAAGTTCAAAAATCCGCAACTATAACTACCTGCACGGCGCTCTTGATTTTGCAATTGGTAAAAGTTTTTAGTCTGCGTTATAGCCGCCACAGTACCTGTAGGTAATTTACCAAAAGAAATACCAACCGCATCTTGTGTACTGTTCCCTTTAAATGCCTCTAAAGTATTATTCGTTGCATTATAAACTGTGGAACCAATTGAAATACTACTATGCGTTGCACTAGAACCTTGGTAAGTTTTACCGCCTAAGGTTACATTCGCACCACATTGATAAATATTACATGTAGAGCCTAAATAACTAGTATCGGCACCACTATAGTCTGTATAAATCTTCTTATAAATTTCTGGTTTATTCGGAATACGAGCAAGTTCTAAACTAAAGTTTTTACCATCTGAGCTTAAAACCAATGGTTGATATAAAGAACCTAATACAAGGTTAATATTTGGGTTATAGAGATATAAACCTTCATTCGCATCAAAGGTTGGTGCAAGTCCACCATTAATTGCAGGTGTTACCAAATTACCTTGAGTAGTTCCAGACTCACGTGTACTCAAACGCAAAACATTATTCATAGCACTGTCAGTTGGCGCGGTCCATGAACCCGTTGAAGTAACAGTCGTAGTCTGACTACGAATACGATATAACCAATCTGAGCTAGGTGAACTATTACTTGGCGCACCCGTATATTGGGTGCTATAGCGATTTACCCATGGCCCCACTGTGGAGGTTGGGGTATTTGAAGTAATGGTTGCTCTTAAATTGGATGCATCACCGCTGTTTAAACGAATAACTCCAGCTAAACCCAAAGTATCATTATAAAAAGGACTCATCCCTCCAGCAGATGTTGCGCCCCCTAATGTTTGGAAAAGCTGTAAACGACTGCCATTTAAGCTAAAGTTATTCCAAACTCCTTGTAAACGAAGACGGTTTGCACGGCTTGCATCGGTACTGGTACCAATTAAACCATTTGAGTCGCCATAATTAAATTGGTCTGCTGCACCATTTATTTTATTTGGATTTCGGACAAAAATATCTGACCATAAACCTAATTTCAGCTTATAAGCATCTATACCGGCAGAGTCCTTCGTTCCAACCTCATATAAAGGGGCTTCCAAAGCTAAATAAGTGACTTGGCAAGTTGGATCGGACGCGCCAGTACAATTTGTCGCACTAAAGTTAGGTACTGAGTTTTCTGTCGCAACTTTAAAAATCCATGGGTTGACGGCAGTGCCCCAGCTTGAAATTGCAGCGGCCGCGTCAGTAGAAGCGATACGGCTATTCGTATCATTATCGGATTTAGAAAGTGCTAAACCATAAAGAAAAATATCTGCTTTACCAACCGCACGATCACCAGAATCAACCGAACCATTTTTATTAGTATCTGCTGCTGTCATACTTAAAGGGCCAACAGGTACATAATTGATATAACCCGTATCTTTAGTACGATCCGTTAATATCTGACTAGAGGTTTCATTAGCCCCTGCGCCACGAAATACCATATAAGCATTCTGTGGCAAGATAGCAATACCTTCACCTGTAGTTTCACTTAAGCCCGCATCTGAAAGTTCTTCGAGTGCGAAGCTAGATTGGCTTATACAAAGCCCGATTAAACTTGCCAAAACGGTTTTTTGAAACCTTACCGTATAATTAAGTGTAGTCATCTTGACCTTCCTGTTTTATACGATGCCGCGCACCATATTTATTTTTCTTTAACAATCCTTGATGCCTGGTGAATCTATCCTTTTCACCTTAGACAATGAGGCAAATCTAAAAGATATTGCCAACCTTTCCACATTTCTATTATGCGGAATATTTGCACAAATGCAAAAAAAAGCATGTAAAAAATTACTTTTCCGATGAATGTAAAGTATCAGCTATAACATTCTTTTAAAATTAACAGAACTTTAAGTTTCCATAGCAGTTAGGAGCAAAACTCTGATTTTTTAAGACTAAATTCGTCAAATTCATAGGAACGTACTGACCTGTTAAATCAACTGATTGAACATTAATATCTCCCAATATACAATTTAGAGCCAAAGCTCCACACTCAATTGGGTTAGCAGTTAAATACTGGCTAACTTTACCTAAAGTGGCTTTTACCACGTCATCCGTAATTTTAACTTGTGATTGAGGGGTTACATCACCAATATCAATTGGATTTGATAATTCTAACCACCAGCCCGCTTGAGAAACAGACTTTGCTCCTGTCCACTGTAAATTTTGCCCTTGTAATGATAAAGAAGCCGCCGTACCATTCAAATTAACTTTATGGAAATATCCTAAATCCTCATTAACAGCTACATTTACACCTAAATTATTAATTGTACCAGACAGATTCCCACTAATAGTAAGCGGGATAGCTCCCCATGCTTGAGCATTTGCCTGGATAGGGCCTGATAAATTAATTCCACTAACTACAGCAGTACCTGTTAAATTAGCCGTCGTAATACGTTTTCCAGAAATAACTTGGGAAGGTAAAGATAAACTACCAGAAGCACTACTTAAGCCTAAATCATAACTTGTTGTCTGGAAGTCTGCTGTAATAAACCCTGTTGTACTTTTTACCTTACCGGTAATTGCTGTTCCTAAATTTGTTTGAGTTAATCCAGCTTGTCCTGACACTGCTTGTAAAGTACTAACCGTACCTCCAGTCGCTTGAGTCACCATATAACCACTAAAAGAGTTAATACCATTTTTTGTAGTTGTATTTTCTGAACCAAAAGTAAGTAGACCTTGAATGGATTCTGCACTTAATCTCACCCCAGCAACTTCACGAGTCGATGCACTGTTCGGGTTTTTAATCGCAAATTCAATAAATGGGTTGGTTAGTTTTGCTGAAGAGCTAGCACGACCATCGTTAGTATCTGAAAGACCGCTTAGACTTAAGTTATCGATATCAATATCACATGCACCCGCACCATTAGCTCCACCGCATCCAAGCTGCAATTTTTTAATATTCGCGTTCAGTTCCAAATCAGCATCTAAGCCCAATTTATAAAAACCTACGTTACTATTACTGTCACGTAGTTTTTCTAAATTTGCAGAGTCAGTAGGCGCAATATAAGACATACTCATTAAGGCTTGGCCACGAGTTGCGGATAGTTCCGAATCTGACATAGGGACTAATGTAGACGCAGCATACGCTGAAGAAAAGCATAAGCTTCCAAGCGCTATCGCTACATGAAGAGACGTAAACTGTCGCATGGCCGACCTCCGTATCCTTGGGGGCATAATCCTGTTTAATTTCTTTTTATTTGGCCTATCTGAATTTAGTAGATATCTAAGTAATTACTACTAAAAAGACAACCTATATCCGATACATTCGTTTTTCAATACTGTGATGCAGTACAAAAAAATAAATCAATTATTGATCATATTATATTATTTTCTACAAAAGGAAACTGTCATTTATCACTATTCCGATAAACGCATCTTATGTAAATTTTACCCATAAAATTGGGCCACCTGAGCGACCCATTATTTTAAAACTCTTCTTTATCTAAGAAAAATTATGTTTTCGGAAGTGTAACGCCTGTTTGACCTTGGTATTTACCACCACGGTCTTTATAAGATGTTTCACATACTTCATCACTTTCAAAGAATAGCATCTGTGCTACGCCTTCCCCTGCATAAATGCGTGCAGGTAAATTAGTAGTGTTTGAAAATTCTAAAGTTACGTGACCTTCCCATTCAGGTTCTAATGGAGTCACATTTACAATAATACCGCAGCGAGCATAGGTCGACTTACCTAAACATACGGTCAATACATTACGAGGAATACGGAAATATTCAATTGTACGCGCTAGAGCAAATGAGTTTGGCGGAATAATGCAAACATCAGATTCAATGTCGATAAAACTTTTGTCATCAAAATTCTTTGGATCGACAATTGCAGAATGTACGTTAGTAAAAACCTTGAATTCACGGGCACAGCGTACATCATAACCATAGCTAGAGACCCCGTAGGAAATCAACTTTTCACCATTTTTATCAAAACGGACTTGATTCTCTGCATAAGGTTCAATCATGCCGTGTTTTTCGCTCATCTCGCGAATCCAACGATCAGACTTAATGGCCATGTATTTTCTATCCAAAAGGTAATTTCATTGATTTCGACGTACTTTAACTTAAAAAAGCAATTATGAAAACAATGCAGAGCCACTCAACCTAAAAGAATAGCTCGACAGTACTTTTAAAGGCTAAGTAAAGCAGAATAACTGATAGGAATTGAAAAACTGACTAAAACGAGTGAAGCTGTTTTTTGCAAATTCGTCTGATTTAACCACGCAACTTTCTTAGAAGCTAAAAGTGATCCTAAGAAAATCCAGAATAAGGCAATTGGCGTAATAAGCGCTAAATAAGCCATCATATGAATCATATAAATATGAAAATCACTCCATGCAGCCACAGGAAAAATTGCTGAAGCAAAGAGTAAAGCTTTAGGATTTAATAAGGTTGCACAAAATAATTCACGAGTACGGATCGTAGGCTGATTTAATTCAACTTCTTGATTTGCCGTATGCCATAACTTAATAGCTAAGAAAATAATATAACAAGCACTCAATAGCTTAAGAATAGGCGGCAGCAATGGCAATGTGGTGGACACTTTACCAATCAGCATTCCCCATGCAGAAATAGAGATCACGTAACCCAAAACTTCTGCTGGAATAAGTTTTACTGACTTCCGTAATCCTACTTGCACGCCTGAAGAAGCGAGTAAAGTGTTCGTTGGACCAGGTGTAAGTAAAATTGTGGCTACTAAGCCAATAAAAAGCCATGAAATCATTGAATGACCTCACAATATAGTCATCTCAGATTAATAGATATCCTGTCACATGGCAAAAGGTAATTGTAAGACAAAATTTTTAAAATCGTTTTTAAATTTAAAATAAAAATATTAAAAACATAAACTTATATAATTACCGCAAAAAGCGATAAAGAAAACTTTACAGTCAGTTGTCATGCTTTTTAAATAGTTTCTTACTTAAGTAACATAAGTATTTTTATTTTAAGTCTATTTTTCCATCAAAAGTCTTTATAATAAAAAATATATAGTGATGGTAAGTTTAAATTTTAAGCTTTTAATAAGTTTCAATTCATATATTGTTTCTGATATTTTTATTTACAGCACCGCGCTCTACTACCTTAATGATTATGGCAAAGCACTTTTTTCAATCTTGGCTTCCCTCACCCGAGAAAGTTTCAAATATGAAATTTCTAAGGATTTTTGGTAAAAAGACCTTGAATCCTGTGCTTTGGTATGTCAATCGAAAATCAATTACCCGAGCTGTTTTTGTTGGAACTTTTTTTGGTTTACTGCCTATCCCTTTTCACAGTGTGTTTATTGTGATGGCGGTCTTACTATTCGAAGTAAATTTACCAATTAGCTTAATGCTGGCTTGGCTAAGTAACCCCCTTACTTTAGTTCCGATTCTATATATTGGTTTTTGGTTTGGTGCACATATTTTTCATGTGCATATGATCAACAAAGAAATGCTACTAGGTGTATTGCACCAGATTTCCCGCTGGATTACTCATTTCGGCCATGGGCACATTGATTTTAGTCTTGCGAAAATTTTGATGACAGGCCTGATTGTAGAAGCTTTCGTCTTTGCGGTCATTTTATATTTATGCACAGAAATTTTCTGGCGTTGGATGGTCATTAAAAACTGGAAAAGTAGACATCGCCAGAAAAAGCAAAAAGAAGAAGTTTTATAAAGACTTCGGTCTTCTTGCTTAGTTTTAAATTATTATTTTGGTAGTTTTGATTTCATATATTCTTCAGCCACATTGAGAACATACTCTTGGCAAGCTTCTCCTGTGCCTGGGTCATAAGCTCCATTATTAGTAATGTTATTAGATAAAATTCGAATTCCTAGAAAAGGAACATTAAACTGGCTGGCAATTTGAGCAACTGACGCCGCTTCCATTTCCTCAACAGAAGTGCCATAACGTTGGTGGAAAAATTGAATACGATCAAGTTCATTATTCCAAACATCTGCTGAACCAATCGTTCCTTCAACCACCTCGCCTTTGTCATAACGGACTTTATGAGCCGCCATTAATAGCTCTTGGTTACCTTCAAACTTACGAATTGCAATAGGTTCTGGATCAGATTCATCAGTTGGCAAAACATCAAAAGCCTCAACCCATGTGAGTGAATTTGATCCACCACCTACTGGCTGCTTAGGCGTTCTAAATGCACCAATATTTGTCGCATATTTTCCTAAAACAATATCGTAAACGTGTAGGTCTGGGTCATGCCCGCCTGATGTTCCCTGATTAATAATCGCAATTGGTTTATAACGCTCGATAGCCAAAGCAGTTGCAGCAGCTGAGTTACTCATGCCCATGCGAGTTTTAGAGATAATCATGGGGTAACCATTGTAGGTTCCCTTCCAGAATATCCAACCACCTATAGTTTCAGCTTTCACATCTTGCAATTTAGAAGCCATCTGTTCCGACTCTACAGGTAAAGCACCTTGAATAATAATCGGTTGTAATTTCTGTTTTTGTTCCTGAACTGTTGGTGTTTCTGAGACGGTTGAGTTGTCATCATTACATCCAACTAAAAATAGGGCGCTACATAAACTGATTACGCCAAAAGCACATTTAAATTGCATTTTTTACCCTTTCTTTTTAAAAAGTGTAAAGTAGCAATCTACATGCCAATTTCAAGTTTAGCTTTGTTATTTAGATTCAGTACTTTAAATTTTACTTTTAACCAAATAATAAAAACCCGACTTAAAGTCGGGTTAGAGATGTTTTAGAAAATACGTTTGTCATCACGTGAACGCTGAGGAATTTTTTCAACCTGTTCCCACATCGCTTTGGCAATATCAATATAACTATCAGCAGCGTCATCCATTGCTACAACACTAGGTTTACCCTGATCAGCATGCTCACGGATCTGAGCATTTAGAGGCAAGCGACCTAATAATGGAATATGGTACTGTTCAGAGAGCTTGTCACCACCGCCAATACCAAAAATTTGCTCCTCATGACCACAGTTAGAGCAAATATGGGTCGACATGTTCTCAACGACACCTAACACGGGAATACCCACTTTATTAAACAGCTCAATTCCTTTGGTCGCATCAAGCAAGGCAACATTTTGTGGCGTAGTCACAATGATTGAACCAGTCACTGGAATACGCTGTGCAAGCGTAAGTTGAATATCACCAGTACCAGGCGGCATATCAATCATCAATACATCTAAATCAGGCCAAAGGGTTTGATTAAATAACTGCATTAAAGCACCCGTCGCCTTCGGTCCACGCCACGCGACAGGTGTGTTGTTATCGCCAGTTAGATGTCCAATAGAAAGCACAGCCATACCGTAAGCATCTAAAGGCACAAAATTTTCACTTTCAATAAGAGGAGTTTTGCCAGCATTTCCCAGCATAGTCGGAATACTTGGGCCATAGATATCGGCATCTAAAACCCCAACTTTCAGCCCCATCTTTTGCAAGGCAAGTGCCAAATTGACAGTGGTTGTTGATTTACCAACACCACCCTTGCCCGAAGAAACTAAAATAACATGCTTAATGCGAGGATGAAGTGGAACATCTCTCTGCTGTGGAGCAGCTTTTTGGATAGGCGGATTATTTGGATCTGGTTCTGATTTAGATGAAGCATCTAACACAGGAGGTAGGTTCGAACTTTCTTGTGTAGGGCGCTTCTGTTGAACCACATGTAGGTTTAGTTCTTCAATACCACACTTTTCTAAAGCCCCAGCCAAGTCATCATGAATTTGCTGCAAATGCTCTTTTTCATCAGGAAATGTATTAATAGTGAGTTGTAATACTCGACCTTGAACTTGAAGCTGACTAATGCGCTCTTTTAAAGCATCTTTTGAATGCGGTAGTAAATAATTTTGGAGTACGGTTTGGATTTCATCTTCTTTCACTTCTTGTGCAGGTGAAAAAACAGACTTTAATGAAGAAAGCCAAGACATATTGTTTACTCCAAAAACAGATCATTACAGCTTAATGGAGATAGTGTAACAGTATTGGTCCGCACTCGCTCGCCTTGGGATGAATAATTACTAACTTCCAATCTCATCTTTTAGGTAAGGAGTGCAGATTTTAGATTAAATAAACTTATTCATCAGAATCATGGTGCTTTAATTTATTTAACTTATCAGTTGCTGTTTTCTTCAACTCATCAAATTTCGCTGTTGCTTGCGTTTTTAACTCATCGAATTTTGTTGCAGCTTCATCTTTTAACTCGGCTGCTTTGGCTTTGGCATCATCAAGTTTATGGCCCGCTTCTGTACGTAAATGATCGAACTTATCTTGCAAGGTATGTTGAGCATCCTCAAGTTTACCTTTCAAATCACTTGCTTTTTCTTCAACCGCCTCTTTACCAGCAGCTTGTTTCTCTTTTACATTTTCTTTTAAATCATCCAAAGCTTTTTCACCTTGTACTTTTGCGTCTGCCGCTTTTGCTTTTAATTCATCTACTTTATCTTGAACCGCTTCTTTACCAGCAGCTTCTTTAGCTTTTACATTTTCCTTTAAATCATCCAAAGCTTTTTCACCTTGTACTTTTGCATCTGCCGCTTTTGCCTTTAAGTCATCTAATTTATTTTCAGTAGTCATCGTTGTTATCCTCGTAGTTAATTAAAAAATTACCTGAATAAGTTATTAGTTATACATCTTTATGGCTTATTTTCTGAACGTAACTGCAATTTGAAACAAAGACAATACAGGAAGATTCAAATATTTTTCGATTTGTTTATCTGTTCTAAAGAGAAGCAACTTCTCAATTAAAATCCGTTTTTTACAAATTGCTTGTTCTCCCGCAAAGATTATTAATCTTTGCTTATCTCCCTGCATCAGTTAAAATCTTCCACCTTATAAATACGAATGAGAGAATGAAATCCGTGCGTAAAATTTTAGTCACTAATGCCCTCCCTTATGCCAATGGTCCAATTCACATGGGTCATTTACTCGGTTACATCCAGGCAGACATCTGGGTTCGTGCCATGCGGGCAATGGGTCATGATGTGACTTATGTATGTGCGGATGATGCTCATGGTACTGCCATCATGCTACGTGCTGAGGCAAATGGTATTAGCCCAGAAGAACAAATTGCGAATGTTCAAAAAGAACATATCCGTGATTTTGATGGCTTCGGTGTCCATTTTGATCACTATGATTCAACTCATAGCGATGCAAATAAAGCACGTTCAACAGATATCTATATTAAAAACCGTGAAGCTGGAAATATTGCAGTTCGCCCTGTAACTCAATTATTTGACCCAGAAAAAGGCATGTTCCTGTCTGACCGTTTCATTAAAGGTACATGCCCAAAATGTAAGGCAGAAGACCAATACGGCGACTCATGTGAAGTTTGTGGTACGACCTATAATGCAACTGAGTTACTCAACCCACGTTCAACGTTAAGTGGTGCAACACCAGTTGAAAAATCTTCAGATCACTATTTCTTTAAACTACCGAATTTTGCTGAGTATTTACAGAAATGGACCCGTGATGAAGGTCGCTTACCTATTTCGATTGCAAACAAACTCGATGAATGGTTTGAGTCGGGTTTAACCGATTGGGATATTTCCCGTGATGCACCTTATTTTGGTTTTGAGATTCCAGATGCGCCAAATAAATACTTTTATGTTTGGGTAGATGCGCCAATTGGTTATATGTCTAGTTTTGAAAATTACATCAAAGCGAAACGTCCAGATTTAAGTTTTGATGATTTCTGGAAAAAAGACAGCCAAAACGATGTGTACCATTTCATTGGTAAAGACATTGTTTATTTCCACGCATTGTTCTGGCCTGCAATGTTAGATGGGGCGAACTATCGCACTCCAACAGGCTTATTTGTGAACGGTTTCTTGACGGTGAACGGACAAAAAATGTCTAAGTCTCGTGGTACTTTCATTAAAGCTGAGACTTATTTACAGCATTTAAATCCAGAATATTTACGTTACTACTTTGCATCTAAACTTTCAGATAAAGTTGAAGACTCTGATTTAAACCTTGATGATTTTATTCAAAAAGTAAATTCTGACTTAGTCGGTAAAGTCGTCAATATTGCGAGCCGTTGCGCTAAATTTATCAACAGTAACTTTAACAATACTTTATCTGCTGAATGCGCAGAGCCTGAGTTGGTACAAAGTTTTATTGATGCAGGTGACTCAATCGCTCAAGCTTTTGAGGCTCGTGAATTCTCGACCGCTATTCGTGAAATTATGGCACTTGCTGACCGTGCCAACCAATATATTGACGAGAAAAAGCCATGGGCTCTCGCTAAACAAGAAGGCCAAGAACAACAAGTTCTTGATGTGTGCTCGGTTGGTATCAACTTGTTCCGTCAATTAGCTGTGTATTTAGCTCCAGTTCTTCCAACTTTGGCTGAGCAAGTCCAAAGTTTCTTAAAACTTGAAAGCTTCAATTTTGAGTCACGTAAACAAATTCTTGTAAGCCATGAGATTGCGCAGTTCCAACCACTCATGCAACGTGTTGATCCAAAAGCTGTTGCCGCAATGGTAGATGCATCTAAAGAATCTTTAGGTACTCCTGCTCCAGAAGCAACTAAAGCGACGGCGAAAAAGGACAAAGCTGCCGAGAAAAAAGCGGTTCCAGTTTCAGCTGTTGGTGAAGCAGAAATCATTGGTATTGAAGACTTCTTAAAAGTTGACTTACGTGTTGCTCAGGTCGTTGAGGCAGGTACTGTTGAAGGTTCAGATAAATTACTTCAACTTACTTTAGACGTTGGTGAAGCTGAACCACGTAACGTATTCAGTGGTATTCGTAGCCAATACACACCAGAAGATTTAAAAGGCAAACTGGTCGTCATGGTTGCTAATCTTGCACCGCGTAAAATGCGTTTTGGTATTTCAAACGGAATGGTACTTGCTGCTGGAAATGGTGAAGGGATTTTCATTATTTCTCCAGATAGCGGTGCAAAACCAGGCGATAAAGTTTCTTAATCTGCCTTCATAAAAAAGCTTCCTAAATTGGAAGCTTTTTTATTTTTTAAAATCTGAGTTCTGAAGAAACATAAATAAGTGAATTTAAATTACGACCACGGCCACCCTTCACAAGGGTTATTAAATAAAACATGTATGTTTCCTAACTCCTCATTTGTTAAATAACCATTCTTATTTGCATCTAAATAATGAAATAGCCCTGCTTGCTTGTTCTCACCTTGAAAACGTTTATCTGTAGGCCAGTTATAAGGATAGAAATCATCAACACGTTGAAATTCTTTTAGGCTGTACATTCCATCATGATTTAAATCATATTTTTCCTGAAAAAGCTCCCAATCTAGAGATGCAGGTTCACAGGCATTTGCCACATTCAAAATACAGTAAGTTAAGCATCCAGCAAGTAACTTAATAGTTAGATTGCTCATGATTATTCGCTTGGATATCGGAAATTTTATAATCCTTTTCATGAACCGGAGTACCAACAATACTCATGGTCCGCTCATTTGCCGGTGGTTGCTTGCTCATCGTTCTCATCTCACATCCTGTAGTTAAGATGAGAAAAACTACAGAAATGCTCACCATTAGTTTTTTCATAACGTGATCCTCATTTCTTTTTGTTTTATTTATTAAGTTACCACTTTTTAAATATTTAAATGCTAAAAAAGATATTTCAATTTGTATATATTTTGCGCAAAAATAAAGCCAGACTATAAACAGCTGGCTTTGGATTTATTAGATATTTTAATTAAAGACTTATCATTTGAAGAAAATTAACTTTAAACCCAATAGGCTAACAATGCTTCCAGCAACTCGGTCAACACCAGTTTTTGCCTTTAAATACATTGTTCTAGGCTTCTCTGAAGATAACAACATCGCAACACATGAATACCAACCAGCGTCGATCATAAAACAAATCACTGGTAATGCGACGTAGTAATAATTTGGGATTTCTTTCGGCAGTAAAGCAGTAAATACACTTGCTAACACGACTGCGATTTTTGGATTACTTAACTGAGTAATCAAACCATATCGATATGCCTGTTTATAAGTCATTTTCGATTTTGAATCGTTTTCAACTGCAATTGGTTCTTTGGCGTGTTTAATAATTTTAAAAGCAAGCCAAAGTAAATAAAGCCCACCGCCAATTTTTAAAATTAAATATGCAGAAGGCACAGCCAATAAAACTGCCTGTAATCCCATAACAGCTAATAGGCCAAATAGAGCCGCACCTGTACCCGTTCCTAATGCTGTAAACAAACCATGTTTACGTGATTTGGAAATTGAATTTTGCGCTACATAAATAAAACTTGGCCCTGGGCTTATTGCTCCAAGCATCAATGCCATTGCAATTGAAAAGAGAGGAATAAGAGAGTCAAACATTGGGCTAGCCTAGCATCATGTAATTGCGCGGTATTCTAGCAGCTTTTTATGACGCATTTAAAAGAGCACAAAATATAAATGATGAAAAATGAATTTTCATGTTTTTACAATTTTTATCTTCACAACGGACAAAAATGTCCGTTAAATATCTAACTTCAAAATTCTCTAAACGATGACATGAGTAAACGTCAAAAAATTGCTGCCCATAATCGGGATGAATTACTCAATGCAGCCGAAGAATGTTTTCGTATTCATGGCATTAATGTCCCTTTACAAGTCGTCATTGATTATGCTGGGGTAGGAAGAGCGACGTTCTATCGTAATTTTGGTGATCGCAAGGTGTTAATTAGCGCCCTCTTAGAGCGTGCGATTACACAGCTAGAGCAAAAAGCAGCTTATTTTCAACAATTCGAGGATGGTTTATTTCGTTTAATTGAAGGACATATTGGACAACTTCCCAAGCTCGCAATTTTGCAAGATTTTTGGAGAGTAATTGATCGACAAGACCCAATTATGTTAAAAATTTATGACCGGCGAAACAATGCACTTAACCCACTGATTGAAAATGCGATAAAACAACAACTGTGCAGAGCTGATCTTACTGCCGATGACTATGCAATGGTCACAGCAATGTTAGGTTCTTCATTTCAAGGACATGAGCCAGAAGAACAGACTCGCTTAGCAAAACGAGCAATTGAATTACTATTTCATGGTATTCAAATACAAAAAATTCGAGGGATAGAATGAGTAAAACGCCTCGTTACTTAGAAACACCTCCAGATTGGACTCCAGAAGAACAACCAACTCTGCCTGGTTCACCAGCCGCCATTGTACATTCTGTACCTAAGCGGTTTATTTACTTTTTTATCGGTTTATTTGTCGCCCTTTCGGCAAGCTTAAGTAATGGCTTTATTACGGCAAATTTACCTTTAATTCAAGGCGAGTATGGGCTCACTCCTTCTGAAGCGGCTTGGCTGCCTGCGGCCTATGTCATGGCAAATGTCAGCTCAAATCTAATTTTATTTAAAGCCAGACAACAATATGGTTTACGCCTATTTTCAGAAATAGGCTTAGCAATTTTTATTGTTGTGCTTATTTTACATATTTTTGTGCATACCTATGAAATGGCGTTATTTGCTCGGGTCGTTGCTGGTTTAGCTGGTGCACCATTGAGCTCGTTAGGTATGTATTACACCATGCAGGCTTTCAAAAAAGCCGACATGGCAAAAGGAATATATATTGCCTTCGGTTTTCAGCAGCTCGGCGTACCTCTAGCCTGGATTATTTCTCCATTTCTTGTAAATACAGACAGTTGGTCTGTCCTTTATACGTTTGAGCTTGGTTTAGCGCTTTGCTGTTTAGCCATGGTCGTTTCATTGAAATTACCACGTAGCTTAAGAATCTATGTGTTCGAGAAACAGGATTTCTTCACCTTTGCTTTGCTAGCCCCAGGTTTTGCATGCTTATGTATTGTGCTAACGCAAGGTCCAATTTTATGGTGGTTTAATAGTGAATGGCTTGCTTACGTATTAATTGCAGGTTTTAGCTTAGTTGTGCTCGGTTTACTCTACGAACACTATCGTGCTAACCCACTCATTATGACCCGTTGGCTAGGCGCCTCTTCAACTCTACGCTTTATTTTTGGTGCATTTGCAATCCGACTATTAATGTCAGAACAAAGCTATGCTGCCGTTAATTTTTTAAAAACGATGGGAATGGGTCCTGATCAGTTTGTTCCACTCTATGTCATCATATTGGTGGGAATTTTAAGTGGAACACTTTTTAGTGCGCTTACTTTTTCACGCGAACGAATTATCTTCCATTTACTTTTCGCAGAGTTTCTGATTTTGGTCGCTTGTGGACTAGATTATCACTTAACCAGTGATGTTCGGCCGGTAAACTTCTTTGCAAGTCAATTCTTAGTGGGCTTTGCAGGTGGCTTATTTATTGGACCATTACTTTTAATTGGCTTTGCGCAAACACTGGCTAAAGGTCCATCTTATGTAGTGACCTTCATCGTATTATTTTCTGCTACGCAAACTTTCGGTGGCTTAGTCGGCTCCTCCTTCTTCTCGACCTATCAACAGCATCGTACGCAAAACTATCAAGCAGAGATGATTAAAGATTTAGAACAAGCAGACCCTTTAGTCGCTCAAAGACTTTCAACCTATCAACGTAGCGCGGCCATCACAACGAATGATCCAGCGTTACAAACTGCTCAATCCATGCGATCACTCAATCAAGTTGTGACTCGTGAGGCTCAGGTACGCGCCTACAATGATGTTATTGCATTAAATGGTATTTTTGCTGTCGCTCTGCTCTTATGGGGTGGATTTAATATTGCACGAAGCAAATATCTACAGCGCAGAGGAATTAGCCGTCCTTAATGGCTTTCATTTTTGATGAAATAGAAATTGAGATTTATATATGTCAGATGATCAAAACAAACCAGAACAAACTCCACCTCAAGCAGCCCCTGCTCCGTCTAACGAACCAGCACCTGCAAGTAAACTCATTCCGACCAAGCGCTCTACTTTATTGTGGATGCTGGTAGTTCTAATAGTCGGTATTTTAGTAATTTTATGGGCTTGGAGAATTGGACCTTTTGCAACCAGTGTCCAACAAACTGACAATAGTTATGTCAAAGGTAAAACTACCATTTTATCTTCTCAGATTAATGGCTATGTTAAAGACGTATTAGTAAAAGATTTTGACCATGTCAAAAAGGGTCAAGTGTTAATGCATATTGATGCAACCACTTACGATCAAAAAGTCACACAAGCTGCTTCAGGCGTTGAACAGGCTAAAAATACCTTAGCCAATCAAACCCAATCCATTGCTCAGAAACAAGCTGATATTGTGGCAGCACAAGCCAAAGTTGATCAAGTTAAAGCTCAATACCAACTCTCTTTAGCGCAGCTCAGACGTTATCAACAGTTGGGTAATAGTGGAGCTGCATCTAAATCTGAACAAGATAAAGCAGCAGCAGATGCAGAAAATAACCTTGCGGCACTCAAACAGGCAGAAGCAAATGTTTTAGTAGCCGAAGAAGCTTTAAAAACAGCACAAGTGGCTAAAGCGGGGTTAGAGGCACAGGTCTCTAGTGCTAAAGCTCAATTAGACCAAGCACAAACCACCAAAGATTATAGTGTCATTATTGCCCCAATGAATGGACAGCTTGGTGAAGTAAACCCTCGTGTTGGTCAATACGTAGCTGCTGGTTCACAATTACTCTATTTGATTCCCCAACAAACGTGGGTAATTGCCAATTTCAAAGAAACTCAAATTGCCAATATGCGAGTTGGGCAAAAAGCATGGTTTACAGTCGATGCTATGAAACACAAAAAATTTACAGGCCATGTTGAACAAATATCACCAGCTGCGGGTTCAGAATTTAGTGTCTTAAAACCAGATAATGCGACTGGTAACTTTACCAAAGTGGTTCAGCGTATTGCGGTACGTATTACGATAGATCCAAATCAGGAAGGATTTGAATACTTACGTCCAGGTATGTCAGTGATTACCTCTGTCGACACAAGCTCTTAATTAGTTTTTTAAAATTCTGTTTAAAAAGCTACAATGTGATCAATCATTATTTTCTCAATTTCTAATGTTTGATCACATTGTTCCATCTGTTCCCTATCAGTCTATTAACCTATCTTATTCCGTACATCTCGACATTAAACGGTTCGATTTAATTCACCCTCAAATTTCGGGTAATAAATTTTTTAAATTAAAATACAATATATTAGAAGCCCAAAAACAAGGGGTAACCCGTATTTTGACATTTGGCGGAGCTTATTCAAATCATATTGCTGCGACCGCCTATGCTGCTCATCTTTTTGGCTTAAAAAGTGTAGGTATTATTCGTGGAGAAGAACTCGCCACACAACCACTTAACCCAACGTTAGCAAACGCTCAAAAGTTAGGAATGCAGTTGCATTTCGTCTCACGTAATGAATATCGTTTGAGAAATGATGGGAATTATCTTCAACAATTACACAATCATTTTCCAAAAACCTATCTCATTCCTGAAGGCGGTACTAATGATTTAGCAGTACAAGGCTGTCAAGAAATTCTCAGCCAAAGTGATTTGCAAAACTATGATGTCATTTGCTGTGCCGTAGGTACGGGAGGAACTATTTCAGGTCTGATTGAAAGAAGTTCACTACATCAACACGTTTTAGGATTTTCTGCATTAAAAGGTAATTTTCTAAAACAAGATATTATGCAGTGGACTAAAAAACAGAATTGGTCACTGACAGATGCCTACTGCTGTGGTGGTTACGCTAAAACTTCACCTGAGTTACTCGCATTTATCCAAAAATTTGAAGAGCAATACGCTGTACCACTTGAACCGATCTATACGGGAAAAATGATGTTCGGTCTGTTTGATCTTATCAAAAATAATTACTTTCCTGAAGGAAATCGTATTTTGGCAATTCATTCTGGTGGTTTACAAGGGAAAATCAAATAAAGCAAAATTTTGACCTTTGATCATAATCAGCAAGGGCTAAGTTATTCGTAATTTAGCTTAGAGAAAAATAACCATAAAAACCTCCTTTCGCGACAGAGTCTTGCTGTTTATACATCTCATATGAACAGCTCATTCATTACTTTTTATAAAAGTAATCAAAACTTTTTCATTCGCTAAACTCGTCAAAAACCAATACAAATCAAATTAATCGCAGAAACTTTCACTATTTTCTGTCGTTCTGACTCGAACAGCAGCGAATGACTTTGGCACGAGCAAGTATCCACGTGATAATATATGCCCCTTTTAAATTTTCAAGATTAATCGAGAATCTCTTATGTCTAACAGTCATGTCGATGTCATTGTCTTAGGTGCAGGTGCTTCTGGACTCATGTTGGCTGCACATACTGCTAAACGAGGGCGCTCGGTTTTAATTTTAGAAAAAGCCAATAAAATTGGTAAAAAGATTTTAATGTCAGGTGGTGGTAAGTGTAATTTTACCAATCTGTATGTCGAACCTGACAACTTTATTTCTCATAATCCGCATTTTGTTATTTCTGCCCTGTCACGCTACAGTAACTGGGACTTTATTGGCTTGATATGTGACTATAAAATTGCTTATGAAGAGCGTAAACATGGACAATTATTTACTCTAAACGGTGCTAAAGAAATTTTAGAAATGCTTGTGAGTGAATGTAATAAAACTAAAAATGTGGATATCAAAACCCATTGCGAAGTTGGACAAATTACGCCCTTGGAAAAAGGTGGATTTTCACTAAACACCAATCAAGGTCAATTTACTTGTGAATCATTAGTGGTGGCTACTGGTGGACTATCGATTCCAACATTAGGCGGTTCTGGTTTTGGCTATGAACTGGCACAAAAATTTGGTCATCAGGTTTTCCCAACTCGTGCAGGTTTAGTTCCATTTACTTTTTCAGATCACATTAAAGAAGTCACCACACGCTTAAGTGGTAATGCTTTGGATGTGACGTTAAGCAACTCAAAAAATAGCTTTACTGAAGCGTTATTATTTACCCACCGTGGCTTGAGTGGACCAAGTTCTTTGCAGCTTTCAAATTATTGGAATTCAGGAGAAAGTTTTAAAATTGACTTTTTCCCAAGCCAAGATTTGGCAACTTATTTAAAAGATAAAAAGAAAGCGCAGCCTAAAGTTTTATTACGTACTCTTCTTAATGAATTTACTGCCAAAAGTATCGTACAGGAGTTACAACAACTCATCTGGTCAGAGCAGAGCGAAACAGCGATTGGTAATATCAGTGATGCACAGCTAGATCATATTGCCAAGCAGTTACATGGCTTTGCAGTTAAACCGTCTGGAACAGAAGGATATCGTACCGCTGAAGTTACTTTAGGTGGAATAGATACAACGGAAGTATCTTCCAAGACCATGGAAAGTAAAAAGCAGAAAGGACTGTTTTTCATTGGCGAAGTACTTGATGTTACCGGACATTTAGGGGGCTATAACTTCCAGTGGGCATGGTCTTCCGCCTATGCTGCTGCCCAATACGTATAAGCTAATTTGAGTTTTTCGAACTATTTGATGCATTTTGTGCATCTTGTGGCTGAGAAGTAGCTTGTTTTGAGCTTTCCGACTTACTAAATACAAATTTATAAGCACTCGCTAAAAAACCTACCGTAATTCCGGCAATGACAATCGGTGCTAAAAAACGACCTGGTTTTTTCATCGTATTTTCCTCACTTATTTGTTTTTATAACGGCCAAAAAAGAACGACCACTCAATATAGAGTGGTCGAACTTATCACAAAAATCAAAGATTTTTTGTACTGTTTATCTGAAATTTAATTTAATTCCCTTAAATTTCATCATTTTCGCCTGTCGAACCAAACGGTTTATTCACTGGCGGTTGCGCTGGATTCACCTGTACAGAATCCGCTGGTTTTGCATCAGATGAAACTGTTGATGGTGGAGTTGTTGGCGTAGATGTAGTGGTGGCTGGAGCTGCACTACTCGTACTTGAAGGTGGTTGGTAAAGAGGGTTTGGTTGATTCGCTTCTTTTTTAGCTTTATCAAGCAAATCAGTTAAAAGTCTTTCTGCTGGTTGGCGACCACCTAAACCGAATGCAAGAGCGAAAGCCACTGCAACCGCGCCTAGAGTCAAACCAAATGCAAGATTAACAATTGAATCCGCAATGCCCATCGCTCTTAAACCAAGCGCAAGTACAAGACCAATAATTAAGACACGAACTAAACTGCCTAACCAACGCGAGCTATTATATTCGCCACGTTGAACCACATTCGCCACAATATTCGCTAGCCAGAAACCAATTACTAGAATTACAGCACCCAATAGAATGTTTGCACCGAAATGGATAAACATCGCAATTAGACCACTGATTTGGTCGAAACCAAGACGATCCGCTGCTTCAGATACTGCAAAAAGCATCGTAAAGAATACGATTAGGCAACCGACAGCGCTAGAAACTTTAGTTTGACCTAAAAAGCGTTGTACATCTAATTTGGCAGGAATTTCATCAACACCAGTTCCAGCAATTAACTCTGCAACCAAACGTCCAACAAAACGAGAAACAATATAGGCAACCAGTAAAATTAAACCAGCCGCAATAATGTTTGGAATTGCTTGTAAGATTTCATTCAGCATTGCTGTTGCTGGCTGAGAAATTGTCTCAATACCTAAAGCTTCGAACGCTACAATCAATGTGGTAATAATAATGATGGCAAAAACAAACGAACCTAGGAATTTACCTACATTAGAGCTTTTGAAAAGACCAATTTTTTCCGCTTGAGCCTGAACTCCTAAGCTATTAATTAGACCTTCAACAATGCCGCGTACAATTTTTGCCAAGATATAACCAACAAAAACGATAACGCCAGCAATAAAGATATTTGGTAGGAAAGCAACTGCTTCATTTACCATATTCTGAACTGGGATGAGTAAGCCGGTTAGTCCTAATATTGAAAGAACAATCGGAAGGAAAAGTAATAATACAAGCCAGTAAAGAATCTCACCAATATTTTGGCTAATTCCACCTACACCTACTTCATTACTTAATTTATCGTCGAGTTGAGTTCTGGATAAAACATTGGTAACCCCTGCCCGCACCAGTCGAGCAACGATCCAACCAATAAAACCCACCACCACAGCAGCAATAATATTTGGAATGTAAACAAGTACCTGATTCACCATATTGCTGAACGGGCCACTCACTCCACTAATGTTGAGCACATTTAGAGCCGCTACAACAGCTAAGATCAAAATAAACCAGAATACAACCTTGGATATCAGTCCTTCAATATTTGGGGCTCGGCCAGTGGCTGAAGATAGTTTGGCATTAGTATTTACTTTTTGTAGAAGCTTTTTCACACCTGCTGCTACCAATAAAGCAATGATCCAACCAACTAATAAGATTACTATTGCAGCCAGAATAGGATGAAACTGGTCCCAGTAATACATGGCATCAAATTGAGCGCCGCGAGGCCCATCAAAAAAATCATTCATATTGTTATGTCCTCACTTGTTATGTTCTTTTTCAGTGTTATCTCTAGGAAACACCATTCGTTGTAAAAAATGACGATGAATGCGGTCTATCTCACATTATGTTTTGAATATTTTCTAATCAACACACTTCTGCATAAATACAACAAATTGATGCAAAAGGTTGCAAAAAAGCCTTCAGGTTTACACCTAAAGGCTTGATATCAAGATAAACTGATTCGTTTATTATCCTATATAGGTCTTTAAATTTAAATCAGTACTACCCTTAATTACATGTGGTGTGGTCTCATTTTGAAAAGCTCCCTCTTCTTTAGGAGTCTGTTTATGGTCAGCGACCATATAGACAATAAGTGCAAGAAGAAAAAGCCCAACAATAATTAAAATATAAACTGGCAATCTTCTTTTTTTCGCAGTTTCTTCAGGACTCGTCACATGAGGTGGTTTTGAAAAGTCATGCATCTTCTTTCCCCTCTTCTATTATCATTAACTTTATATTCATCATAGCAATTTGCTTTGTTGCGTTGTGTGAAAAAGCATTATGCTAAGGTGTCTGTGATTGCAAAACTCTACTTTTAAAATAATAAAAATAGTATAAAATTTGCACACATAAATTTAGACAATTAAAAATAATTTCTAATTATTCACCCACTTCATCTATATCCCATTTGTAATACAATATGTTTTAGCGCTTACTTTTTAGAAAATAGGCTATAATAAGCCCCCTTGTTTTAAAGCCGCTCTATTTTATGATGTATCGTCAGCAAAACGTAACTCTTGATCTCGACACTGACGTCACACATCAATGTTATATCCACCAGACAAGAGATGAGCATCTCATTGGTATTATTGAATTTAATAAACCAAGTTATGAACTCAAATGGGGTGATCTGGAGTATTTTCGTCGTCGTACTGAAGAGTTTTCAGTCATGCCATTTCCTGACTGCATTAACGCCATGATTGTTGATATTCGTAATATCAATATTTTTCTGGACAATGAAGTTCCGATTTTGCCTTGGCGTTTACTTGAAGAAGATTGTCCTGTTCGCTTAGTTGTTCCCCAAGACCGTTTAGAACATTATGCAGGCCTTTTTGAACCGACTTGGCTTTCAAGCGATGTAGACAGCGCAATTTCTGAAATTCGTGAATTTATGGATATGTTTGTCCATTAATAAACATATCCATAAAAATAATTTTAAAGTTCTTTTAATTATCATTTATTACCAGTAATTTTCTACTGCAATATTTCCCTCACCTCGACGATTCATCGTCAAACCACGGCGCTTTAAAGCTTCTTTCGTGTCATCTACCATTTGTGGATTTCCACAAAGCATGACATGGCTTTTGGCAGAGCTCAATTCGATACCAGCAACTTTTTCTAATTCACCATTTTCAATCAAAACCGGCAAACGGTCATGTAACTGTGCCAATGGGTCACGAGTAATAATTGAAATAAATTTAAAACCGACGTGCCCTTCTCCAAAAGTTTCAGCAATCTCTTGAATACGATCGACATAAGCTAACTCGGCTGCAGTACGCACACTGTAAACCAAATTGATCTTTTGATATTTCGACCATGTATCGAAGTCTTGCAGCATCGACAAAAACGGCGCCAAACCAGTACCTGTTGCTAATAACCATAAATCATGCGGTAAAGGCTGTTGATAGCGAGCTAAAGTAAGGTAACCATAAGGTATTTTTTCTAAATAAAGCTCATCTCCTACCTTCAAATGTTGAAGATTTGAGGTAAATGCACCATCAGGTACCACAATCGAGAAAAATTCTAGCGTTTCATCAAATGGTGAAGACACGACCGAATAGGCACGAACAACAAGTTCTTCTCCAACTTTCAGTCCAATACGTGCAAATTGCCCAGCAGTAAATTTAAAATGTGCAGGGCGAGTCATGGTAAAACTGAAAAGAGTTGGGGTCCAGCGGTGTACAGATAAAACTTTTTCTACGCTAAATTTTTCAATTGACATGATTTCAACGTGGCATGAAATAGTGCGCTCATGTTAGCATGACAGCCGAAATAATGAATACTTTTAAACGTTAAGGCTTTTTAAACATGCGCATGACATTACGCCAGTTGGCTGTTTTTGTAGCAGTCGCTCAAGAAGGAACTGTCACCAAAGCCAGTGATGCGGTCAGACTGACGCAAAGTGCAGCAAGTATGGCTTTAGCCGATTTAGAGGATGGTCTTGGTGCCCCTCTATTTGATCGTTTAGGTAAACGCCTACAACTCAATGATCTTGGTCGCTTTCTATTGCCACAAGCGCTAGAAATATTAGGTCGCTGTGAAGCTTTTGAGCAAGCTGCAAAAGGTGAGTTACAAAGCATTGATTTACGTATTGGGGCAACTCTAACGATCAGTGATTATCTCATGCCAGATTTAATGGCAAACTTTTTACAATATCACCCTAAGGCACACTTGCAATTACAGGTGGGCAACACACGTCAAATGATTGAAGCGGTTAATCAGTTTCAACTTGATTTGGCATTAATCGAAGGCTCGTGTCACCTACCTCAACTTCAATGTATTCACTGGCGAGATGATGAGCTTGCAGTATGTTGCTCCCCTGATCACCCTCTAGCACGTTTAAATCGACCTTTAACAGCACATGATTTCTATCAAGTTGAATGGATTTTACGTGAAGAAGGTTCGGGAACTCGTGAAGTGTTTGATAATGCTATTTTGCAAGATCTACCAGACGCTAATATTCGCCTAACCCTAGGTCACAATGAAGCAATCTTGAAAATCGTTGCTGGTGGTTTAGGAATGTCTTGTATCTCTAAACTCGCTATTGAACCTTTAATTGAAAAAGAACAATTAGTTATTTTAGAAACGCCATTCTGGCAACTTACTCGCCCACTTTACATGTTAGTACACCGTCAGAAATACCAAGGTCCTGGCCTCAAAGCATTTTTACAATTCTGTGAAGAGCAGGTTTAAGACCTGATCTTCTAGTGCCATCTTGAGTTGTTCTCAGATAACTCACCATTCTTTTCATTTTATTATTTAAGACAATTAAGGGAAGTTAACACCTCCCTTAATTTTGTATTACTTACTCATTCCACAAACGATCAAAAATCTTCCTTGCTGGTCTTAGCTAAACTCTGCCCTAAGATAGGCTTGAAGATTGAGAACACTATTAGCGTCGAAAATGTGATAACAACTCTGTTGTAATCGCTTTATTATGATCGGTAATTTGTGTTTTTTTGGTTTTAGACGGATTAGGATCGATACGCTCAATCTTTATAGCCTTAAATTTCCCCTGATTATCTACAGCAAGAAATTTTACTTTTTCATTTCTTTTCGGTTCGCCTTCTGATGCAGGAAAATCCGAAATATGAAAGAAAATATCTCCTTCAACCGTTCCAATAAAACCAAATCCTTTTTCAGGATCATATTGTTTAACTTTTCCAGTATAAAACTCTTGCTTCATGATCTTTACCCTACTTTTTCAATACTGACATTACAGTAGAAAATTAAAAAAGAGACTTTCAATCCGCCCTCAAAACTTTACGGTTTGATTAAGTCTCTTTTTATCGTTATTTCAAAAATTAGTCTTTTTGGACACTACCAAAAATTTTATCGCCCGCATCACCTAAACCAGGAACAATATAGCCTTGTTCATTTAAGCCATTATCAATAGATGCTGTATAAATCTGCACATCTGGATGAGCGGCTTCAACTTTAGCAACGCCTTCTGGGGCAGCTACTAATACCATAACACGTATATCTTTACAGCCACTTGCCTTTAACACATCAATGGCAGCCACTAATGAGTTACCTGTTGCTAACATTGGATCGATAATCATTGCAAGACGATTAGCGACATCTGGAACTAGTTTTTTATAATAAGTACGAACTTCTAATGTTTCTTCATTACGCTCAAGACCTAAAACACTCACTTTTGCACTTGGAATCAAATTAAGTACGCCATCCAGCATACCAATTCCTGCACGTAAAATCGGTACAATCGTTATTTTTTTGCCAGCAATACGCTGGGTAATAACAGTGCCAGCCCATCCATCAATTTCACAATCCACAACTGGTAAATCTTTTGTTGCTTCATAAGTCAACAACATAGTCACTTCCTGAGCAAGCTCACGGAAATTCTTAGTACTGATGTCAGAACGACGTAACAAACCTAATTTATGACGAATAAGTGGGTGACGAATTTCTTGAATGGCCACAGATGTTACCTAAAAATATAAAAACGTATTTATTATAATCTTTTTTTAATGCCCAATAAAAAAAAGCCTCCAGATTTGGAGGCTTTTTTGTACACTAGGATTATTGTTGTTGTGAAAGCATGAAATGTAATGGAGATAATATTTCTGCTTTTAATGCCAAATTAATCATTGGATCTGGGTAAACACCCAAAATAATAACTAATGCAGCAGCAGCCAATACCATTAAACCACCTACTTTTTGACCCCAGTGAGCATCTGCATCAATACGAGGGGTTTCTGGTGGTGTCATATACATTACAACCATCACACGTAAGTAGTAGTACAAACCAATACCACTACCCACAATAATCATTGCAGCCAAGAACCAGTGTTGAGTTGTTACAGCAGCCATTACAACCAAGAACTTACCAATGAAGCCTGCGGTTAATGGAATACCAGCCAAAGATAACATCATGACTGTTAAAGTTGCTGTAAGTACTGGACGACGCCAGAACAAACCACGGTAGTCTGCAAGGCTTTGTGCTTCATCTACGTTGTTATATGGGCTAGACATTAACGCTACCGCACCAAAAGCACCGATAGTTGTTAATACATAAGACACCACATATACAGTTACGCTACCCAAGCTCGCATAAGTCATGCTAATTAAAGCAATTAACAAATAACCAAAATGAGCAATAGATGAATAACCAAGAATACGTTTTAAGTTAACTTGACGAACAGCGAGTAAGTTACCCACTAAAATCGACAATACTGCAATGATTGTCAAAATAGTAACTAACGAGTCCACCATAATTGCGCCTGAAGCAAGCATATAGCGCACGAACAAACCAATGGTTGCAACTTTAGCAGCGGTCGCCAAGAAAGTTGCCATTGGCGCTGGTGCACCTGCATATACATCTGGTGTCCATTTATGGAACGGCGCAAGCGATAATTTAAATGCAACAGCAAAAATAATGAGTGCTAAACCTAATAACACCATTGGCTGTTTGATTGCACCAAATAAAGCCTGTACAGAATCATAAAATGAAAGCGAACCAGTATATGCATAGATGTATGCCATACCCATCAACAACATTGCAGAAGCTGTCGCTGAAAGTACAAGATATTTAATACCAGCTTCAAGTGAACTACTACGTTGATAGGTATAAGCAAGTAAGCCATATACAGGAATCGACATTAACTCAAGGCTAATGAAGAACGATGCATAGTGAGAACTTGCAACCATCAACATTGCACCTGCTACTGAAGCAAGTAACAAAAGATAGAGTTCTTCGCGGTTATCTTTATAAGTTTCGATGTAAGCGTGAGACAAAGTACAACAAGCCAATGCCGCAATCAAAATCATAAATTGATAGAACATGGTAAATGGATCAACCATAAACATGCCCATCACATTTGCCGGTACAAACTTACCGCCAAATACTGCAAATAAAATATAAAGTGCAGCGAGGTTTAAACCAACAACAGAAGTTGTTGCGATTAAATTATGATTACGCTTAATAGAAATTAACAGCATGACGACGATTGTTGTCAAAGCAACAATCATCACCGGAGCTAAAGGCATAAGCGTAGAGAGTGATACTGTGAAGTTCATGATTATTGGATCTCCACATGGTCAAGTTGAGTAGCTGTTTGCTGAACAGTTTCAACGACTTCTTGAACTGGCATATAACTATTGACCAACCACTGCATACTTGAATGAGACATATCCAAGAATGTTTGTGGGTAGATACCAAGCCAAACGAGACCAATCGCACAAATCATCAAAATACCAACTTCACGAGCAGATAAGTCTTTTAGTGGACTAGTGTAATATTGCTTTTGTTCAGGGTTTGGTTCACCAAATAAAGTACGGTGAATCAAAATCAAGCCATATAAGCCTGCAAATACAAGGCTGATAGAAGCAAGAATCGTGAAGACAGGATATTTATTAAATGAACCCATCAAGATCAGGAATTCACCAATAAAGTTACCCAAACCTGGCACGCCCACAAGAGCAGCCACGAAGAACATCAAGAAGAATGGCAAGTACTGAAGTTGGCCACGAAGACCACCCATTAAACGCAAGTCACGTGTATGTAAACGTTCGTAGATCTGACCAGACATAATGAACAATGCAGCTGATGACAAACCATGTGCCAACATCATGATCATTAGACCTTGGAAGGTCAAAATGTTACCTGCGTAGATTGCAAGTAAAATGAAACCCATATGTGAAATCGACGTATACGCAAGCAAACGTTTCATGTCAGTTTGCTGGTAAGCACACCATGCGCCGTAGAAAATACCAATCAAACCGAAAATAATCGCAATATCTGCAAACTGTGCAGAAGCTGTCGGGAAGAATGGAATAACAAAACGAAGCAAGCCATACGCAGCTGTCTTAATTAAGATACCTGCCAAGTCTACAGAACCTGCTGTAGGAGCTTGAGCATGCGCATCTGGCAACCAACCATGTAATGGAAATACTGGTAACTTCACTGCAAAACCAATGAAGAAACAGATCATGAAACCATACGCTAAGCTCGGAGGTAAGTGGTTTGCTACAGCTAATAAATAGTTGTAATCGAAACCGATCATTCCGGTCATCATGTAGCCATAGACTACAAGACCAAGAATACCGATTAACATCACTAAACCAGCGATTTGCGTGTAAAGGAAGAACTTGGTAGCTGCGTAAACACGTGAACGACCGTTTGAACCTTTATGACCCCATAACGCAATCAGGAAGTAGATTGGTACAAGCATCATCTCCCAGAAGAAGAAGAACAAGAACAGGTCAATCGCTAAGAATACACCGATAACACCACCTAAACTCCATAAGAGGTTTAAGTGGAAGAAACCAACATTCTTTTGAATTTCGCCCCATGAACAACCAACAGCAAGTACACCAAGTAACGCTGTTAATAACACCATGAGTAAAGATAAGCCATCCACTGCAAGGTGAATGCCGATACCGAGTGATTGAATCCACGGTAAATAGAACTCAGCAGACCAAGTTGGGATTTTTGAACCCAACTCATAGCTATAAGTTCCACTTTGCCAAAGTGCAAGACCTAAGCCCAAAGTAATGAGCATACCAATTAAGGCAATCCAGCGTGGCAAGGTTTTGTCGAGCTTATCGACTAACCAACAAATAAAACCAGCAATGAACGGAACAAGAATCAGCGCGGGTAAAATTAAATTGTTTTCCATTTTATTTCCCCACTACCTGAATAACGATCAAGATCATCAATAACACCACTACACCGAGTGACATGCTTGATGCGTATTCACGCAATGATCCGGTTTGACGTGAGCTTGTAAAACTATTTCCGCCTTTCACAAGTGCAGGAAGAACTAACCACAAACTGTCAATCGGATCACGGCCAAAGATTTTGGCGAAGAATAAATAAGGTTTAACAAAAACGATGTCATACAATGCATCAAAACCAAAAGCGGTACGGCAAATATGTGCCAGACCTGCACCCAAACTTGTTTGAGCAAATGATTTCACTGCACCATAAGCAAATGTAAATAATGCTATACCAACAACTAGACCAACTAGCGCAATTCCTACTGCTAAATGCTCTGCCCCATGCATGCCTTCTACAAATTGTTCAGCCACATGGAATTCAGGAATTTTTGCCGTATTAAGAATACCAGCGACAGGTGCTTTTAATACGGCACCAACAAAAGTAGACAGTACAGCTAAAATGCCCAATGGAGCCCAGTACGTTGCACCTTTAATTTCATGGTAAGGCGTGTTTTCTTGACCAAAAAATACAACCCAGATTAAACGGAATGTATAAATTGAAGTCAGGAATGCACCTGCTACACCCACCCAATATAAGGTGTGATATAAAGCAACTGATTGACCTTGTACCCATACTTCACCAAGAATCGCATCTTTAGAGAAGAAGCCAATTGTCAAGAATGGGATCGCTGCTAATGCACCGCCACCAATCGCGAAACAAGCAAATAGGAATTTGTTACGTTTGAACAAGCCACCCATTTTGAAGATGTTTTGCTCGTGGTGGTAAGCCAAAATCACCGCACCAGACGACAAGAATAATAATGCCTTAAAGAATGCGTGAGCCAACATGTGGAACAAGCCAGCTTGATAAGCTTCAGCACCTACAGCCATAAACATATAACCCAACTGACTCATTGTTGAGTAAGCCAAGATACGTTTGATGTCTGTTTGAACGAGTGCAGCAAAACCTGCAACTAACAAAGTCACAGCACCTGTTACCGAAATGAATTGCATCACTTCAGGCGCAAGTTCAAATACGCTGAATAGACGGCAGCATAAATACACACCAGCCGTTACCATTGTTGCAGCGTGGATTAATGCAGAAACAGGTGTTGGACCTGCCATTGCATCTGCCAACCATGTTTGTAATGGAATTTGAGCAGATTTACCAGCCGCACCCAAGAACAACATTAATGCAGTCCAGATGGTAAGTGACGAACTATTCGTCATTACTTCTGCTGCATGTTCAACGATGTACTGAGTATTCAACGTACCAAATTGTTGGTAAAGCAAGAATAAAGCGATAAGTAAGAATACGTCACCTACACGGGTAACTGTAAATGCTTTGATCGCAGCCCAACCATTTGCAGGGTTTGCATAATAGAAACCGATAAGCAAATAAGAGCACAGACCTACGCCTTCCCAACCTAAGAATAACAACGCCAAGTTGTCACCCAATACAAGCACAAGCATGCTGGCAACAAACAGGTTGAAATAAGAGAAGAAACGCGCATAACCTTCTTCACCACGCATGTACCATGATGCAAAGATGTGGATTAAGAAACCAACACCTGTAACCATGCCCATCATGAGTAAAGATAAGCCATCTAAATGTAAGCTAATGCCTGGTGCAAAACCGCCAACATTGAACCATGTCCACAGATTTTGAACAAAAACTTGCTGACCACTTGTGGTAAATGCCATTCCAGCAATCAATGCAAATAATGCAGATAAACCTACAGAACCCACACCAATAATTGCTGCAACATTTTCAGAGAGTTTGTCTCGTCCTGCCGCCAATAAAATAAAACCGATTAGCGGAAATAATACTGTTAGATATAAATAACTCATCCGCGCATCTCACTAGCAGCATCCACATCCAAATGATGGAAGCGATGATAGAACTGAAGGACAATCGCAAGACCGATACATGCCTCTGCTGCTGCAAGGGTCAAAATCAGAATGAACATGACTTGTCCATCTGGTTGTGCCCATACGCTACCCGCAAGAACAAATGCCAATGCAGCAGCATTCATCATGACCTCAAGGCTCATTAACATAAATAATAGGTTGCGTCGCACCATTACACCGTAAAAACCGAGTGCAAAAAGGATGGTTGCAACAATCAAACCATGTTCTAAAGGAATCTGGCCCATTATTCTTTTTCCTCTTCTGCACCTGGTTCACGTTTACCTAAGTGGTATGCTGCAACAAGGGCTGCTAGCAATAACATCGCGGCAACTTCAACCAATAGTAAATAGTGAGTAAAGAGTGCTTGACCAACTACTTTTGGTCCAATCACTTGTGCCCCAAGTGGTGCTGAAATTGTGGTGTATTCACCACCAAGCATCCAAACCAAAAGCAAGCCGAGTAAGAAACTCATGAGTGCTGGATATGCCCAAGCATCCGAAGAAAGCCATTTACGTTCTTGTTCAACGGTGTGTTGACCTAAATTCAACATCATCACCACGAAGACAAACAGAACCATAATTGCTCCGGCATAAACAATGATTTCAAGAGCACCTGCAAAAGGCGCCCCCACGATCATGAAAATACCAGCAACAGCAAGCAATGAAACAATTAGACTAAGTAAAGCGTGTACAGGGTTCGTGTTAGTCACTACACGAACCGTAGAAACGATGGCCACGAGTGCCATCAAATAAAACGGCCACATCATGGTAATAGACTCCGTACATCAATTGGTGCACTTTCTTTCTGCGCCTGACCTTTCTCTTTACCGTTAATTGCCATACCCGCTACACGGTAGAAGTTGTAGTCTGGGTATTTACCCGGACCTGAAATGAGTAAGTTTTCTTTCTCATAAACCAAGTCTTGACGTACATATTCACCAAGTTCGAAATCTGGTGTCATCTGAATCGCAGTTGTTGGACACGCTTCTTCACACATACCGCAGAAAATACAGCGTGAAAAGTTGATGCGGAAAAATTCCGGATACCAACGTCCATCTTCTTTTTCTGCTTTTTGCAATGAGATACAGCCAACCGGACACGCAACCGCACATAGGTTACATGCCACACAACGCTCTTCCCCATCTGGGTCACGCGTCAACACAATACGACCACGAAAGCGTGGCGGCACAATCTGTTCAGCTGGTACTTCTGGATATAAAATCGTGTCACGTTTACGAGTTACATGGCTAAATACCATAAACAACGAACGTACAATCGATCCGAATCCAGCTAGAAATTTATACATTTTGTACTCCCTGCTGTCCTAGGCCTGATTCATCAGAATCACAGCACCAGTCACTAACAAGTTGACCAACGCCAATGGCAAACAAATTTTCCAACCAAAGTTCATGACTTGGTCATAACGTGGACGCATTAAAGAACCACGAGCCAAAACAAACATCATTACAAAGAATGCTGTTTTAATCACAAACCAGAATACTGGCGGAACAAATGGAATTTCTAAATTGAATGGCGCTAACCAGCCACCGAAGAATAAAGTTACGATCAATGCAGAAATAAGTACTACGTTGACATATTCAGCAACGAAGAACATACCCCATTTCATACCACCATATTCAACATGGTAACCTTCAGCCAATTCTTGTTCTGCTTCGGGTTGGTCAAATGGATGACGGTGAGTTACCGCAACACCAGCAACCACAAAAATCAAGAAACCTAAGAATTGTGGAATGACGAACCAAACATCTCGTTGTGCTTCAACAATTTCACGAAGGTTAAATGAGCCTGCAATTGCAACCACACCCATCAATGAAATACCCAAAAACACTTCATAAGAAATGGTTTGAGCAGCTGAACGTAAGCCACCAAGCAATGAGTATTTGTTATTTGAAGCCCAGCCACCAAACAATACTGCATAGACTGCAATACCAGCCATTGCCATGAAGAACAACAAACCGATGCTCATGTCGGCAACACCCAGTGAAGGACTCACCGGGATAACCATGAATGAAAGAACCGCTGTTGCCATTGCAACAGCTGGTGCTAAACGGAATGTAAGCTTGTCAGCAAATTTTGGTGTCCAGTCTTCTTTGAACATGATCTTGAGCATGTCGGCAACGATCTGGAACATACCACCAGGACCAACACGGTTTGGACCATAACGGTCTTGCCACAAAGCAAGCAAACGACGTTCAATAAAAGACATCAACGCTGCAACTAAAACAACCACAAGCAAAATCACAACTGCTTGAACTACAGCATAGGCAATTGGCCAGTTCTCAGCCCAAAGTGGCGTTTGACGTATAATTTCTTGATTCATGAATTACACTCCTAAAGCCACTGAAACAGGCTCAGCTAGTGACACCATTGGTGCTAAACCAACTGGGTAACCAATATAACCTGTAGGTAAATATTCAATTACTTGTACAGGCAAGCTCACACTGGTTTCGCCTGCTTTTACTGTAATGCGTTGACCTTCTTGAAGGTTCAAACGAGTTGCATCTTGTTCGCCCACTGCAAACATCGCTTCTGGAATACGAGTTTCCATTGCAGGTGTTTTAATTGTGAATTCACCAGAACCAAAAATATGATGCATTGGTACTAAGCGGAAACTTTCAGGGTTTGCAACTACCGCTACTGGAGCTACATAGCTACGTGCAGGACGTTTTGCTAGGTGATCAAATAAACGAACACCTGAATCACCACCTTTTAAGTGACCACCCACTTCATCTTGGTATTTGTTCCAAGATTGTGGAGAGTTCCAGCCCGGAGCCCATGCAAATGGTACTAATGATGATGCTTTTTGCGGACCAACATAACCTTCCATCGAGAATGTTAATGCTGAATCTAAATCTGTAGGCTGTTTAGGTTCATGAACCGATAACGGCGCACGCATTGCTGTACGACCTGAATAACGACGTGGTTCACGTGCAATTTTCAAACCATGTACACGGTAACCTGCATCAGGTGCCACATCTTGAATAGCTTCAAGTACTGGTACATTTTTTACGATGCTTTCAATCACATCATCAAGCAATGTCCAGTCTACAGCTTTACCTTTAATGCCAGTTTCAATGGCATGTAACCAACGCCATGATTCTTTAATTGCATATTCAGGTTTGTAGTAACTTGGATCGTAAACTTGATAGAAACGCTGTGCACGACCTTCTTGGCTTACAACAGTACCGTCACCTTCAGCAAAACTTGCTGCTGAAAGTACAATATCAGCCTGTTTCACAGTTTCAGTTTCACTGTGATCAAGCACGATTACTGTTTCAGCTTTATCAAGTGCAGCCTGCACTTGTACAGAAGGTAAGCGACGGAACAAGTCATTTTCAACAATAACAAGTGTGTCGTAGTCTTGAGCAAATGCTTGTTCAAGGCTTAAGCCACCAAACAATGCCAAGCCCATCGAGTTCACTTCAGGAACCACAAGACTTAAACCAGCTTTAGAACCCAAGTTCTGAGTCAACTCAGCCGCAGCTTCCATAATAGAAGCATCTTGCAAGCTAGTACCCGCAATGATTAATGGCTTGTTTGCCGCTTTTAACGTATCAGCAATGGTTTGAGCAAATGCTTTTGCATCGTCATCTAAACCATTCACTGTTTCGCCTTTCACTGCCGCAGCGACTGCAAAACCTAAACGAGCAATGTCGTTTGGAGAAGCAACCACTTCACCAGTTGCAACGTCGGCAAGACGAGTTTGAGTTGCAGCCAAGATATAGATCGGAGATTTTGCATCTTGACCAATACGTTGTACAGGCTCAGCCAACCATTCTGGCGTACGTGTTTTTGCAGCCATTTCGCGAGCTTTATTTTTCGCAGCTTGACGAACTGACAAAGCCATACGCGGTGCAGTTTGAGTCAGGTCTTCGCCTAAAATCAGAACAGCATCATAACTTTCAATTTCACGCATGTTCGGGTTGTAAATACCCTCGGTTTGCATGATAGATGCAGCAAGTTCAACAAGGCTTTGCTCTTTTTGCGCAATACCAGTTGAGTAATTTGCCTGACCTACAAGCTCACGTAATGCATAGTTCGATTCCAAGCTTGCGCGCGGAGAACCGATACCCAAAACTTTTTTGCCTTGAAGCTTAGCAATCGTTTGATCTAAAGCTTGGTCGACAGAAACAGTTGCAACAGTTTCACTGTTACGGAACTGAGGCTGACGTGGACGATCTGCACGGTTTACATAACCTGTGCCAAAACGACCTTTGTCACAAAGGAAGTACTGGTTAACCGAACCATTGAAACGGTTTTCTACACGACGGATTTCACCATAACGTTCACCCGGAGAAATGTTACAACCAGAAGAACAGCCTTGACACACGCTTGGTGCATACTGCATGTCCCATTTACGGTTATAACGCTCTGAATGTGTCTTATCAGTGAATACACCTGTTGGACATACTTCAGTCAAGTTACCCGAGAATTCAGACTCTAAAGTACCTGATTCAGGGCGACCAAAATACACACGAGATGCATTGGCATACACACCAAAGTCTGTACCGCCCGCATAGTCGTTGTAGTAACGAACACAACGGTAACAAGCAATACAGCGGTTCATTTCATGTGCAATGAATGAGCCGAGTTCTTGGTTGTAATGCGTACGTTTTGTAAAACGGTAGCGACGACGGTCATGACCAGTCATCACAGTCATATCTTGTAAATGACAGTGACCACCCTCTTCACAGACTGGACAGTCATGCGGGTGATTCGTCATCAAAAACTCAACAATAGATGCACGGAAATCTGTTGCTTCTTTGTCTTCAATCGAGATATAGGTGTTGTCAGATGCTGGTGTCATACATGACATGACCAAACGACCACGCGTATCTTCTGGATTCGCATATTGCGTAACAGCACATTGACGGCAAGAACCAACCGAACCTAAGGATGGATGCCAACAAAAATATGGGATGTCGATGCCCAGACTCAAACATGCTTGTAGCAAGTTTTCCGAGCCGTTGACTTCATACGATTTTCCATCGACATGAATTGTAGCCATAAGTCGAATTCCTTAAGCTTGTTCTACGTTGCTGGTTTGCACGACAGGACGAGTCGTCACTTTCGCTTCAAACTCACCACGGAAATGTTTGAGTGCGCCCATAAGCGGCTCCATCGCACCTGGTGCATGGGCACAGAAAGTTTTACCGATCCATAATTTACGAGTCAATTCTTGTAAATGATCGATATCTTCTTTCTTACCTTCGCCTGCTTCAAGTGATTTAAGCGCTTTAACAGCCCATGGCAAACCATCACGACATGGTGTACAGAAACCACATGATTCGCGCGCAAAGAACTCTTCTAAGTTACGAGTGAGCGATACCATACATTGAGTTTCGTCTACCACCATCAATAAACATGTTCCCAAACGAGAACCTGCTTTCATAATCGTGTCTGCATCCATTGGTAAATCAATGGTATCTGCCGGCAAAAAGTCAGTTGAAGCACCACCCGGTAACCATGCTTTAAGCTTTAAGCCTTCTCGCATACCACCAGCATGATCTTCAATCACTTCACGTGCAGTTGTACCAAATGGCAACTCCCAAAGACCCGGGAATTTCACTTTACCTGACGCACCATAAATTTTAGTGCCTGGGTCTTTTGATTTACCAGCAGATAGGCCGATATACCACTCTGGACCACGAAGCATAATTGCTGGCAAGTTGTTATAAGTTTCAACGTTGTTCACAATTGTTGGACGGCCCCATGCTCCTGCAACTTGCGGGAACGGTGGCTTGGTACGTGGGTTAGCACGACGGCCTTCAAGCGAGTTAATCAATGCAGTTTCTTCACCACAGATATAACGCCCTGCACCCGTATGTACATGCAGATCAAAATTCCAGCCAGAATCTAAGATATTTTCGCCTAAATAACCTTTAGCACGAATCTGTTCTAATGCTTCATTTAGATATTGAGCTGCCTCAATATATTCACCACGGATAAAGATATAACCTTGAGTTGCCTCTAAGGTATAACCCGCAATTAACATACCTTCGATCAATTGATGTGGAAGCTTTTCCATCAACAAACGATCTTTAAAAGTACCCGGCTCCATTTCGTCGGCATTACAGATCAAATAACGTGGACCACCATCATTTGGTGCCATTAATGACCATTTAATACCCGCTGGGAAACCCGCACCACCACGACCTTTTACGGTTGCAGCTTTAATGACATCTAACACTTCAGCAGGTTTCATGCCTAATGCTTTTTTAAAGCCTGCATAACCTTCAAGTGCTTCGTAATCATCAGCACCACGAACTTCTTCACGTTTACTTAAACGCCAAGTCAGTGGGTGAGTTTCTGGATTACCGTCGCCATAAATTGGTTTTGGTTCAGTATTCATACATACTTCTCCAATAACTGTTTGACTGATGACACTTCAACTAAACCGTGAGTATCTTCATCAATCATTAAAGTTGGGCCTTTGTCGCAGTTGCCTAGGCAGCAAATTGGAAGCAGTGTAAAACGACCATCTGCTGTCGTCTGACCATACTGAATACCTAATTCACGCTGGAATGCTTCAGCAAGTGTTTCTGCACCCATCAAGAAGCAAGCAATTGAGTCACAAAGCAAAATTACGTGACGACCTACCGGTTGGCGATAGATACGGTTGTAAAATGTTGCAACACCTTCCAAATCAGCAACACTCATCGACAATAACTGTGCGATGGCATTCATTTGAGCGTCATCTACCCAACCATTACGGCGCTGTACACACTTCAATGCATCCAAAGAGGCTGCACGAG
Source organism: Acinetobacter sp. WU_MDCI_Abxb74 (assembly GCF_025513915.1). NCBI lineage: Bacteria > Pseudomonadati > Pseudomonadota > Gammaproteobacteria > Moraxellales > Moraxellaceae > Acinetobacter > Acinetobacter sp. WU_MDCI_Abxb74. Next base: position 79,732 of record NZ_JAHPRP010000013.1, read on the forward strand.
GGTATGGATAGTGACCAATGTGATGTTCGATGTCGTGAATTTCTTCCGCAGTCAAAATCCCTTCAACATTCACACGTGGCTTTTTATCAGTCAAAATCATCATTATGTGTTACCTCTTAGCGATCCACGTCAGCCATAACCACGTCAATGGTCGCTAGATAAATGATTAAGTCAGATACCAAACTGCCGTTAATCACTGCAGGCATTTGCTGTAAGTGAGTAAAGGTCGGTGTACGAATACGAGTACGATAACTCATCGTCGATTTATCTGAAGTCAAGTAATACGTACTTGCGCCTTTAACCACTTCAGTCATAAATGATGACTCGCCCGCTGGCATGACAGGACCCCATGAAACGCTCAAGAAGTGCGTAATCAAGGTTTCAATATCTTGTAATGTCTTATCTTTCGGTGGTGGAACAGCCAATGGGTGATCCGCTTTATATGGACCAGAAGGCATGTTATCCAAACACTGTTGAATAATTTTTAACGACTCAGTAATTTCACGGAAGTGAACGAGTACACGTGCATATGCATCGCCTTCATACTCAACTGGCACATCAAAATCGAAGTTTTCATAGCCACTGTATGGACGATATTTACGAACGTCAAAATCGATACCTGTCGCACGTAAACCAGTACCTGTCACACCCCATGCGAGTGCAGACTTGGCATCGTATTGCGCAACGTTACGCGTACGACCAATAAACACAGAGTTTTTCAATGCTGCTGTGTAGTATTCGTTTAAGCGCTTAGGCATCCACTCTAGCAAGTCTTTAACAAGTTTTTGCCAGTTATTTGGAAGATCGTGTGCTGTACCACCAATACGGAACCATGCTGGATGCATACGGTAACCCGTGATTGCTTCAACAATGTCGTAAACTTTTTGACGGTCTGCGAACATATAGAATACTGGTGTCATACCACCGGCATCCTGAATTGCCGTACCACAGAACAACAAGTGGTTATTAATACGGAATAATTCGTTCAACATGACACGAATGACTTGAGCACGTTCAGGAACTTTAATTCCTGCCATTTGCTCTACAGCCATCACATAAGGCATGTTCTGAGCGCAACCACCCAAGTAATCCACACGGTCTGTATAAGGAATGAAAGAATGCCATGTTTGACGTTCAGCCATCTTTTCCACACCACGGTGGTGATAACCGATATCAGGAACACAGTCCTTCACTTCTTCGCCATCTAACTGCAATACAACACGGAACGCACCATGTGCAGATGGATGGTTAGGACCCAAGTTCAGAAACATGAAATCTTCGTCAGCGTTACCGCGCTTAAGACCCCAGTCTTCTGGAACAAAACGTAAGTGCTCTTGTTCAAAGTCTTGTTTCGCTTTGTCTTGCATGTACGGCGTATATTCTGTCGCACGTGCTGAATATTCTTTACGTAACGGATGACCTTCCCAGTACGTTGGCAACAAGATACGACGGAGCATTGGATGCCCTTCGAAATTGATACCGAACATATCGTAAGCTTCACGTTCATACCAGTTGGCATTTGGCCAGATATTGGTCGCTGTCGGAAGATTAAGATCATTTTCGTTCAAGGCAACCTTGATACGAATGTCACTATTACGCTCAAGCGATAATAAATGATAGAACACAGTGAAGTCAGATGCTGGCAAACCATCACGATGAACACGTAAACGCTCATCCATCGCAGATAAGTCAAACAGCATTACATATGGACGTTCCACTTTACGTAGGAACATAAGGACTTCTTGCACGCGTGCGCGCTCAACCCAGACTGTTGGAAACTCTTCAAAAGTCGCCTGCACGTAAAAGTTCTCACCAAATTTGGTTTTGAGCTCTTCTACGATTGCAAATGCTGGGCGTGAATCAACTGGTGTTGACTCTGGCATAGCAATGTCAGTTTCAGCCATTGGCTTGGCTTCCTATTTAATACAAATTCTGTCAATTTTCTCGATGAACATATCGTTAGATATGTCAACGCACCGTCAAAAAATTATTTAATCTCATCCATAGAGCGTAAGTTTTTAACGGCAATACGCTGCGCATTCTTACGGTCACGTTCTGGCATCATCTTTGGCTTATACACTGGCTGAAGATCATCACCGATCACGGCAGAAAGCGGGCGTCGCTCTAATTGAATCTGGTCTTGTAAAAGCATTAAAGCTTGAATTAATGCTTCAGGACGAGGCGGACAACCTGGGACGTACACGTCAACAGGAATAATTTTGTCTACACCTTGTACTACTGAATAGATGTCGTACATACCTCCAGAGTTTGCACAAGCACCCATCGAAATGACCCATTTAGGCTCTAACATCTGTTCATATAGACGCTGAATAACTGGTGCCATTTTTACGAAACAGGTCCCTGCAACAATCATCAAGTCAGCTTGACGAGGTGAAGCACGGATAACCTCTGCGCCGAAACGTGACAAGTCATGCACACCTGTTAAGGTCGTTGCATATTCAACGTAACAACATGAGGTACCGAAGTTAAATGGCCACAAGGAGTTTTTACGCCCCCAGTTTACTGCTGTATGCAAGACATCCTCTAAACGAGTCATGAATACGTTTTTATTCACTTCCTCTTCGAGTGGATCTGTCACGATTTGACGTTCTTGCAATGGGTATTGATCAGCATCCGGATTCGCGCGGGTCAGAGTATATTTCATCCCGACTTACTCCTTTTCAGATGACAATGCAGGTGTATTTTTTGACTTAACACGACCTGATGATTGAGCTGGAATCTGGCCTGTAGGGTCAGTTACGAGCTCTTCAATAGAGTTAAAGCGTGTAATTTCAGCAATGTTCATTGTTGGTGAACCGATTTTAATCGCCTCACCTGCTGATTTACGGCGATCTGCTGGTGACCAACTTAAAGCACCTACAGAGAAGGCATAAACAAGCGCAATCAATAAATCAACGACAAAGATCACGACAGTGGTATATCCCAACCACCCTACTTCACGCACAGAAGTAGACCATGCATAGAGGTAAAGTGCCTCTAAGTCGAAGACAACAAAGAAAATTGCAACTAAATAGAACTTTGCAGACAGGCGAATGCGAGCGCCACCAGCACTCACGACACCCGATTCAAACTGCTCTTGCTTAGCACGCCCCCACGATTTCCCCCCGAGGAGTAAGGGAACTGTGAGCATAAAGACGCAAAGAAATGTAACGCCGATCACGAAGGCGATAATCGCCCAGTCGTATGGAGTAATGGCACTCATGCGGGGATAACTCCTGGCAGGCCTATTATTTAACAAAGAATGTATGTATTGGCCTTCAAATACACCAAACACAAAATTAATCCCGCCAATTGTACCTGATTTCTAATTTCGCATGCTAGTTGAAGCGTCTTAGTCTTTCGGATGATTTTCTAAACAAAACTATTCTTCTATGGGTTGTAAGGGGGGTTTCACCGCACATAATCGGTTTATTTAATAGTTTTTTTGTTTATGATGATTTTTTTCATTTTTTAATTTTAGAATAATTACACAGTTCATCAACCATTAAGTTTTTATAACTTACTTTTTTATAATATTAGTTTGTTTTTTATTGTATTCAACTTCCCCTCTGAATTATGATGAATGTTTAGTCATGCATAATATTTTATTACTCTTGGATAAGAGTGTTTATCATTAAGGGCAGCTGATGCCATACTCACTTCGTGAATTTTCATTTTCCTCTTCTTTAAAATTTTTTCTCCTGTTTGGTTTTATTATTACGGTATGTTGTTTTATTGGCATCGCATCGCGTCCTTTAAGTTTTCTGGCGTTCTTTTGGCCTGCCAATTCTGTTTTGCTCGGGTTACTGATTCGCTTTCCAAGTACGCGTCGACCAAGCACATTATTAGGGGCCTATATAGGGTATTTGATTAGTGATCTATTTCAAGGTACTCCATTTACCCTCACACTTGTTTTAACAACGTCAAATTTTATTTATGTTGTTACTACCCTCGCCCTCTATATGTTTTTTAATCAGCATATTAAAGCGGCTTATCGAGGCTATTCCTACCTCTTTTTATTTGGTCTATGTGGGATAGGTAGCATAGCAGGTGCATTATTTGCAGCAACTTTCGTGCCTATGTTTAATACCAAATTTATGCTTGGTAATTTGTGGGATGAATTCGGTTACTGGTTCACTTCAGAACTACAAAACGCTTTACTTCTTTTGCCAATCATATTGAACCTACCTCAATATAGTCAGGTAAAACATTACTTTTCGAGAAATCATGGCTTACAAGCAATTGACCTTTTACCTTTTTTAGCTGTCATTATTTCTATTACAGCAAGCTATTATGACTCTGGCCCTGGTTCATTACTTTACCCAATTGCCGCACTCATCTGGTGTGCTATACGCTACAAACCGATCATTGTTGCACTCATTACGACCTTTACCAGCGCCTATATTATCTATCATGTCTCTGGACATTACCTTTTGCTTTATCCAAACGAATATTTAAGCAATACCATTTCAATTCGTATTGGACTAATTATGATGACGATTGCACCTCTTACCGTCTCTAGCATTAGTGTTTTACATTCAGAGTTAATCCAAAAACTCCAACACGCCATTGCACATGACGAACTAACTTCTAGCCTCACTCGACGCCAGTTTTTGCAATCGGTCAGACTACTTCAAGAAAAGGTACACAAGGAAAATAAAACCTCAGCCTTTTTCATGCTTGATGTAGACCATTTCAAACAAGTTAATGACAACTATGGCCACCAAATAGGTGACCGCGCTCTACAAACTTGTGTCACCACCATTCAAAATATTTTGCATCCTCATGATTTGTTGGGCCGTTTTGGTGGTGAAGAATTTGCAATTTTCATTGCAGATACCACCAAGGAAAGTGCTTTTGATCTTGCAGAGCAAATACGAATTAAAATTAGTCAGCAACCGATTTATATCTATGGAAAATTACCAATTTTTATACAAGTCAGTATTGGCATAAGTTTATATTCCCCCTCTTCTCATAGAGCAATTGAAAATTTATTTAAAGAAGCAGATGACGCTTTATATCAAGCAAAACGCCAAGGGCGTAATCGGGTCTTTATATCTTTATAGGTTTTCATTTAATCATCTAGTGTAATGAATTTTATACAATATCCCATATTTTGCCATGTATGCTAATAACAGATAATAAGGAGAAAAATGCATGACTCTAGAATATACGCATAAACCAAACTACTACCTGTTTGCACAGTTACTTGTGCGACATATAGAAAGCTATATTCACAAACATCCAGATGCCAACAATGCAATTTTTGACTTACGAGATGTCTATGAAATATTTAGGCAGGATTTTGCATCAACGACAACAAACCTAGAAAGTATTTTGCATATTGCAGATGAATATAAAATAGAAACGATTAATGGAGATCAACCTCTTATTCAAAAATACCAGATTGATGCAAAAAATAATTCATTACTGATCGACTTTAATTCCGATGCGTTGACCAGCTTAAGAAGCGGAAAACCTATTTTGGAACCAGACGCGACTCGATTATAAATGATGCAATAAAAAAGCACCTTTATGAAGGTGCTTTTTTATTAGCTTTTAAAGGAGGTTGTTTAAAGCGTTTTGCAGGCCATGTCATGATAAAGCGAGCTCCACCTAAAGTAGGACTTTCATCTACTTTAATTTCACCACCGAACCAATAAGCAATACGACTCACAATTGACAACCCTAAACCATAGCCACCCGATGCACGAGTACGGCTATCATCTAAACGGGCAAAGGCTTCAAATACTCTTTGACGATCTTGCTCCGGAATTCCAGCACCATCATCTTCAACACAAACAAAAGCCATGCCATCGCTGTGAATACCACCGGTAATTCGAACTTTGTTATCACAATAACGAACAGCGTTACCTACCAAGTTTTGAACAACCCGATGTAAATAACGACGTTCTGCATCCACCTTCACATAAAGAGGAGGAGCAACAAGTTCAATTTCTTTTTGCGTTTTTAAGGCTTCGGTTTCTACCGCAACCTGATCTAATACATCAAATAAAGTAATTTCAGCAAAATCTAATGAAGGTGTACCCTGCTCTAGTTTTGCATAAGTCATGATTTCATCGATTAAGGTATTGAGCGCCTCAATGTCTTTATCAATCATGTCAACCTGATGCATACGATGATTGTAATCATCTTCTTCTGCCAACATCTCTGTACCAAAGCGTATACGGGCAACTGGCGTTCTAAGCTCATGAGATACGGCTCTCATCAACTCACGCTGTGCCTCAATTAAACGCTGAATATGATCAGACATATTGTTATAACTTGATGCCAAGTTTGCCATCTCGTCACTTCCCTCAATAGGAACACGCAATGACAGGTCACCTGATTTCATGCGGTTTAAGGCATAACGCACTTGGCGAATTTTACGCTCTAACGGCAAGATGAGACCATAAACCCCTAAACTCAATAAAAAGAGGCTAAATAAGGTAATCCCGGCAGAAAGCTGTAGCGGCATCCAGTTAAACATTGGAACTGGTCCAAGAACCAGAACTTGTGTCGGATGATTTGGGATTGGAGATACGATTGAAATGGTTGTGCCACGCATTGTTGCGCTATCTTTGTACAACATGACACTTTGGTCTTGGCGTAAACGACCAATTTGTTCAGAGTCTAAATTAATATCTTGAATGTTATAAATATTAATTGGATATGAAAAATGTTTTTGAATCTTAGCAAGATATTCTTGTTCCTGCCCCGGATAAAACATTAAATAATCAAGTACAAAAATAGGGAGGGCCTTCATTTGGCGCTCACTAATTTTGTCCACTTTTATGGATAAAAAGTGTTGAGGATCATCACGTAAACCAATAATAATATACGCAATACTATTACTGGCATCGTAACGGACAACAGACTTTTGGGCTTCGATTCGTTTTTTCTCGGTACGAGATAACTCAACCTTGCTCGCATCAGTGTAATAAATTGGAAGCTCCAATAAATCTGATGCATCTGAAACCCAGTCTATTTTCTGTTGCTTCCCCGGTTGTCGAGCGACTCCCTCACTAATGACATAAGAAATACCATCAGTTAAAGACTCTCTGTATTCTTGTGCTCGTTGATAATTGATGATTTGTACAAGCAAATAGCCAAAAACGGCAACCAAAACAACAAGAATTACCAGTCCCGCATATATTCGCAGGAATATGCTGTGTTTAAACACTCGACCAACCTTATAGGAAGTTTATACAGACCTTATAACCCGTTGGTTTCTTTAACGAACAAGTAACCTTTACTACGTACTGTTTTAATACGTTTTGGATTTTCAGGATCATCGCCAATTTTTGGACGAATACGTGAGATACGAACATCGATTGAACGGTCCTGACCATCGTATTCGATACCGCGCAAACGTTCAAAGATATCTTCGCGCGATAAGATACGGCCAGCATTTGATGCAAGCAACCATAATAGGTCATATTCTGCGCTAGTGAAATCAACAAGCTCACCATGCAACGTTACTGAACGGCCGCCATTATCAATCACAAGGTCATCAAACTCGATACGTTGTGCAACTTCGTCCTCTACAGTTTTATCTGTACGGCGTAATAACGCACGGATACGGGCTAAAAGTACACGTGGCTGAACTGGTTTAGCGACATAGTCGTCTGCTCCCATTTCTAGGCCAAGTACCTGATCCATATCTTCTGTACGTGCAGTCAACATAAGAATCGGTTGATGATAATGTGGGCGAACTTCACGACAAACGGTTAAACCATCGGCACCCGGCAACATGACATCCAAGACCACTAGATCTGGTTGTTCACTAATAATACGACGAATTGCACGGTTACCATCAGTTTCTACACCAACTTCCAAGCCGTTGCGGATTAAATATTCTTGAGTTAATCGTGCTAAACGCTCGTCGTCTTCAACGATCAGAATCTTTGGTAACTTTTCTTCTTGGCTCATATCATTGCCCCTATAAATCTCATTACATGCATCTTAAAAATCTTGCAGATACATTCGTTTATCATTTGCAATATACACACGTTTACATTGTAAACAAGTAGGCGTTCACCAAACTGATACATGACAACCATGTTTTGTTGCATTTTATTAACCTTTGAATTTTCTCGTGTTTTTAGTATTTAGTTATTGTTATTAAATTTCATATTCTATTCATAATTCCAATGTATGAATATTAAACAAATTATTTCTTTAATTACTTTAATTGTATTTAAGTGCTTGTTTTTTGAGTTATCCACAAAGTTATCTATAAGTGTTTTTTGATAGCTTTGCTATGCTATCTCCCATCAAATCATACAGATAAAAAATTACTAAAAAGTCAAGATTGATCTGCTATGAAAAATCCCGTATCTTGTGTTCAAAATAAACTTTAACTACTAAGTCTTGTGTTTATCCCTCAAACATCGTGGCATACTTTTTGCTCGGTTCAAACGGTCTATAAACATAACAAAAGTGACAATGGAGCTATGCTGGCATGAGCGTAATTACTTCGACTCCCGGTCAAATTCAGGTGATCAAACGCACTGGAGATGTTGCTGCATTTGATGCAGAGAAAATTTCTGTTGCGATTGGTAAAGCTTTTCTTGCTGTGGAAGGTCAACAGAGTTCGGATTCAAGCCGTATTCACGACCGTATTACCCAACTGACGGAAATGGTATTAAATACTTTCACTCGCCGTTTACCATCGGGCGGGACGATCCATATTGAAGAAATTCAAGATCAGGTTGAACTTGCTTTAATGCGTACCGGAGAACAGAAAGTTGCCCGCGCTTACGTGATTTACCGCGAACAACGTACTACTGCTCGTCAGCAAACGAACTCAAACCACCATCCTACTTTACAAGTGACCGATGCAAACGGTCAGCTTCAGCCACTTGATTTAAGTGCATTGCAAGCGACTGTAGCTAAAGCTGCTGAAGGTTTGGAAGGTATTGACGTTCAAGCCATTGTGGATGAAACCGTTAAGAACTTATATAACGGCGTAAAAGAGACTGATATTGCCACCACCATGATGATGGCAACACGTACTCGTATTGAACAAGAACCAAACTATACTTACGTGACTGCACGTTTGCTTTGTCATGAGTTAGTGGGTACAGGTTTAGCATTCTTAGGCTTATCAACAGACACGCCTGAAAATGAAGCGCTTGAAGCCTTCTTGAAAAAAGGTGTTGAGCTTGATTTGATCTCACCTGATTTACTCAATTTCGACTTAGAAAAACTGGCAGCCGCTATTCAGCCAGAACGCTCTAACCAGTTTACCTATTTAGGTTTACAGACTCTATTTGACCGTTACTTCATTCACTCAAACGGCGTGCGTTTTGAATTACCGCAATTATTCTTCATGCGTGTGTCAATGGGTCTTGCATTAAATGAGCAAGATAAAGAAGAACGTGCAATCGAGTTCTATAACTTATTGTCTAGCTTCGACTACATGGCATCTACGCCTACCCTGTTTAACGCAGGTACGTTACGTCCACAGCTTTCAAGTTGTTACTTAACCACGATTGGCGATGACCTCTATGACATTTATGGTGCAATGCGTGACAACGCAATGCTTTCTAAATGGGCAGGCGGTTTAGGTAATGACTGGACACCTGTGCGTGCCTTGAACTCCTACATTAAAGGTACAAACGGTAAGTCTCAGGGTGTTGTTCCATTCTTAAAGGTTGCGAACGATACAGCTGTTGCAGTAAACCAAGGTGGTAAGCGTAAAGGTGCTGTTTGTGCGTACCTAGAAACTTGGCACTTAGACATCGAAGAATTTTTAGAACTTCGTAAAAACACTGGTGATGACCGTCGCCGTACACACGACATGAACACTGCGAACTGGGTTCCAGACTTGTTTATGCAACGTGTATTTGAAGATGGTGACTGGACATTATTCACTCCTTCTGAAACACCAGACCTGCATGACCTAACAGGTGCTGAGTTTGCTGAGCGTTATGCTTACTACGAATCTGTAGCAAAAGAAACAAACATGCTACATAAGAAAGTACGTGCTAAAGACTTATGGCGCAAAATGCTTTCTATGTTGTTTGAAACTGGTCACCCATGGATTACGTTCAAAGATGTGTGTAACTTACGTTCACCACAACAACATGTGGGTGTAGTTCACTCATCTAACTTATGTACTGAAATTACGCTTAATACAAATCAAGATGAAATTGCAGTATGTAACTTGGGCTCGATTAACCTTGTACAACACGTTCAAGGCGGTGTATTAGACCGTGAGAAGTTAGCTCGCACAGTTAAAACAGCAGTTCGTATGCTCGATAACGTTATCGACATTAACTATTACGCTGTTCCACAAGCGAAAAACTCTAACTTGAAGCACCGCCCTGTTGGTATGGGTATTATGGGCTTCCAAGATGCACTTTATGAAATGGGCATGGCTTACGGTTCTGACGATGCAGTTAACTTTGCTGATGAGTCAATGGAAGTGATTAGCTACTACGCTATTGAAACTTCGAGCAACTTGGCTGTTGAACGTGGTGCTTACTCAACATTCAAAGGTTCATTGTGGGATCAAGGTATCCTTCCAATCGACTCTTTGGAAATTGTTGCGAAATCTCGTCCAGAACGCATGTTCGAAGTTGACCGTACTCAACGTTTAGACTGGGACACTTTACGTGCCAAAGTTCAAAAAGACGGTATGCGTAACTCAAACGTGATGGCAATTGCTCCTACTGCAACCATTTCAAACATTTGTGGTGTTTCTCAGTCTATTGAACCAACATTCCAGAACTTATATGTGAAATCTAACTTGTCTGGTGAGTTCACTGTTATTAACCCATACCTCGTTCGTGCATTAAAAGAACGTGGTCTTTGGGATACAGTGATGGTGAATGACCTTAAACACTTCGAAGGTTCAGTACAAAAAATTGCTCGTATTCCTGAAGAATTAAAAGCAATCTTTGCTACTGCGTTTGAAGTAGATACACGCTGGATCGTGGATGCTGCATCACGCCGTCAGAAATGGATCGATCAAGCTCAATCGCTTAACCTTTACATTGCTGGTGCAAATGGTAAGAAACTTGACATCACTTACAAGATGGCATGGTTACGCGGTCTTAAAACGACTTATTACCTCCGAGCTTTAGGCGCAACTTCTGCTGAAAAATCTACAATCAACACAGGTGCTTTAAATGCTGTTAAGCCTGCATCTGTTGAAGTAGCTCCTGTAGCTGCACCTGTTGTAGAAGCAAAAAAACCTGAAGCAGTTGAAGAAGACGGTTTTACCCAAGCAGCTCCAGTTCCAATGGCTTGTTCAATCGACAATCCTGATTGTGAAGCTTGCCAATAACATTCAATAAAGTTGCTCTTTTTCACTAAAGAGCAACTTTAAAAGAGGTAAAGATTATGCTTTTTCATCTTAGTCATAACTATATGCTTGGTGTAGGAGTTTTAATCTTTGCCTTTGTTTTCTTTTATATGCCACTGGTTTACGCATTTTTCACAATACGTAAGCAACAGCGTAAGCAAAATAAGTTGTAGGGAGTAGAGACCAAAGGCCCAAAATTTGGTCGTACATCAATAAAACTTAATTTTGTTTACACATTAAAAGCGTATAGTAGGGACATCTTCGTTTTAGAGATGTCAAATACAGATATATACAACGAAGAGAGAAGAAAAATGTCTATCCTTAGTTGGGACGATTTTGAAGATGATTCGCAAAAACCGGTTGCTCCTGAACTCAAGTCTGCGCCCGTCAATACGGAAAAAACGACTCATTCGCAGAATGTATCTTCTGCGGAGTCATCATCGCAGAGCTTGGCAACTTCACAACCCGCTGGAACCCATTCCGTGCGACCAACAGTTGCCTCCGATACGGTGGCTAGAGCCGCTGCAGCCCTAGAACATTTAGATGCTGCCCCTGGCCTAGAAGAGCTAGAAATGGGTGCACAACGCGTTCAGGTTGACGACAAGGCCATGATTAACTGTCGTGCGGACTTGAACCAGCTTGTTCCATTTAAATATGAGTGGGCTTGGCAGAAATATCTTGACGGGTGTGCAAACCACTGGATGCCTCAAGAAGTTAACATGAACCATGACATCGCGCTTTGGAAGTCTGAAAATGGCTTGACTGAAGACGAACGTACCATTGTTATGCGTTCTTTAGGTTTCTTCTCGACTGCTGACTCTTTGGTTGCAAACAACTTGGTATTGGCAATTTACCGCCACATTACTAACCCTGAATGCCGTCAGTACATTTTACGTCAAGCATTTGAGGAAGCGATTCACACTCACGCTTACCAATACTGTATCGAATCTTTAGGTATGGATGAAGGCGAAGTCTTCAACATGTACCGTGAAGTTCCATCTGTTGCGCGTAAAGCAGCTTGGGGCTTGAAATATACTCACTCTTTAACCGACCCTAATTTTCACACGGGCACGCCTGAAAATGATCAGCTTTTACTCCGTAACCTGATTGCATTCTACTGTGTTCTTGAAGGGATCTTCTTCTACTGCGGCTTTACTCAAATTTTGAGTATGGGTCGTCGTAACAAGATGAATGGTGTTGCCGAGCAGTTCCAATACATCTTGCGTGATGAGTCTATGCACTTGAACTTTGGTATCGATATGATTAACCAAATCAAGATTGAGAACCCTCACCTTTGGAGTGGCGAGTTCCAACAAGAAGTGATTCAAATGATTGTTGAAGGCACAATGCTTGAAATTGAATATGCTCGTGACACTATGCCACGTGGTGTATTGGGCATGAACGCAAGCATGATGGAAGAATATTTAAAATTCATCTGTAACCGTCGTTTAGCACAACTTGGTTTACAAGAGCAATTTGCTGGTGTAACGAACCCGTTTGCTTGGATGTCTGAGATGATGGACTTGCGTAAAGAGAAGAACTTCTTTGAAACGCGTGTAACTGACTACCAAACTGGTGGTGCGTTAAGCTGGTAAGTTTAACCATCTGTCAAACAATAAAAACCGCTATTGATAGCGGTTTTTTTATTCAAGATATAATTCATTAATTTAGATAGAATCAGTAGTTAAAAAAGATTCAAATAAATAATAAAAATCAAAAACATAGAAATTAAAATTCTACGCTAATCAATCAGGAAAATATAAAAATCTTTTTAACATTCAGAAACTAACAACCGCAAATCCAAAACATATTATAGATAATAAGAGCTGGAGCACTTATAGGATAAGTATCACTATCGAGAACTTTATATAGCCTACTTTTATATTTAATAGTTAATAATTTTTCTTTTCGGCTAACTACCAAACCAACTCTATAAATAAAATAAAAAGAATTATTATTAGTTATTCGCCTGTATATAAATTGTACTGAATCTTCTTTTTGAATTTTTGAATGATCAACCTCAATAAAACCATTACAAATAGAGCACTTCCATTTATTTAAATCAATATTCATATCCATATTTTAATTTATTACATCCTATGATTAATCGTATAGTTAGGCAACACAACTTTCAATCAATTAAAATTACACTATAAAACTTATATAACAATATCAATAGAAAAATAAAAACATCAATATGAATTTAATTTAAAAATTAAGATTTAAATTAATAAGTATTAAATTAAAGATTAAAACACAATTTAATACACAACAAGCAACCAAAAAATAAAAATTATTTTAATCTAATATTAATATTTATAATTACTCACTAGATTTTTCAATTATTCTTTGTATGACAGTCCTCGACACAGCAAGATCCTTAGCTAAAGAATATACACTAAATCCTTTTTTAAACTTATTAATGACTTCCTGTTTTTGATCATTTGTTAATTTTTCAGGTCTACCAACTTTTTTAGATAAGCTATGTTTTTTTTGTACAGTTTGATCAGACAAGAAAAGTTTTTCAAAATCAATGCAAATTTCTAAAAAATGGATAAGTTTATTTTTAATATCACCTTCCAACTCACTATTTATATAATCCAATATAAGTAATTTAATTTTTTTTCTTTCAATTAAAATAATTGTAGATAATATTTCTTTAAAACAATTTCCTAAACAGTCAATACTTTTAACAATTAAAAAGTCACCCTCTTCCAAAGAATAATTAATTAAATTAAAAAATATAGTTCTAAAAGTAATAGACTTATCAACTGAGACTAACTCTAACACTACTCTACTATATTGAACTATATGGTTAAAATCATTTAACAATGAAATAAAAAAATCTTTTTCTTTATCAAATTCATCAATATTAGAATTAAACCGCATATAAGCATAAGTACGCATACTTCCCCATTCCTTAGAGTTATGTGAAGTATATTTCCAAAGTATGTTCAAATCAAAGAATTGGTTCTAAACACTTTTAGAGCTTCACTTATTGTTTGTTTTATAATTAATATCTTAAATTTATACTTATTTATATTAATATAAATCTTTTTATAGTTCCACTCATTAAAATAACAAAAAATATATAATATATAAAAACATTATATAAATAAAAAAATAAAAGTATAGTAAATTAATTATTATTTTTAACGTTAGATACCATTAATCAAAATTAGAAAAATATTAACAATAAATTTTAAATAATATTAGAAAAAATATTAAAATTTTAAAAATCTATGGATAAATATATTTATAGCTCCAAAATAAGTAATTCTTATAATTAATTATTTGAATCTGTTTTAAACCTATGTATTTAATTTTTAATAAATTTATACATCCAATCAAAAACAAAATAAAAACAAAAAATAAGTTATTAAAAATCAAATACATAAGTTAATTATCAACAAGCAAAAAACTAATAACATTTTATTTTCTTATATTTTATTTGCTTAAATTAATTTAAATAACAAATAAAACTAGATTTTAATATCAGATTTATATTAAATTCATAAACATTTAAAGTAAATGGTTAATTCAAAATGCAACATACTATATCCAAAAAATTATTAATTAATATACTTATGGATATTAATAAAAGTTAGGAGAAAATAATTATTAGTTATGCACTTAATTTATATGTTTTAAACACTGTATAGTACACTTTTGTGATTTAGTTCATGTTTTTTTTAAAAAAATAAGATGCTAAGATTTGTTTTGTTTTTGTTTAATTTTGGTTTTTTAATATGCGTACATATGCCTATGTTAGAATAGAGCCTAATTTGCAATTTGAATTTTCTAGATATATCTCTTTTTTTAGTGAGTATGGCTATAAAATCCAAAAGAATAGATTAGTAGTAGAAGAAGTATCTGTTGGTAAATCTATTGCTTATAGAGATAAATTTCTTAATTTAATAAGCTATTCTTTAGAAGAAGGAGATGCTTTAGTGATAAAAAGCATGGATTGCTTAGGTAACAGCTTTGAGGAAATTTTAGGAATAGTTGACAAAATTGATCAAAAAAAGATTCGATTAATATGCTTAGATTATTCTAAAAATGAAATTAATGGTGACTTGAAAATTTTCTTCCTCCATTTTTTAAAGTTATCAGCCGAATTTGAGAAGTTGTTCAAGTCTGACAATAAGATATTTAAGGATCACAAACCAACAAGAAAAGTTGGTCGGCCAGAAATTTTAAATAATGAACAAAAAAATAGAGTGATTGAATTATTTAAGAAAGGCTATAGCGTATATTCACTCGCTAAAGAATTTTCAGTTACAAGAACAGTAATCCAAAGAATTTTAAATAATGCAACGAAAAGTAATATATTGTAATTATTAGAATTTATATTCTATAACGCACATGGAATAATATAAAAAAGGAAGAGTAATGATTCATATAATATTAGCAAGTATTAGGCGGCTAAGTAAACTCAACTTCAGATAACGCTAAATTTTAGGAACCAAACAAAATAAACCATTGAAATTTATAAATTCAAAATTTATTTCCGTTTGAAATTTAGATATAAACTATTATATATTAAATTACTTTTTTCCTTATAATTCGTTAAAAGTAATTTTTATAGTTTTTATTATAATTATTTTTTCTTTAAATCCATTATTATTCAACTCCAAATATATCAAAAAAATATTTTATTTTTCAATAATTTAGAAAAATTACTTTAAATAAAATATAATTTATATAAATTTTCTATTGATTATATTATATTTACATCGTAGAGTTGCTTCCTATGAATTAAAATGATTCAACTCTCAAGAAAATCTTTATAGTATAAATCTATTTAGAAATATGGCTTAACAATTTAACCATTTGAAATTTATAAATTTTGGCTTTCAACGAAAGCAATTTTATGCTTTTAAAGCATATATTATGAAAATTTATTTATTTTAAAATATGATAAATATTTAATATGAATGATATTTTTTGGAATTCTTCAATAGGCCCAACCACAGGTAAGATTTATATTCCTACAGGAATTGGACCTTTTCCTACAATTATTATTTTTGATACAGGTTTAATAAAAAGTACAAAAACTTATGCTAGCTTCTATGCAAAAAAAATGAAAGAAATAGGTTTTTCAGTTTTTATAATAAAAATAAATATAAGTAAAAAAAATGAAATAGGTTCAATAATAGAGTATATTTTAAAAAGAAATGAAGTAAACAATAATAAGATATACTTAATAGAAATTGAAAAAAATAATTTGATAGATTTAAATATAGAATTATATAAAAATTATTTTCAGGCTATTGCTTCAATTAATTACTTTAGTTTAAATAGCTAACGTTTAAAAAAAATTCTTAAAATTATTTGAATGTCTTATAGGCAGACTAAGCAGCTAAAGCTTAGTCTACTTTTATGTACTTAATTATTAAAAACCATGACTAACAGATGATTTAGAGACATAAATTGAATTTTGTGGCTTTGCATCTTCTACCCAGCATGATTTAGAGACATCAATCTCCTCACCACTTACTAAAATAATTTTTGTCTGTTTCAAATCACTACTAACATTACTCGCAGCATAGTAATGATGCTTATCACAAATCACTGTTTTCTTATGATTACTTGC
Source organism: Acinetobacter sp. WU_MDCI_Abxb74 (assembly GCF_025513915.1). Lineage (NCBI taxonomy): Bacteria > Pseudomonadati > Pseudomonadota > Gammaproteobacteria > Moraxellales > Moraxellaceae > Acinetobacter > Acinetobacter sp. WU_MDCI_Abxb74. Next base: position 96,642 of record NZ_JAHPRP010000013.1, read on the forward strand.
ATATTGAGCAGCTTTATCTTCGGTAACCTCACCCGTACCTACGCTAGGATAGCCTGATTTTTCTGCTATCAAGTACAACTTATGATTAGCAATGGTATTAATAGAAGCTGGTGAATAAACCGATTGATGCCCATACGGTTGATTCACGCATCCAGCTAAGATTAATGTTAATGAAAATACGATTTGAGTTAGAATTAAATTCTTCATTAATTTTAATCCTCATGTTAAATATATAAACATCCATTTTTATAAAACCCATCTTAAATTAAATTTTATAGAAGTAGGATTATTAATAATAGATATGTCACTAAAATAAGTTTAAGTGAATTTTAACTTTACACTCTTAAATAAAAATAAAAGAAATCAATATAGTTTAAATTCTTTATCAATTAAGAAGAGTCCACACCCTAAAAGACTGTGGACTTAGTGAATATCACTCAAACCTGAAATACGAGGATAATTATATAATAAGCATCCTCAAGATTATATTCACATGAGAGCTAAACCTTATCAATTACAAATTAATTAAGTGCAAAATAAATTTTTATAAGAAAAAAATTATCCTTAATTTACATGCAATAAGCTCACTCACAACTTAAAAAATGTTTTAAAATTATGTTTTAAATCCTTTTTTTAAGTCACCTTTCAATTAAAAAAGTACTTTTTTAATAATTTAAAAAATTACACTTTTAGAAAATATTAAAAATATAATAAAACTATTTTATAATTTTTATATTTAAAATTAATTATAGACACCAAGAATTACAAAGATAAAAAATCTTTCTCATCAGAATTTAGTTTTATTCCAGATTCTAGGATTGTTTTTTTAAGGCATTTAATAACTATTGCTGAGTTATAAAAATTATTATATCTATTTAATGGAAGTAAGACACTTCGATCACTTGCTGCTAGTGATAAATTTGATAAAAAATTCCTCATAAATATATAACCAGAGAAAGACTTATCTTTAAAAACTAAACTACCATCAACATACGTACGCTTTATTATGCTATCTGGTAAATTCAATTGATTGTCATTCATCTTAGACAAAAAAGCTAATCTATACCACAACTTATTGTAAGGTACTTGGTAAATATTATTTTGTAAACTGCTACTACTTGTTGGTAAAAGAACTCTCCCCTTTATATCAATGTCATCTTTTCTTAATAATCTTTCTGACCAGTTTGCCATACCTTCAAGATACCAACTTGGTTTTAATGGACTATACCCATATTGATAAAGATGAAATATCTCATGAGCAACAACTGTCCAGTAATTACCCGGAAAATTTTTTAATCTACTATTTAATTTGATTAATAATGCTTTTTCTTTTTTTGTCCCCTCAAAACTGGATAAATAGGGTTTATCGTAGGCAATACCATTATAACTTAGACCAACTATATGAATATCAATATACCTTACCTCAGATTTATATCTAGGGCTATTGAGAGGATTAATAAAACCTAGATAGTCAAGTGCATCTATAGTTGCATTAGCTTGAATTGCAATGTTTTCTATATAATCTGGAATATTATTTTTATTGATATCTGTCTGTTCTATCTCATTCAGACTATAGACCACCCTAATTTTTCCAGATTTATAATATTTTTTTTCTTCTTTGATAGCCATATTTTCTTTATCCGCCGCTAAACAAGCCAAACTCAATGATGAGATTAAAAATAAGAAAATAATCTTCAACATATCATTTAAATATAATATTTTTCCATAACTTAAAATTATTGTCATCATTGAATCTCCATACAGATTTAGCGCAGTTTTTATGGAATAAATTTATTTTCTCTCTATTATTTAATAATTCTACAGTAGTATTAATAAATTTTTCCGTGTTATTATCCTCAATCAAATATCCATTATAGTCATTAATAATCATTTCACTGGGTCCATAATCAATATCAAAAGAAATTACTGGACAATTATTCTTTAGAGAATCTAGTATAGCCATACAAAACCCTTCAGATCCGCTAGTAAATAACATTAGATCTGCATTTTTGAGTACGGAATTTACATCGGAAACGAAATCTCGTAGTCGGACTATTCCTTCCAAATCATTATTTTTTATAATTTTTATTAAGTTTTCTTTTTCAGGTCCAAAACCGTAAATATCTAAATTTGCTTGAGGAATTTTTTTGTGAATTTCACCAAATATTTCGATAAGTAAATCTAGCCTTTTTACTTTATCAAATCTTGCTAAGCATACACATTGATATTTCTGTCGTGAAGTTGAACTATCACCAAAGCTTGTACTTTTGTAGAAATGTGGGATAACGGTATAGTTAGAATAAGAACCAAATCTTTCACTAAAATCTATTTTTTGTTTCTCTGTTAGAAAAATAAGATGATCTATTTTATCTAAGTTCTCAATATAGCTATTGTAGTGAGCATTGGTTTTTGAGTATTTTTCTCTAGCTTTTGAATAATGTGCAGCATGAATAATCCCAATCACAGTAGAATTTTCTTTTTTATTCAATAGTAAGTTTTTTGCAAAAACTATAGCTCTGTCAATAATATAAACCTTGTGCTCATTCATATTAATTTTGGATAAAGTATATTCAAACAATTCAATTTCTGAACTAAACTTTCGTGAAATTACACCCTCCGCTTCATATAGATATAGACTAACTATCTTTCCTTCCTTATTATAATTTCTAGATAGAACAAGATGATTATTAATATCATAAAAGTCTTCCGTGATAACTAATCTATTACTATCTAAGACTTGTGATGAGCTCAAAACTCCCTTTTCATTAAATTTCAATCTTTTAACTATTTGTCCGGATTCAAAAATATTTATATGACTTAAAAGTCCTTGCTTATTTTTAACATAATATTTACAGAGTTTATTTTTATCATCAAAGACTTTAAAATTTCCTAAACTATCACTTTCAATACTTTTTTCTTCTATAGTAAATTTATAATTTTCTTCAGCTTCAAAATTAATTGAAAATTCATTTTTTTGATAAAAAGAATATAAATTTAAAAAATTAATATTTTCATTTACTTCAAAATCCAACAATTTACTTATATACAGATCCTTATAAAGTAAATTAATCATAGGGTTATAAGAAAGAGTACATATATTTACTTTAATTCTATTTCTACTAAATAAATCTGCTCTCTTGATCAATGCAATTAATAGACCATTTTTTTCCTGCTTAATTGCAGGATAAAGCATATATATACTCTTTTCCTTTAACATTATGATTCCCTTATCTTAAATTGATAGGTAAAAAGTTATTTTTGAAAGGGGGTTTTGCATTTTCTTGTAACCACTCATAGTAATCAACCTGAGCTTTAGCTACAGGATAGGCCATAAATCCAATTCCGGGGCCTGCATTGACTTCAAATATAGCAATATTCCCTTCCTGATCAATGCCTAAGTCTAATCCTAATGAATCTAAACGCCATGCATATTGCTTTTGAAAAGCGAGTGGAAATTTTTCGAAGATCTTCTTTATACTTTTATTAATTTTTTCAAATGAGTCTGGATAAAATTGTTCTAAAAACATTTTTTCACGCGTGGTAATTAAAGCTCCTTGCATACCATTTGTAATATCAATATTTTTATTAATATTTACATAGGGAAAGAATTTTATTAATTTCCACTTTCCACCTGCACCTCTACTAATTTGCATCCGAAAGACTGTATTAAGTGAATTATTTGTAGAACTATTAAAATATTTACTTAAGGAGTAACCTTTATTTTTGATATCTTTATCAAAAAAATTTCTAAGTTCATTTTTATTAAACTCATATCTTTTATCCAACTGTTTTACTATATATTTTTTACCTAAAAATTCTACAGAAAAAATTCCTTTCCCTTGATTACTTGATAATGGTTTTAATATCACTTTCTTATATTTTTGAATTGCATTCGAAAGATCATCAAATTCTTTACAGTCATCAACACTTATCAAGAATTCATTGATATCTTCAATTTTTTTAAGTTTTAGGTCAACATTTTTTTTTGTTCCAATTCTATTTGAAGTAAAAGGAATTATTTCTGCTAATTTTAAATATATTTCTTTATCCTCAGCCTTAACAGCTAGCCTATTTTGAATTACATCAGGAAAGTTAAATTCTTTTTCTAAAACTTTTCCATTTAATATAGTCTTACCTACTATCTTTTCAGTTTCAAAATATACATCTTTTGCTGTAAAAACATAAGCTTCATGCCCTCGACTTTGGGCAACAATTATGAAAATTTCCTCTACATCTGTTAGATTCTTTGCTGGTTTTAAAATTCCAAATATAGACATTATATTACTCCCATTAAATCATTAATTATTTCTTGATCAATCAATCTACTATGATCACTTTTTGAATATCCTAGACAAGCAATAAGGTAATTATTGCGTATTTTTACTATCTGTATACTATTAAATACATTGGGAAAAAGTGTTCCTGTTTTAATAAATATTTTTTCATTTGTTTCAAAATCAATATTGATATAATTTTTATTTCTCTGAACAACGATACTCTGATGAGCATAAAATAAGAAAGATTCTATTTCTTTGTTCTTCAACATATTTACAACTAGTTTCAATAAATCATCAACAGTTGTATATTGTTTGTTTTTATATAAGCCATGGGAATTTAAAATATTTGTAAGTTTCATCCCGAGTTTATTTATTAATTTTATTGCATGCTCTTCATAAGAAATTTTCGTTTTTTCTTCAATTACTTCCTTTAAAACCTCAGCACTTGTATTACTTGATTTAAATAACATATTTTTAAGTAAGTCATTAATTGTTATAAGATCATTTTCAAATAAGTTATAACCACTTCCAACAATTAGATTATTTTTTTTAATTTTCACAATCTCTCTTAAAGAAATATTTAAATCGAATACCAAAAAGAGTGTTAACAATTTTATAACTGACCCAGGTACAATTTTTATATTTTCGTTCCTAGAATAAACCTCAATACTATGCTCTTCATCAACAATATAGATTGATAATGATTTAGCAGAGATTCTCTCAATTTTTTTCATAATTGAGTTAAATTCGGCTAATCCTATTAATCTAGTATCAATAGTTGTAATAGTGCTCATTCTTCACTCCACTATTAATTTTTCTAAGTTCATTTTTACTAAATTGTTTTTTTGTAAATTAAATTCAATTAAAAATTTTTGAATATTATCTATTTCCATTTTTTGAATATCTGAAAATCCATATTCCCACCATTTTGATTTTAATAAATGGTTAATAATATCCTCATCAAATCTGTATTTTATAATTTTGGCTGGATTACCACCGACAATTGCATAAGGGGGAACATCCTTTGTAACGACTGAATTTGCAGCAATTACAGCTCCATTTCCGATAGTTATTGTTGGTTTTAGCAACACCCTTGCCCCTATCCAAACATCATGACCAATATCAAGTATTTTGAACTCAGGGTTATTTGGTAACCTTCGAGCATTTTGATCCATCTTATTAACTTCCAAATATTTTTGATAAATTATAAAATTTCGATCATATGTTGTTGCTGAGGTTGTGAGCCATTCATGAGGATGCCTTAAACCAAGCACTCTTACTCCCTCTGCTATTGAGCAATACCGACCAACTTTAGTCGTAATTGGTAATACAGACCAGCTATAAGAAAATGCCCCCATACTCCAAACATTATTACCGACTAAAAATGCACAAAATGGTTCAATTTCTACTTTTTCGAGAAAATTAATGTAATCTTCATCAAGAAACCTTGAGTTACCATTACGAGTAAAATATATATTATGTTTACTCATATTTTTTTTTAGCTCTATATATTGTCTTTTCATATGTCACTCAAAATATTTATAAAAAGCTACTAAACCAGATAAATTATGCTCTTGATCATCTATTCTTGCTCTAAAACGATCATGCCTAACAAAGAATGCATTCTTAATTTTGTCTGGCCTAGCCATATACATCGCTAATTCTGGATAAAAGAAACCTGTAGAAAGTTGAAATTCAACTCTATATTTAATTAATTCTTTTAATTCATTAAACTTAGCTTCATTAAATAAATCTAGATAACCATTATCTCGCATATATAAAACCATTTTATATGCTGACATCATCATTTCTAAAAATGTTGCATAAGCAGTTTTTCTATTTTTAATAAAATCCATGTGATTCAGATAATTATTCATTCCGAATTTAAAATATTTTTCTTCAGGACATATTTTTGTTAATTCATTTGTACAATAACTTAACCAATGATCATGATATTTATCATATTTTTTAACAATAAAATTATCAAATATTAGTTTAACTGTATTTAGTAAATCTTCATCTTTGTTAATCTGATATAAACGTAAGAGCCCTAAAGCAGCTTCACCATCATAATATACAATTCTAAATTTTTCTTTTACACTTAATGAAGGATAATTTAAAATATGACTAGTCTGTCCATGTTCATCAATCATATATTGTATCCCTTTTGCTAACATTTCAGCATTTTTAAGATACTTATCATTACCCGTTATTTCCTGATATTTAGCAAGCATAAAAATTGTAGTTGCATTTGATCCTAATTTTATTTCTAAATCTTGTTCCCCATCAATCATAAATCCTTTTTCTTCTATAATTTTATAAAATTTTTCGAATGCATACTCCATAGATTTTTCAATTTTATCTAAATATTTTTTATTAAAATCCACTTCCAATGTTTCTAACAATGCATATAAAGATGTACAATGTCTGACAGTATTATAGCTTTTAATCTCCCTATCATACGCGGGAAAATATCCATAAACAAAGCGACCATCATCCATAATTTGATTATACAAAAACTCAGCATTATTAATAATAATTTCTTTAATATCAGCATTATTAATTTTAGAATTAAATCTTATTCCATTTGCTACACCTCTAGTCTGCAAATCAATAAACACCCCATTTTCATAAAAAGCAGCTATAGTATCAAAAACCCACACTTTTTTTATATCATCTAATTTAAAATACTTAGTAATATTTTTATATTTTGCTTTTATCGCATCATTAAGGTTCTTTTCATCAAAAAAATTAGGTTTATCAAATGAAATACCTTTTATAATAGCTTTACTATATATTTCTTGTTCTAAAAAACATATATTAAATTTTTCATCAAAGCTAACACCTTTTCTATAATGATTATTATGCTCCTGATTTAAAACAGAAAAATCAACATCTCCCCAGTTCTCCTCACTAATATTATATGCAATATCTATTTTAAAAAACTCAGGTAATCCTCTATTTTTAGAATATAATTTATCTAAAAAAGAATATATTCTTTTTAATACAGTATTAATATTTTCATCAAAAGTATTCCATACTTCACAGCGTTTTTTTTCATTTCCAACAGATAAGAAAATACATATATCTTTCTCCATTTCAGAGTGGCTTTTTAATTGAATTACCAACCAATCTTTTAATTTTCTTTTGAATTCCTCAAATTTACTATATGTATTAATTTCCATATTATCTCTTCAAAAAATCTTTTAACTTATTATAACATATCACATTTAATATAAAAATTATTTAGACAAAATAAAAAGAGGATCCGTAGATCCTCTTTTATTAAGTAATCAAATTAAAATAATATTTGACTATTTTGTAGTAGTTCATCAATCGTAGTATTAGTATTTTTAATAGTTAAGATTTCTGTAGAATTATAAGATCCTCCACTTCCATCTCTATCTATATTAATTACTGTATCACTACCTACTTGAGTAGCAGTTACATATTGACCAATATTTGTATTATTAACAGACTGACCTGATAATAAATTACTTATATCGATTTTATCTCCTTCTGCTTTATTAAAATCACTCCAAGTATCTGAACCATTTCCACCTGTAGGATCCGTAGCATTTAGAAGTTTAAATATAACTGTATCTGCACCAGTACCAGTTGTATAAACATCATTTCCTGATGTACCAGAAATTAAATCATTTCCAGTGCCCGTTTCATAATGTCTACCCAAATTAATTGCTAATGTAGCTACATTACTTTCATCACCATTCGCAGCTATAAGTTTATAATTGAAACTTGTAGTTTGACTTCCGTCTGCTGTGGCATTTGGAGTAAATGTATATGTACCGTTTGCAGTAATATTTAATGTTCCATTACTGTAAACTAAAGTTTGACCAGTAGCTTCAACAAATACACCAGCTGCATTTTCCACAAACAATTTAGTACCCACACCTCCTGTTACGTCAGTACCATTACCACTATCATCAGTAATTATGTTACCTGTCGCTGGAGTAAACTCTCCAGAAGCAGTAAATGCATCATAATGTGTCACTGTTGGTTGAACTGAAGTTTGTACTGAAGTTGTATTAGTGCCATTAATAAGGAATGACTCATTACTTTCGGTACTTGTATAAACTACACGCCATTGTGTCGCTACACTATCCGCTGGTATTGAATAACTATTATCAATGATCGTAGCATTCGACCCACCTAGGAATGGATGACTATAAGTTGTAGTTGGTGAAACATATACAGTTTGCCAGCTACCCCCTACCAATTTTTGTACGCTATAACCGAAGGTATCATTATTAGCGCCAGATGAATCAGTTGTAGTAACTTTGATAGATAAAACAGCTGAGGCATTTTTATCTACAGTAATAGCATCTGAAGTATCTGTTCCAGGATTACGCGTATAAGTATAACCACCAAATAAGCTACCAGTACGAGTAACCGAAGCCGTCATTGAACCAAGATCTGCTGATTTTGTTTCAACAAAGTTTGTGTAATCTACTTGAGCGCCATTGATATCATTAGTAGCAACTAAATCAACTGTACCATCCAAAGTAGGGTCAGTTGGCCAGTTAATGTCTACTTGAGAACTATCAATTCGGATATTGAGATTAGCTGTCGCTGTATTTCCATCAACATCTTGAATTGTATAAGTAAACGTATCAACTTTACCTACTGAGTTAGGAATTTCCGGATTTCGGATGTATTCATAATTCCCATCCTTATCAATATAGAGGTCACCATAAGCACCTTCTATTTTTTGGAAACCATTATCAGATTGATTCACTGTTAATGTATTACCAGTCTCAGAAACTACTTGCGTAACGACTAATGGCTGACCTTCAGGATCAACATCCGCTACATCTCCTAGTCCTTCAGGAACAATGACATTGCCACTTACAACAACCTCACCATAATCAGTTGCTACGCCACCTGATGGAATAGTTAAAGTTGGGAAGCCTAAACCTGTAAAGTTAAGCCCTTGGTCATTTGTCATGACAATGGCATATTGACCTTCAGGTAAATCATTAATTGTCGTTCCGCCTGTATAGAATCCTACAAGTGCTGCAAAAGCAGTTCCGGCGTTTGGAATATGCTCATAAAGTTCATACTCTCCTGTATTTTCATTTAGGCGAAGAACATCGAGGCCTAAACTCACAATACCCACACCTGCATATAAGCCACTGATATTTACATTAAAGTCCTGCAATGTTCCTTGAGGAACTTCTACTTGCAAGGCATTGTTCGCAGCCCAAGTCCAATCCAAAATCAAACCATCATAAGAAGGTAAAACTACAGACGTCTTAGATTGTGTAGGTACAGAGCTTGTCGTCGGATCAATATTGGCATCGAGCGTTGCCAAATCATCATTCGCAACCAAGTCCGAATCCGAGTCAGAATCGCTGTCAGAGTCCGAGTCAGAATCGCTGTCAGAGTCCGAGTCACTGTCAGAGTCACTGTCGCTGTCAGAATCAGAGTCAGAGTCAGAGTCGCTGTCGCTGTCGCTATCAGAGTCTGAGTCACTGTCAGAATCAGAGTCACTGTCAGAATCACTGTCCGAGTCCGAATCGCTGTCCGAATCAGAATCACTGTCCGAATCAGAGTCAGAGTCGCTGTCAGAATCAGAGTCGCTGTCAGAGTCAGAATCGCTGTCCGAGTCCGAATCGCTGTCAGAATCCGAGTCACTGTCAGAGTCAGAGTCGCTGTCAGAATCCGAGTCGCTGTCAGAATCAGAGTCGCTGTCGCTGTCAGAGTCAGAATCGCTGTCCGAATCAGAGTCACTGTCTGAATCAGAGTCGCTGTCAGAGTCCGAATCACTGTCCGAATCCGAGTCGCTGTCCGAATCAGAGTCGCTGTCCGAATCAGAGTCGCTGTCCGAATCAGAGTCGCTGTCCGAATCAGAGTCACTGTCAGAGTCCGAGTCGCTGTCAGAGTCCGAGTCGCTGTCAGAGTCCGAATCGCTGTCAGAATCAGAATCGCTGTCAGAGTCCGAATCGCTGTCCGAATCAGAGTCACTGTCCGAATCAGAGTCACTGTCCGAGTCACTGTCCGAATCAGAGTCACTGTCCGAATCAGAGTCACTGTCCGAATCAGAGTCGCTGTCAGAGTCAGAATCACTGTCCGAATCAGAGTCACTGTCCGAATCAGAGTCACTGTCCGAATCCGAGTCGCTGTCAGAGTCCGAATCGCTGTCCGAATCCGAGTCACTGTCAGAGTCCGAATCACTGTCAGAATCAGAGTCACTGTCCGAATCAGAGTCACTGTCCGAATCCGAGTCGCTGTCAGAGTCCGAGTCGCTGTCAGAGTCCGAATCGCTGTCAGAATCCGAGTCACTGTCAGAGTCCGAATCACTGTCCGAATCAGAGTCACTGTCCGAATCTGAATCACTGTCAGAATCGCTGTCCGAGTCCGAGTCACTGTCAGAATCAGAATCGCTGTCAGAGTCAGAATCGCTGTCGCTATCCGAGTCACTATCGCTATCCGAGTCACTGTCCGAATCCGAGTCGCTATCAGAGTCCGAGTCGCTGTCAGAGTCCGAGTCGCTGTCAGAGTCAGAGTCGCTGTCAGAATCCGAGTCGCTGTCAGAATCAGAGTCGCTGTCAGAGTCCGAGTCGCTGTCCGAGTCAGAATCCGAGTCACTGTCCGAATCCGAGTCAGAGTCGCTGTCAGAGTCACTGTCAGAGTCAGAATCGCTGTCCGAATCAGAGTCGCTGTCAGAGTCTGAGTCGCTGTCAGAGTCCGAATCGCTATCAGAATCCGAGTCCGAGTCACTGTCAGAATCAGAGTCACTGTCAGAGTCCGAGTCACTGTCAGAATCAGAATCGCTGTCGCTATCCGAATCGCTGTCCGAATCCGAGTCACTGTCAGAATCAGAGTCGCTGTCAGAATCAGAGTCGCTGTCAGAATCAGAATCGCTGTCAGAATCAGAGTCACTGTCCGAATCAGAATCACTGTCAGAGTCCGAGTCACTGTCAGAATCAGAATCGCTGTCAGAGTCAGAATCGCTGTCGCTATCCGAATCGCTGTCCGAATCCGAGTCACTGTCAGAATCAGAGTCGCTGTCAGAGTCCGAGTCGCTGTCAGAGTCAGAGTCAGAATCACTGTCAGAATCAGAGTCGCTGTCAGAATCCGAGTCACTGTCAGAATCCGAGTCACTATCAGAATCCGAATCGCTGTCAGAGTCCGAGTCGCTGTCAGAATCCGAGTCACTGTCAGAGTCCGAGTCACTGTCAGAGTCCGAATCGCTGTCGCTGTCAGAATCCGAGTCACTGTCAGAGTCCGAATCGCTGTCGCTGTCAGAATCAGAGTCGCTGTCAGAATCCGAGTCACTGTCAGAATCAGAGTCGCTGTCAGAGTCCGAGTCGCTGTCAGAATCAGAGTCACTGTCAGAGTCCGAATCACTGTCCGAATC
>NZ_JAHPRP010000014.1:0-90059 GCF_025513915.1 Acinetobacter sp. WU_MDCI_Abxb74
TTCCCATGTGAGAGTAAGTCATCGCCAGCTCATTATTCTAAAACACCCTCAACTGATGTTGGGGGTGTTTTTTTATGCTTGGAAATAACCATTAGAGTGGTTTTCATTAAAAATACTGCATATTATTTCGATCTTTGCTTATGATATGAGCAATTAAAATTGAGCTTCTACCTATGCAGTTCAAAATTATCGCGGTGCAAGACCTAAATACTCAACAGCGACAACAGATTGCTGAGCTATGTTTTACAGCTTTTGATGAAGATCCTTGGAGTCAATATACCTTCATGCAAACTGCTGTTCATATTGTAGGCATATTAGATGATAATATTGTGTCACATGCTTTATGGGCAGATAGAGTTTTCACTATAAATGGCAACTTCATTGTAAAAACTGCTTATGTAGAGTATGTGACTACTGATTACCATACGCAGGGTAAAGGGCTTGCCTCACAATTATTAAGATATTTAACCGATATTTTAACTACTTTAGATTATGAACTCGCGGCATTACAACCCGAAGATGGGGCATTCTATAAAAAATTAGATTGGATTCCGTGGCGGGGGAATTTATACATCAAACAAGGTGCTTCTACTTATCTAACAGATGACAATCAAATCATGCTATTTCCGTTGAGTGCTAATCTGAAAGAGAGACTATCACAACATTCAGAAGAAAATACTATTTGTGCCGATTGGAGAGAAGGTGAACTTTGGTAGTTTTAATTACATAAAATCTTGAAAAACACTAGGTTTCATGTCTGATCAGAAGATTCGCCTAGTCTTAATAAGGTGAAATATTAGCCAGAGTTCCTATTATTTCTAATGTAGTAGCTAGATAGGTAAATAAATTCATCTAATCTAATAATTTGATTTTTTTTAAATAAATTTTTGACAAGACAAGCTGTTAATTTGAGAAGTTAGGCATTACTTGGCTTTTCTACTTTCCTGTTTATTATAGAAGCATATAATGATTCAGAATCATTCCAAATCTAATAAGGATATAACATGTCTACCGACCAGCAATTTCCAACACCCAATAATTTAGGGATCGCAGTTTATTCTAATAATGCAGAAGCGATTGGGAATACACCATTAGTACGTATTAATCGCCTCATTAAAACTGATGCAACCGTATTAGCAAAGGTAGAAAGCCGTAATCCTGCATTTTCTGTGAAATGTCGTATTGGAGCGGCACTTATTGCAGATGCAGAAAAGCGTGGCGTGTTAAAAGAAGGCATGCATATTGTTGAACCAACTAGTGGTAATACAGGAATTGCACTGGCTTTTGTTGCAGCGGCCAAAGGCTACCCAATTACTTTAACTATGCCAGTAAGTATGAGTATTGAGCGTAGAAAAGTATTAAAAGCGCTCGGTGCCAATTTGGTTTTAACTGAACCGGCGAAGGGAATGAAAGGGGCAGTTGATGAAGCTGTGAAATTAGCGACAGAACAGCCAGGTCTTTATTTCTTACCTCAACAATTTGAAAATCCAGCAAATCCACAAATTCATGTAGATACAACTGGTCCTGAAATTTGGCAAGCAACAGGTGGGCAAGTTGATATTTTGGTTGCTGGTGTAGGGACTGGCGGTACGATTACAGGTATTTCTCGTTATTTCGAACAAGTCCAAAATAAACCTTTGTACTCTGTAGCAGTGGAACCTGCCGAGTCACCAATTATTACTCAAACAAGAAATGGTGAGAATATTACACCTGCACCGCATAAAATTCAGGGAATTGGTGCGAACTTTATTCCAAAAAATCTTGATTTAGATCTTGTTGATGAAGTCTTACCTATAACTAGTGAAGAAGCAATTCAATGGGCCAGAAATTGTGCAATTCAAGAAGGTATTTTAGTAGGAATATCGAGTGGAGCTGCATTAGCGGCAGCGGCTAAAATTGCAGAACGTCCTGAGAATGCTGGAAAAACTATTGTTGTTATTCTTCCAGACAGTGGAGAGCGTTATTTATCTTCTGTTCTATTTGAAGGTTTATTTGAAGAATAAAATTACTTCTATAAAAAGCCCATCAGCAGTTGGGCTTTTTTATTTGATCTTATTTATAGAGCGTTTTTTAAAGCTTTTTGATGACGTTTTACAGACCGAGCATATTTCTTAGCTTTGTGCCGTGTCCAGAAGCTCCGCTCATATCCAGTTGGGCCCACATTATAATAAGCAGTGGCTTTAAACCAGCTATCGGCTGTCTGATAGTAATGATTTAAAATATATGCACCACATTGAATATTTATAGATTCATCATACAAATTACCCGCACACGTTCGTTGCCAATAGCTTGGAATAATTTGAGTTAAACCTACTGCACCCGTAGGTGAGAGGGCGTTAGTATTGTAACTAGACTCTTGTCTTATAACCGCGGCAAGTAAAAGAGGGGGTACATTATATTGATCAGCACTTTGAATAATAATTGGAGATAACCGATTCGCTGTGCTTTGTGGAACAGAATAAGCTTTTTGTAGTCCTGTTGAGAGCTTATTAGAACGCCATGAAAATGAACCACTATTAGGGCCTAAACTTGTACATCCTGTCATGATTGCGGTTAAAGCAATTACAAGAAATTTAAGGCTTAAAAAACGTAGTTGTGTTGGCTTATAACAGTTGTGAGCTAAAGATGAGGTAAACAAAATATAAAACCAATAATCAAGTTTCAAATGAGATGATGGTAGTCAGCAGTCACTCATGGATCAATATAATTTCTGTTGCTAAGCCCAATTGGACAGTAAGAATTTTGTATAGCCAACAAAATGAAAAAGCCCCGACTTCCTGTCGAGGCTCCTTCGTATTCAGCTTATATAGCTAACTCCTGTCAACTACCGCTTCCTGCGTTCTTATTCTTCTTTAATGAGACTTCCTGTCTCTCTATGATTCATATGTTATGAGAAAATTTTAAAGTCGTATATTCGCTAATGACCACAAATTATGTACGTTTTAGCCTACATATATTTTATAAATTCTTTAGTTTTTGGGAAGAACAAGATTCACCAATTTTTGGGCTAAGGGGGCACAAATTAATACGCTTGGGAAAGCAAATATCCACGCAATACCCCAGGCAGATATCCATAATGAAAAGAAATTTTGAACTAGACCTAGTGCTTTGAAAGTCGTAATTCCTGAAATTATAAATGACATCATTGCAGATAAAATGAGTGAAAATAAAAGCCTTTGTGCTGTCATAATCTTACACTCCCAGATAAGCATTCAAGGTCATTGCAAAATTATTTCCAAACAATCGAGCAGTTTTAATGTCACCTTCATCAAACCCATCGGCATTACTTGAATGTTCAGCCTGAGCCATTAAGCCTGACCATGAACCGAGTCGGTTAGCTGCTTGAGCATAAGGTACACCTTGATGTTGCTCGGGCAGAATTGGATTGCCGACCCATAACATGCCGTGCTGCATACAAAAGGTAAAAAGTGAAATTAAGGTCGATTGCTTATCGCCTGCGGGGAGAGAGGAGACGGTAAACCCAGCAGCTAGTTTTCCTTTAAAGCTCTGTTTTTTCCACAATGGACCTGTTGCATCCATGAGTTGTTTTAATTTCGAAGACACTCCGCCTAAGTAAGTAGGAGATCCCCAAATTAAGCCATCATATTGGATAAGTGTTTCAGGGTTTTCAATGAGATGTTCAGCACTCAATAGATCCACTTTAATATTTTTTTGGCTTAATACACCAGTTTGAATCTGCTGGGCAATAAATTGTGTATGACCTTGGCGGCTATGGTAAATAATAGCAACGGTTTTCATGAGATTTTCCTTTATCTTAAAATTGAAAAATTTTTGCAGTGAGATATAAACCACAGCCAAAAATGCTGTGATTCATTAAACTTTTTAGACAATTCAAAAATGGATGAGGGGTTTTTGAAGAGACAAAACCACTACCCATCGCAGGTTGCATAATAAAAAAGGGAATGAGAACTGTGACTACACCAAATAGTAGCGCTGAGTAAAACTGAGGGTGAATGAGCCAATCGGAGCCTACAATGAAAAGAAAGCTGAATGCAAAGATCAGCCCGATACTATAGTGAGTAATCCAGCCTAATAAATATTCCCCCTTAATTTGAGGGCTTTGGGCAATAGATTGATGGACTAGTTTTCCTTGAAATATCCAACCAACCCAGCGTCCGAGAAAGGCAAAGTTTAAGGTGGGAACCTTAAATATCTTTAGTATTAACAGCCAGATATCCATAACTATTGTTGCGCCAATACCAAGGCATAAAGTTTGAAAAAGTAAAGTAAGAGTATTCATTTTTGCACCTTGCTTTTATACGTATAAAACGTGATAAATTTATTGTGCAAGTTCAAGTCAACTTGAAGTCAAGAGGATATTATGGATATTGGCGAAGTCGCGAAAAAGGCAAAAGTCACAACTGCAACGCTACGTTTTTATGAAGAGAGGGGATTAATTAAGTCGATAGGGCGGCAAGGTTTGCGTCGACAATATGGTAAACAAGTGCTTGATCAACTGGCATTAATTTCTTTAGGTCGTGCTGCGGGTTTTTCCTTAAATGAAATCGCCACAATGTTTGGACAAGATGGTAAACCAGATCTTGATCGGCAAAAACTAAAAGATAAAGCTGAACAATTAGAGCAAATGGCAAAGCGGTTACATTTTATTAGTCAAGGATTACAACATGCTGCTGTGTGTCCCGCTGAAAATCATATGGAATGTCCTACTTTTCAGAATTTTTTGAAAGCAGCAATTGCTGGAGAATATCCACCAACCAAACTTTAACTAGTTTTTTAATAAGAAGTTTAATTTTGTATTGAACAGCTAGGCTTGTCATATTTTCGCCATAAAGGTTTCATCTTTTTGAAACCAAAACTTCATATAAGCTTGATTAAATTTGCTTAATTTTTACCGACTGTATAAAACCATGAGCAAAAAAACTTTAGTCGCATTATTATGCTGTGCCAGTTTAGGATTGACGGCATGTAACGATGATAACGATCAAGAACAAACCTCACCCATTGAAAACGTTACCGAACCGACCTTAATTTCTTTTGCCAAGTTACCCGTAGAAACCTATGCTGCTGGTCCAGACTCTGGCGCATATGTGAAAGGTGCGAATGGAATTTATCCTCCATTTAAAGGTCAACCTGTACAGGGCTTTTCTGCTGCATTAAAAAATGAAGATGGCAGTTATATGGCAATGGCCGATAACGGTTTTGGGACTCAAGATAATTCATCAGACTTTTTACTTCGTATCTATAAATTAAAGCCTGATTTCAAAACTAAAGCTAAAGGCACGGGTCAAGTTACTGTGCAAAGCTTTATCCAACTGCGTGATCCAAACAAATTAATACCTTTTAATATCGTTAATGGTGGTACTGCCGAGCGTTTATTAACGGGTGCTGATTTTGACCCAGAGTCAATGCAACGTACTAATGATGGAACTTATTGGATTGGGGATGAGTTTGGCCCTTATTTACTTCATTTTTCAGCAGATGGTGTGCTGCTAGATGCTCCGATTGCTCTGCCAAATCCATTAAATCCGACTCAAGAATTACGTTCACCACAAAATCAGTTTAATAAAGCGCAAATTAATTTTGTAGAGCCTTTGGTTCAGCAAAGTGGCGGTTTTGAAGGCATGGCAATTTCTCCAGATGGCCAGTATCTCTATCCTCTTGTAGAGAAACCGCTTAAATCAATTCGAGAAATGGAACGACAATTGCTGATTTCTCAATTTGATGTGAAGAAAAAAGCTTATACAGGAAAATATTATTGGTTCCAGTTAGACAGTAAGGCAACCAATATTGGTGACTTCCAACTCTTTAATAATAATGACGGCATCATTATTGAGCGTGATGCAACTCAGAATAATTTAGGCGGATATAAAAAATTAATCCGCATTAAATTGAATGAGTCAGGTCAACCAGTAAGCCGTGAAGATTTAGTTGATTTAATTAAAATTGCTAATCCAAATTTACTTTATGGTACAGCAAGAGCAGGGGATATTGGGACAGAACAGGTTTTTGCCTTTCCATTTGAAACCATTGAAGATGTCATTGTTGAAAATGGTACAACGCTGACGGTTCTAAATGATAATAACTTCCCTGGATCTACAGGGCGTAATATTAAGCTGGCCGACGATAACGAAATTATTCAAATCCGCTTACCAAAAGCTTTATTCTAAGTCATATAAATAAATGAGTTAAAACTGCGGTGGATTTTATTCTGCCGCCTTTATTATAAGAATAAAATATTGAATAAACTTTAATCAAATTAATTTCTATATGGTTGTTTTCGCATGTTTTATAAACAGGGAAAATGAATGAAATTCATGTTAAAATGATCGGCTTTCATCTTTAGATGTCTCTCCTCCATTTGCTAGCCGAGATTCGCAAGCCATGTCTACCGCTTATACTATGCAAACTGCGCCAAAAGCGCTGTTTGATTACGACAAATATTGGGCCTCGTGTTTTGAACCAGCACCATTTTTGCCGATGTCACGAGAAGAAATGGACCAACTCGGCTGGGATGCATGTGACTTTATTTTAGTATGTGGCGATGCTTATATTGACCATCCTTCGTTTGTGTCAGGCGTTATTGGCCGTGTTCTTGAAGCTCAAGGTTACCGTGTCGGAATTATTGCACAGCCAGACTGGACCAATGCTGAAAGCTTCCGAGTTTTAGGTAAGCCAACCATTGCTTGGGGTGTGACAGCAGGTAATATGGATTCGATGATCAACCGTTATACGGCAGATCGTAAAATCCGTTCGGATGATGCTTATTCACCGAACAATGAACCGAACAAGCGTCCTGACCGCGCAGCAACGGTATATTGCCAACGTTGTCGTGAAGCATTCCCAGATGTACCTGTGTTATTAGGTGGGATTGAAGGCAGTTTACGTCGTATTGCGCACTACGATTATTGGTCAGATAAAGTTCGTCGTTCAATTTTGATGGATTCTAAAGCTGATTTGCTTATGTATGGTAATGGTGAGCGTGCCATTATTGATGTTATGCACCGTTTGGCTAAAGGTGAAAAAATCCACGAAATTACTGATGTTCGTGGTACAGCTTTTATTATTAATAAACATAACAAAGCATCAAAAGCAAAGTTTGTTGAAGTTGCAAGTAATGATGTAGATACGATTGGACGTGTTGATCCAATTATTAACCCTTATGTTATGACTGAAGATATTGATGGCTGTGAAGTTGAAAAAGAAAAGGGTAACTCTTTAGCTCAATATCAAGACTTCCAAAAAGAAATCGTTGCAAATCCGATTATTCGTGAAGGCGACAAACTAGACGACGATACTCAAATCGTTCAATTAAAGCCAGCACCGTCAAAAGCTATTAAACATAAATTGCCTCCACGCGAGTTGGCGGTCATTCGTTTACCTTCTTTTGAAGAAGTGTCAAATGATCACGTGCTTTATGCACATGCAAACCGTATTTTGCATCTTGAAACCAATCCGGGTAATGCTCGTGCATTGGTTCAACGCCATGGTGAGCGTGATGTATGGATTAATCCACCTCCAATTCCTCTAACCACTGAGGAAATGGACTATGTATTTGATTTACCTTATGCACGTTTGCCTCACCCGACATATGGCAATGCACGTTTCCCTGCGTTTGATATGATCAAATTCTCGGTCAATATTATGCGTGGCTGTTTTGGGGGCTGTACTTTCTGTTCGATTACTGAACATGAAGGCCGAATCATTCAAAACCGTTCGGAAGACTCGATTTTACGTGAAATTGAGAAAATCCGTGACACAGCACCAAACTTTACAGGCATTATTTCAGACTTGGGTGGTCCAACAGCAAACATGTACCGTTTGCACTGTAAAGACCCTGAAATTGAAAAGAACTGCCGTAAACCTTCTTGTGTATATCCGGGTGTTTGTCAAAACTTGCATACCGATCATGCACCTTTAGTACAGCTTTATCGTAAAGCACGTGCGATTAAAGGTGTGAAGAAGATTCTGATTGGTTCAGGTTTACGTTATGACCTTGCGGTATTGAACCCTGAATATGTGAAAGAACTGGTACAACATCATGTTGGTGGTTATTTAAAAATTGCACCAGAGCATACCGAAAATGGCCCGTTGTCTAAGATGATGAAGCCGGGTATTGGGACATATGATCGTTTCAAGCAAATGTTTGATCGCTTTAGTAAAGAAGCAGGAAAAGAGCAATACTTAATTCCTTACTTTATTGCCGCACATCCAGGTACTTCAGACTATGACATGATGCATCTTGCCATTTGGCTTAAGAAGAATGGTTTCCGTGCCGATCAGGTACAGACGTTCTATCCATCGCCGATGGCAACTGCAACGACCATGTACTATTCGGGTAAAAACCCGCTTGCTAAAGTAGCTCGCTACACTGAAAAGGTTGATATTGTAAAAGGTGAGAAGCGTCGTCGTTTGCACAAAGCATTCTTACGCTATCATGATCCAAACAACTGGCCATTACTTCGTGAAGCCTTAAAAGAAATGGGCCGTGTAGATTTGATTGGTAATTCAAAGCAGCATTTGATTCCGACTTATCAGCCACAAGGGACTGCCGAAGGTGAATATAAGTCTGCGCGTAAGAAGAACTCGTCTGTAGCGGGAGATTCAGCAAAACGTGGTCAGGGGCAATCTCACTCGGCAGCAGGGCAAAAACGTCCACAAAAAGGACAGGTTCTAACCCAGCATACGGGTTTGCCTCCTCGTGAAACAGGCGAGAAAAGACCGTTTGGTGGGAAAAGTAAACCAAGAACTAAAGCACGCGGTTAATGATAAAACAGGCTCTTAAACGGAGCCTGTTTTGTTTTCAGAGTATATATTTAAATCGTATAGTGAGATTTTTGAGGTTTTAAAGTACAAAAAGAGTAACGAAAAATGATAATTTCCACAAATCTGACGAGCTGCACTTGATTGTTGTTGACTCTATGATTATAAATAATGTGAGGGTGGCTAAATTTAAGCCAAGCTTGATAACTACAAGTGAAATTACTAAGTGAAGCTTTTAAAAAACGGCTGTGTCGTTATCAATTAAAACAAAGTGTGATCTAGCAAAATCATTATAAAAAACTTAAAGGATTAGGCCCATGTATTATCTAATTACGATTTTATTATTATTTTTAGCTGTTGTGATGGCAGTGAAAAGTCTTTCGCGAAGGCATCAACATGATAGTGCCTTGAAGCGCCGTGCAGTATTAACCAGTCATGAGCAAATGACATTAAACAGACTACAAACAGTTTTGCCTAAATTTACCGTGCTGGCACATGTATCCTTTGATGCGCTATTAACCACAAAATATGCGCACACGCGTCGAAAATATCAAAATATGGCGGCTGATTTTGTTGTACTTGATCAAAATTATCAGGTTGTTGTAGTTGTTGTTCTTGGAGAAAGTGGTTTGCGCCGAGCACATCAACAATATGAACGTCGTCTATTACAATTGGCTGGTTATCGCGTGCTGCATTACAGTGAGGTGCCTGATTATGATGATCTGAGAAGAGATTTATTGACTCCAGAAGCAGAGATGGCAACTTTACATGCAACGCCTCAGCTAGAACGAATGTCAAATGTTTTTGTGAAGTCTTAAAAATTAGAGACTATAACAATTGTTAGGAGAACTCATTAAAGCAGATCTCAATAACACGCGGACATTAAAAATTTTAAAAAAACTAAAAAATTGAGCAATATAACTAGAGATATTGCTCAATTTAACGTCGATTTATATTTATAAAAATTATGGAAGTACAGCCACCACTGTCATTTCTACAAGTACATCCGGTGCATAAAGTTTGGACTCTACACACGTCCGTGCTGGTGGATGTCCTTCGCTAATCCATGCATCCCAAACGGCATTCATTGCTGCATAGTCTTTTTCGATATCTTTTAGAAAAATCATGACAGAAAGAATATGGGTCTTATCGGTTCCAGCCTCTGCCAATAGACGGTCAATATTATCTAAAGTTTGTTGAGTTTGTCCTGTAACATCTACGCTTGTATCATCTGCGAGTTGTCCAGCTAAGTGTACCAAATTACCTGAAATTGCAACTTCGCAGTAGCGTGAAGTAACGTGTAAACGCTTTACCGTCATAAAAATGCTCTAGAGTGGCTTTATTTAATAGTTTTGATTTTATGAAGTGTTGCTATGCGGGTGCAAGCAAGTAGAAAAGAATTTCAGTAGATTATTGTGATGAAGAGAATATGCTAAGCCATGTATCGGAAGGGCCCTGTAATATTCGGATTTGGTCGTCACGCCAATCACAGGACGATATGCCGAAAGTAAAGGTTGCTTTTGGCATGTTGCAAATACATGGGTAATGAATATGCGCTGATTAGGTTACTCTAAACTTGGAACAAAAGGGAATAGTTTTTGTTCAAAATCCACTCTTGTTGAGTGAAAATTAGCCAATCACCAAAGGTTAAGTTGAAAGTCATCTGCTTGTGTTTGTAATTGATAAACTCCTATACCAATTAAGCGAAACTGAAAATGTTCAGGAATCTGCATTTCATTTAATAATAAAAATAAAACTTGGATTAAGTCTTGCAACGACTGAATGGGTCTTTTAAAGCTTTTACTATGTTGTAATGTTTGAAAGTTTTTGAGTTTAAGCTTGATATTCACACCACGGGCATTAAGCTGTTTTTTCTCTAGGCTTTGCCAGACTTTTTCGGCTAATCCCTGCCAATAGGGCTGACATTGAACCAAAGTAAAATCACTATCGAAAGTTGTCTCTTTCGAAATTTGTTGGCGTGCTCTTTCAGCTTGAACAGGTCGATGGTCAATTCCTTGTGCATAGAGGTAGAGCTGTTGACCATATTTACCGAAATGGTGAACTAGAATAGATTCTTCAATTTTCTGTAAGTCACCCAGTGTATGAAGTTGGAGTTGTTGTAATTTTTCCTGAGTGACTTTGCCGACTCCAGGAATTTTTTTAAGTGGAAGACCCTGAATGAAATTGGCGACCTGTGAGGGTTTTATTACACATAAACCATTCGGTTTGTTCCAGTCCGAAGCAATTTTTGCCAAAAATTTATTAGGGGCCACACCTGCCGACGCAGTAAGCCCCGTTAACCGAAAAATATCTTCCCGAATATGCATGGCGACTTCGGTTGCACTTGCAATTTGTTTTAAGTTTTCAGTGACATCTAAATAGGCTTCATCTAAAGATAATGGTTCGATAAGAAGCGTATATTGCTGAAATATAGAATGAATTTGAGCTGAAACTGTACGATATTTTTCAAAATTTGGCTCAATAATAACGACTTGAGGGCATAGTTTTCTTGCCTGACTCATCGACATGGCTGAACGTAAACCAAATTCGCGGGCAGGATAAGATGCAGCAGCAATTACAGCTCGCGGATGATGAGATGAAATAACAACGGGCAAATGCCTTAATTCAGGGTGTTCCCGTAGCTCGACTGATGCATAAAAAGCATCCATATCGATATGAATGATTTTGCGCATATTATTGTGCTTTCACGATGCCTTGCTGCTGTAAAAATTGGTGCCATTCTTTGACTGAACCCTCATAGACATTTAAGTCTACAGGCTTTATCACCCCTTCAATTTTACCTTGATTACTATGCTGCCAAAAGAGCCACTTTCTTTTGTCTTTAAGTTCAGGTTTTCCCTCGTAATCTCTTACCCAAAGGGGTGTATTTGGGAAATTACCCATTAACACAATGTGATAAAAAGTCTTAGAAATATAAAAGATGGGCTGTTTGCCATAATGCTGTTTTAAGCGGTCATGCATGATGCCAATTTCTTTAATTAATTGTTCTTTGGTGTATGAATTAATACAGTTACTGTCGTATTCCAGATCAATAACTGGTGGAAGCGCATCTGATTTTTTAGGCACTGTCGCAATAAAGTTATCTGCTTGCGTTTTACCATCACGACAGAGGCGGTAAAAGTGATAAGCCCCTACATGAAAGCCATGTTCACGCGCTTTGAGCCAGTTTTCTTGAAATTTTGAATCTTTGTAATCACCGCCTTCAGTCGATTTTAAATAAACGAATTGGAATTTTTCGGGTGATATTTTTTTCCAGTCAATATTACCTTGATGGTGAGAAACATCGAATCCTTGAACTGGATAATCTTGTGCAACCGCTTTTTGCTGATAGAACAGACCAAAATAAGCCAATACTCCCATAACACATGCCAAGCCAATTCCGATTAAGGTATTGTGCTGTGCTGTGAAAAAGGTTTTAGCCAGTTTGGTCATGCAAAACTCATTAAAGATGTGAAGCCTATATCATAGCGTGATTCAAGAGAGAGAAACCACGCTAAAAATGCAACGGCTTATACGGGAGTATTTTTTGGAATTTGCCAGAAGATAAGTGCAGCAATTACATTGATGCAACCGAGGCAAATTAAAGTGAGATGAAATGCTGTTGTCACGTGAGCGGCACCATAATAACTGGTAAATACATTAATGAGCGTACCTGCTAGCGCCACGCCAATACTCATTGATAGCATCATGATCATCGATAAAAAACTATTACCGCTACTCGCATCTTGTTGAGGCAAATCTTTTAAGGTCAAAGTATTCATTCCAACAAATTGTAATGAATTTAATGTGCCAAATAAGAAAAAGTGTAAGGCTCTAAACCAAGTTGGGGTGTCGACTGTCATGATGGCAAAAGAGGCAATACATAGCCCGACCAGAGTTGTATTGATGAGTAAAAAACGTCGATAGCCAATTTTCTGAATAATAGGTCTGACAATTGGCTTTGAAAATAATGAACCCAAGACCAGAGGAATCATCATTAAACCCGCAATAAAGGGTTCAAAACCAAAAGCGACCTGTAGCATGAGTGGTAAAACAAAAGGTAAGGCATTACCGCCAAAGCGGGCAAAGAAATTACCTAAAATACCAATCGCATAAATTTTGTTTCTAAAGAGCCGACTGCGGAATAATGCGTTTTGATGTGTATGAGAGTGATAGGCATACCAAAGTGTTGCGATTATTCCAACGACTAATAGAGAGATGCTGAACCATTTTGAATATTCTGGTGAAGCAAGATGTTCTATACCCAAAGACCATCCAATCATTGCTACAACTAACAATATGAAACCGACCAAATCAAATGTTTTGACCATAGGCTCTTTCACATTTGGCATGACTTTTAATGTCATTAATATGCCTAAGATACCCATAGGAATATTAATGAGAAAAATCCAGTGCCAAGTTGCAACTTCAACTAACCAGCCGCCTAAAGTTGGACCAGCCAAAGGTCCGAGTAAACCTGCAAGACTCATTAAGCTCATTGCAGCTAAGAACTGAGTTCGAGGAATGATTTTTAGAAGTGATAGTCGACCAACAGGGAGTAATAATGCTCCACCCACACCTTGGATGACCCGGAAAAATAACAGCTCATTGAGACTTTGAGAAAGACCACATCCTAAAGAAGCCAGAGTAAAAATAACAATTGCCGATAAGAAAATATTTCTAACACCAAAGCGGTCTGCTAACCAGCCACTTAAAGGAATGCAGGCAGCTACTGATAAGACATAGGCCACCACTACACTGTGCATGCGTAAAGGATCTTCATTTAGATGATGAGCCATTGCAGGAATAGCGGTATTTACAATTGTTGTATCCAAAGCCTGCATAAAAAAGCCAATGGAAACCAAAAGAACGAGTAGGCGGTATTCAGGTTGCAAGGCTTGGTGAGTCGGCGTGGCATTCATAACATTTGAAAGTTAACGTTTTGGTCTAGTGTAAAACAAATTGAAAGTAAAAAAAGTAAGTCAATGTTGAATACCTCTTTACTAAATCTAAGTTCTTTTATTTATCAAAGTTACCCAGCTAAATTCTTCTGAAGATGGCGGTGAAAATAGTTAAACAAAAAAAGCGGCAGAACCGCTTTTTTAAAGGAGAGGAGGGGGAAACTAGACAACAAATCTTTTTGGCATTTTTAAGTTTTTAATCACGTTATAAATTTGATCAACGTCTTCGCAGATAATCAATTTAGCGCGGTGTTGAAGCGGGAGAAAGCCCTCTTGAACGGCATGATCTAACTGAGCAATTAATGCATTATAAAAGCCATTGACGTTATATAAAATCATGGGTTTTTGGTGTTGGTTGAGTTGACCCCAAGTGGCTATTTCCAATATTTCTTCGAATGTACCCAAACCGCCAGGTAATGCAATAAATGCACTTGCTCGCTCGGCCATCATGGCTTTGCGTTCGTGCATGGTTTCTACCACATGTAATTCGGTTAATCTTGAGTGTGCTTCTTCATAGTTAAGCATAAAGTCAGGAATCACTCCCACAGCTTCACCGCCATTTTCGAGTACGCTGTCGGCTACTTGTCCCATTAAGCCAATGCTTGCACCGCCGTAGACTAAACCAAAACCTTGATCCGCAATTCCATGAGCAAGTTCAATTGCTTTTTCTCGGTAGATTGGATTATTTCCTGCACGTGAACCACAATATAATGCAATAAGAGGTTGTTTTGTTTTTACAGCTGTTATTGGTGAATCATTTACTGACATTGTTAATACGCTATTCATTGCTTTATTTTCACCTTATCACGTTCATATTTCTTGTCTACACTAAGCCAAAGATATGACAACTTTATAAGCAGATTTATAAGAAAGATTCATGTTTTGTATGGGTTTGGTGAATGCCTGTCATGAACAAATAAAAATGATGAATTTCTATTAAATCTTGCCTATACTAAAAATTCGTTTAACAACATATGAACAAATATGGGTAGTGGTTGTAGTCGCTCCGTTTTAATTTTTTGTCCTAAAAAAACATTTTCCCTCCTTTGTATGGGTATGCCTGCTGTGTTGCCAAATAAAGATAAAATCCAGTCAGCACAGGAGCAGGATCGATGATCTTTGAATGGATGTCTGATCCCTCTGCTTGGGTGGGTTTAGCTACCTTAATCGTTCTTGAAATTGTATTGGGGATCGATAACCTCGTTTTCATTGCTATTTTGGCCGAAAAACTGCCGCCAGAACAGCGAGCTAAAGCGCGAGTAATTGGTTTGGTACTCGCTTTGGGAATGCGTTTAGTACTTTTAGCTTCGATTGCTTGGGTTGTGACACTGACTGAACCACTCTTCCATATTTTTGATCATCCATTTTCTGGCCGTGATTTGATCTTGTTGTTCGGTGGTGTGTTCTTGCTGTTTAAAGGCACCATGGAATTGCATGAGCGTATGGAAGGTAACCAACTTCATAAAGAAGATAATCCTGTTCATGCTGCATTCTGGATGGTCATTGTCCAGATTGTTGTGCTTGACGCTGTGTTCTCATTAGATAGCGTGATTACAGCTGTAGGTATGGTGAAAGAACTGTCAATCATGATGGTTGCGGTTGTAATTGCTGTCGGGATCATGTTGTGGGCATCAAGACCACTTATGGACTTTGTCAATAAGCATCCAACGGTTGTTATTCTGTGCCTTGGTTTCTTGATGATGATTGGTTTCTCTTTGGTGGTGGAAGGTTTTGGTTTCCATATTCCGAAGGGCTACTTATATGCTGCAATTGGTTTCTCGGTCTTGGTGGAAATTATCAATCAGAGCATGCGCCGCAATCAGGAAAAGCTGGTTACAACCACAGACTTGCGTTATCGCACTGCCTCTGCGGTTTTACGTATGTTAGGAAGTAAAAGCAGTGGATCTAGCTCCGATACGCAATCTTCTGATAAAGAAGACGTATTAGCTACACAAGCTTTTGCAGATGAAGTGTTTGATGAAGACAATGGCGCTTATCACAGTGTGCTTGTGCAAGGTGTTCTTAGTTTATCAGAACGTCCTGTAAAGTCTGTTATGACTCCACGACCTGAACTTGAATGGATTGATTTAGACGACGAGCCAGAAGTTTTAAAAGAACGTTTAATGTCAATGACACACTCTCGTTTGATTGTTGCACGTGGTGAACTTGATAATATTGAGGGCATTGCACTCACTCATAAAGTTCTAAATGGCTTTATTGAAACAGGTGTGGTCGATTTTCAAAAGCATTTACGTGAACCCGTTATTGTGCATGAAAATGCTCAAGTACTTATGGTGATGGAGCAATTACGTCAAGCGCCTTTACAAATGGCAATCGTTTTAAATGAATACGGTTCAATTGAAGGTATTGCAACGCCAATCGATATCTTAGAAGCAATTGCGGGTGAATTCCCAGATGAAGATGAACTAGATGCAGCTGCTGAGAGCTTGGAAGATGGTTCATTAATACTTGAAGGTTCAACCGACATCCGCCATGTATCTTTGTTATTAGGCCGTGATTTGGTTGATGAAAGTGAACAGTATTCAACTTTGTCGGGTTATTTGTTATTCCATTTAGGTCGCTTGCCTGAAAATGGTGAAACTGTTGAAGCCGATGGTTATCGCTTTGAAGTGGTGACGATGGAAGGCCATAAAATCGAGAAAGTTCATATTGTTTCTACCGAACAAGATGAATCAAAAGATTAAATGACATTTTAAGTCTAGAAACATCATAAAATAGCTCAACTCTGAGCTATTTTTTATTTGAGAAGCACCAAATGACTCAACACACTTGTCCATGTGGAAAAGGCAGCTATACAGAATGTTGTGAGCCTTTACATTTAGGCATAGCAAAAGCCCTAACAGCAGAGCAGCTTATGCGTTCACGTTATAGTGCTTTTGCATTACAGCAAATTGATTATATTGTTAAAACGACCGCTTTAGGTCAGCAACCTGCGCTTGATAAAGAGGCTATTGCAGACTGGAGTAAACAAAATCAATGGTTGGGTTTAGAGGTCGTAAACGCCAAAGAAAAGCTAGATAAAACCCATGCACAGGTTGAATTCAAGGCACATTATCATGATGGACAAAAAGCTCAGGTTCACCATGAAATTTCACATTTTGTATTTCACCAACAACAATGGTTTTTTCTTGATCCCACAGTAGATATGCATGTCCCGATGAAACAAGCTTGTATATGTGGCTCTGGAAAAAAATTTAAGCAATGCTGTGCACAATTCATATAACTTTACCTTAAAATACGCCCACTGTTTGGCCTGAGGGAAAGGGCAATGTTACTCACCGTTATTTATATTATTGCGATTACTGCCGAAGCCATGACAGGTGCATTGTCTGCGGGGCGACGGAGTATGGACTGGTTCGGTGTCGTACTGATTGCCTGTGTGACTGCTTTAGGAGGTGGTTCTGTACGTGATGTACTACTCGGACACTATCCTTTAACTTGGGTAAAACATCCTGAATATTTGGTCCTGACTTGTTGTGCTGCATTTGTCACAATCATTATTGCCAAATGGATGCGTCATTTACATAACATCTTTTTGGTACTCGATGCCTTAGGCCTAATTGGATTTACCATTATTGGTTGTCAGATTGCCTTACAAATGGGACATGGTTTTGTCGTATCGGCAGTCGCAGGGGTGTTAACCGGAGTTTCTGGCGGTATTTTACGTGACATTTTATGTAACGATGTTCCATTCGTTTTCCGTCGCGAACTTTATGCGAGTATTTCTTTTGTGGCAGTCATCTGTTACTGGGTATGTCAAGATTTAGGATTCAGTTTAGAGTTAACTGTTATTTCAACCTTAATTTTCGGTTTTACCCTGCGTTTGCTTGCGATCTATTTCGGCTTAGAAATGCCTAAGTTTATTTATAAAGATGATGATGCAGAATCGGCTTCTTCAACCGATGAACATTAATTATGCAGAATGCTATGTGAGCATGCTATAACAATTAACTATATTGTCTTGCTCACTTATTTTTTCCAGTAGAGTTTTCTTATGGATCTGGTTTCACGTATACAAAATCTTCCAATTGGCAAATTTCACTACACGCTTTTATGGGTAGTGGGTTTAGGTTGGATGTTTGATGCGATGGACACTGGCATAATTGCTTTTATCATGACAACTTTAGTCAAGGACTGGGCATTAACTCCAGCTGAAAGTGGTTGGATTGTGAGCATTGGCTTTGTAGGAATGGCTATTGGAGCCGTTTGCTCGGGCGCTTTAGCAGACCGTTTTGGTCGAAAGACAATATTTGCCTCTACCATGGCAATTTATAGCATCGCGACTGCTTTATGTGCTTTTGCTCCAGATTTAAAATGGTTATTAATTTTTCGTTTTATTGTTGGTCTTGGACTTGGCGGTCAGTTACCTGTTGCAGTAACACTGGTTAGTGAATATATACCTTCACATGTACGCGGTCGTTTTATTGTGCTCCTTGAAAGTTTTTGGGGTTTAGGCTGGTTAGTTGCTGCATTAATTTCTTATTTTATTATTCCTAAATTTGGCTGGCATATTGCATTTCTGATGGGCGGCCTCCCATTGATTTATATTTTAGTGATTTGGAAAAAACTTCCTGAATCTATACCTTACCTGATTAACCGTGGTCGTATTGAAGAAGCACATACTTTAGTTCAAAAATTAGAAGCTCAGGCAGGTGTTCAAATTATTCATCATATTGAAGTTGTGCCTGTAGCCATACAACAAAAGGTTTCTTTTAAACAACTTTGGAGTGGTCCTTTTGCTCGTCGTAGTTTAATGCTGTGGCTTATCTGGTTTGGAATTGTGTATTCCTACTACGGCATTTTCACTTGGTTACCAAGTTTATTAGTGAAACAAGGCTATGACATTGTTAAATCTTTTGAATATGTACTTTTAATGATTTTGGCACAGCTACCGGGGTACTTGGCAGCGGCATGGTTTGTTGAACGATTGGGTAGAAAAATTACACTGGCTTCTTTTATTGGTTTTTGTGCATTGTCTGCATATTTCTTTGGACAGGCCGACAGCGTAAACAGCATTATGTTTTGGGGCTGCCTCATGTCATTTTTTAATTTAGGGGCATGGGGAGTTTTATATACCTATACGCCAGAACAATATCCAGCCAATATTCGGGCTTTCGGTTCGGGCTGGGCATCGGCAATGGGGCGTTTAGGGGGGATTTTGGCACCGATAGTCGTTACACATATGATGGTGGCTAAGAATGGATTTAGTCATGTCTTTATGATGTTTACCGTCGTTTTACTTTTGGTCGCAGCTGTAATTTTAATATTAGGTGAAGAAACTCAAGGGAAAAGACTAGAGTCGATAGGCCTCTAGTTTTGCCTAACTTTATAGCAAATAACTAAAAATATAGAGAGATGAGACATAATTTGACGCTCAGGTGACAGACTCCCTCTTGTGTCTGTAACATAGCCCACTTAGCATAAGACTCATTTAAAATAACGACTGATTTGGAAGATAAGCTGACTATGACCAGCCTTGCGCATCAAGCGACAGAAAACCGCTCTGTAGCCGAATTTACTGAACAGGCTTACCTGAATTATGCCATGTACGTCATCATGGACCGTGCATTGCCGCATATCAGTGATGGTTTAAAGCCTGTACAGCGCCGTATTGTCTTTGCCATGAGCGAATTAGGCTTGAAAAATAGTGGTAAGCCAAAAAAATCAGCGCGTACAGTAGGTGATGTACTCGGTAAATATCATCCTCATGGCGACTCGGCATGTTATGAAGCGATGGTATTAATGGCTCAGCCGTTTAGTTATCGTTATCCTTTAATTGAAGGACAAGGTAACTGGGGTTCACCTGATGACCCTAAATCCTTTGCTGCAATGCGTTATACCGAAGCCAAACTTTCGGCTTATAGTGAGTTATTGCTTGGTGAATTAGGCCAAGGTACAAGTGAATGGCAAGATAACTTTGATGGTTCATTAAAAGAACCTATTACATTGCCAGCACGTGTGCCTAATATTCTACTCAACGGCACAACAGGTATTGCTGTCGGGATGGCAACCGATATTCCGCCGCATAACTTACGTGAGGTGATTAAGGGAACAATTGCCTTAATTCGTAACCCACAAACTTCAGATGAAAAATTGGCCGAATATATTCCAGCGCCAGATTTGCCAACAAAAGCTGAAATTATTACTCCGCCTGAAGAGTTACTCAAGATTCAGACTACTGGTCGTGGTAGTTACCGCATGCGAGCGGTATATGCCGTTGAAAAAAATGAAATCGTAATTACTGAATTGCCTTATCAAGTATCCGGCTCTAAGGTCATTACTCAAATTGCCGATCAAATGCAGGCCAAGAAGCTACCATTGGTGGTGGATATACGTGATGAGTCAGATCATGAGAACCCAACGCGGTTAGTGATTGTACTCCGTTCTAATCGTATTGATGCTGAAGCGGTGATGAGTCACTTATTTGCGACCACAGATTTAGAATCAAGCTATCGTGTTAATTTAAACATGATTGGGGAAGATGGTCGCCCTCAGGTTAAATCTATTCGCCGTATTTTGCTCGAATGGATCGAAATCCGTAAAAAAACGGTGACTCGCCGTTTAGAATATCATTTAAACCGAATTGAAAAACGCCTCCATATTTTGGAAGGTCTTTTAATTGCTTATCTTGATATAGATACAGTTATTCGCATTATTCGTGAAGAAGATCAGCCCAAACCTGTGTTGATGGAGCACTTCAAGATTGATGAAGTGCAGGCAGAAGCAATTTTAGAACTGAAGTTACGTCATTTAGCAAAACTTGAAGAGATGGAAATCCGTCAAGAGCAGAATGAACTTGCAGCAAAAGCAGCGATTATTCGTGAGCAATTGGAAAATCCTGAATCTTTAAAAAACCTGATTATCGGTGAATTAAAAGAAGACGCTAAAAAGTTTGGTGATGAACGTCGTTCCCCAATTGTAGCGCGATCTGAAGCTGTGCAGATTAAAGAACAAGACTTAGTACCGGCAGAAACAGTCACAGTCGTTTTATCTGAAGCAGGTTGGATTCGTGCCGCGAAAGGTGCGGATGTCGATGCAGAAAAATTAAACTACCGTGCTGGAGATCAATATTTAAGTCATGTCGTGGGTAAGACTAACCAACGGATTTATTTCCTTGATGAAACTGGACGTAGTTATGCCTTACCAATAAGTAGCTTGCCATCAGCAAGAGGCTTGGGCGAGCCATTAAGCTCAAAATTGGCACCTGCAAGTGGTGTGTCATTTATTCAGGTTTATCTAGAAGATGAAGAAGCTGAACTTATTGCGGCCAGTTCATCAGGTTATGGTTTTAAAACTCAAACCAAACAATTAGATACTAATGCCAAAGCGGGTAAAACCTTTTTATCAGTACCTGAGAAATCAAAAGCTTTACCATTAATTCCTACCCAAAACATGTCACATTTAGCCGTGCTCAGCTCAGCAGGACGCCTGTTAATTATTGATTTAGCAGAACTGCCGAACTTAAATAAGGGTAAAGGTAATAAGTTGATACAACTTGAAGCGAAAGAGCAAATTTTATCCATGACAACCCTGAACTTAGATGAAATAATTCAGGTGGTTGCAGGTCAACAACATTTAAAATTAAAAGGTGATGATCTACAAAAATACATGGGTAAACGTGCATCAAAAGGTCAGCTCTTACCACGTGGATATCAAAAAGCAAATAAACTGTTGATTCAGAGATAAAGCTAGCGTCGGGCAACATAAATACGCTATATATGGCAACATGTTCAAGCAATGAACTGAACTTGTTGGTATTGAATAATGATTAAAAGGGCAGCAATTTGGAGTACGTAATTTGTACTCCATACAAAAATTGACAGGGTGAAATTGTCAAAATTTCTGTCTCATAATCGTGTTCGAAAGTGTCATGAATGTGCCAATAAGTTTTAAATATGTTCTGGCACCAAGAAGCTAAAGAATAGCTGGGGCATTGAATAACAGTTATTACTAAGGATTACGAATCGGAGATAATGGCATTATGGAAAAAATTTGGTTTGCAGAATACCAAAAAACAGGGATTCCAGAAACAGTAGCATTGCCTGCGGAAAATACCTCACTTGTTGATATTTTTGAGAGTAATTTCCAAAAATTTGGTTCTCGTGATGCCTTTATCTTCATGGATAAAGCGATGTCATTTAACGAGTTAGAACTTGCAAGCCGTAAGTTCGCGACCTATTTGCAAAATTTGGGGTTAGCAAAAGGCACTCGTGTTGCAGTAATGATGCCAAATGTATTGCAGTATCCTGTGGTGGCATTGGCAGTTCTACGTGCGGGCTTAGTTTTAGTGAACGTCAATCCGCTTTATACGGCACGTGAGCTTGAGCATCAGTTAAATGACTCAGGCGCGGAAGTACTCGTGATTATTGAGAACTTTGCCAGTGTTTACCAAAGCATTTTAGGTAAAACTCCAGTGAAGCATGTTGTAGTTGCGTCAGTAGGAGATATGCTCGGTACACTCAAAGGTACTTTGGTGAACTTTGTATTACGTAAAGTACGTAAGCAAATTCCAGCTTGGAATATTCCGGGCCACGTTAAATTTAATTCAGCATTAAATAAAGAAAATTCGAGCAATTATAAGCGTCCGACTTTAACTTTAAGTGATACTGCTGTACTTCAATATACTGGGGGTACAACGGGTGTTTCAAAAGGTGCAGAGCTTACTCATCGTAATCTTGTAGCAAACTTACTTCAGTGTGATGGTATTTTCCAAAGTAAATTTGGAGCAAACGATGGCGCTAAAGGCGACCGTATTGTTTGTGCATTGCCGCTTTATCATATTTTTGCATTCATGGTTTGTGCGATGTACGGTATGTATAAAGGTCAGGCAAATATCTTGATTCCGAACCCTCGTGATTTGCCAGCAGTGATTAATGAGTTACGTAAATATCAGCCATCTTTCTTCCCGGCTGTAAATACATTATTTAATGCATTGGTAAATAATGAAGAGTTTAGACAACTTGACCATAGCAAGTTAAAAATGGCGATGGGCGGTGGTATGGCAGTTTTACCTTCTACAGCGGAAGCTTGGAAGAAAATTACTGGCACAACCATTATTGAAGGCTATGGTTTGTCTGAAACTTCACCGGTAGCAACTGCAAATCCACCTGCTTCTACTGAGTTTAGTGGCA
Source organism: Acinetobacter sp. WU_MDCI_Abxb74 (assembly GCF_025513915.1). Taxonomy (NCBI): domain Bacteria; kingdom Pseudomonadati; phylum Pseudomonadota; class Gammaproteobacteria; order Moraxellales; family Moraxellaceae; genus Acinetobacter; species Acinetobacter sp. WU_MDCI_Abxb74. The sequence goes on from NZ_JAHPRP010000014.1 coordinate 22,856, forward strand.
CCATTGGTATTCCGTTACCTTTAACAGAAGTAACTATTCTAGATGATGACGGTAAAGAAGTTGCTTTAGGTGAGCAAGGCGAAATCTCGATTCGTGGACCTCAAGTGATGAAAGGCTACTGGAATCGTCCTGATGAGACAGCTAAAGTCATGACAGCAGATGGTTTCTTCCGTACGGGTGATATCGGTGTTATGGATAGCCGTGGATATACAAAAATTGTAGATCGTAAAAAAGATATGATTTTGGTTTCTGGCTTTAACGTTTACCCAAGTGAAATCGAAGAAGTTATTGCTAAACATCCAAAAGTATTGGAAGTTGCAGCAATTGGTGTTCCAGATGAAAAATCAGGTGAAGTGCCAAAACTCTTTATTGTGAAAAAAGATCAAAGCTTAACGACTGAAGAAGTTTTGAGCTTCGCTAAAGAGAACTTAACAGGATATAAACGTCCTCGTTACGTTGAGTTTATGGATGAATTACCAAAATCGAATGTAGGCAAAATTTTACGTAAAGACTTACGTAAACCAGCTTAATCAGTTAATAAAAAAAGCGCCCTAAGGCGCTTTTTTTATTTTATATTTTTTGACTTTTCATAAACCAGCGGTCTATATAAGGGCGTCCAATTCCGACCATCCCAACAAAAACCAGCATTGTGCCGAGTTGCAGGCGTAGGTGAGTTAAATCAAGCTGACCATAACTTAAATAATTATCTGCTAAGCAATATATCGTAATCACAATGAGCCAGTGCCATAAAGGAAATCGTTTAATACCGACAGCAATAAAGGTAATTGTTAAAATAACAAAGGTGCCAAGTGTAGATTGCCAATTCAAATTTGCACAAATTACACTCAATAAAAAAGCGACAATAGGGAGTACGATCTTTAATATGCGATCTATCTGAAGTTGATTCTGTTTTTGCTTATCCAAGACTTCAAACAATTCTTTTTGATCAGGTTGTTGCATACATGGCCCTATTAATCAGTGATGACAAGTGATTGCATAAAATTTCAGGTAAAAACGCAATGTTATGATAGCATGATCAACAGTATTTTCAGTGATGGATGGCACTATGCAGGGCATCAGCGGCATTATCTATATTATTTTAGTGGCATGTTTACTGCCATATGCATTTACCGCAATTGCAAAAATTACAGGTGGTTTTCAGCCTGCCGATAATCAAAACCCGAGAGCTTTTTTTGCCAAAACAACTGGTTTGGCTGCTCGCGCTAATGCCGTACAACAAAATAGTTTTGAAAGCCTACCTTTATTCTTAACGGCTATTTTAATGGCTGAATATATGGTCGTTCCGGAATATTTTATTCTGAGATTAGGTTGGGCATATATTATTTTAAGAGTCATTTATGGGATCTGCTATTTAAGTAACTGGGCAACTTTACGCTCGATTGTCTGGTTCTTATCTATATTGTGTCCAATCTTCTTACTTGTGGTCACGATTAAACTGACTTGAGTGTCATTCTGTCATCATTCATATCAACTTTCGCGTGTGCGCATTGTATAATCGGCATCATTTTGATGATATCCACGTTATAATCGAGTGGATTTTACATCTGACTTCATAACGAAAGAGTATTGATATGAGTTACAGCGATATCCCTGCAGGTAAAGATGCCCCAAATGACATCTATGTCATCATTGAAATTCCTGCAAATGCAGCACCAATTAAATATGAAATCGACAAAGATTCTGATGCATTGTTTGTAGACCGTTTCATGGGCACAGCAATGTTCTATCCAGCAAACTATGGCTATGTTCCAAATACTTTGTCTGAAGATGGCGACCCGTTAGACGTACTTGTTGTAACTCCACATCCTGTTGCTGCTGGCTCTGTAATTCGTTGCCGTCCAGTGGGCAAATTAAAAATGGAAGATGATGGTGGTATCGATGCGAAATTAATCGCTGTTCCACACGAAAAATTGTCTCCACTTTATAAAGATGTGAAGGAATATACAGATCTTCCTCCGCTATTGATTAGCCAAGTTGAGCATTTCTTCAGTCACTATAAAGATTTAGAGCCAGGTAAGTGGGTAAAAATCAGTGGTTGGGAAGGTGCTGATGTTGCTAAAGCAGAAGTATTAAAAGCAATTGAAGCTGCTAAATAAGCTTTAATTGATAAGGCTCAGAATTTCTTAATTGATATTCTGAGCTTAATAAAAAACCTACATCTGTTGCCAGACGTAGGTTTTTTTATGCTTGATAGATCTATGAATTAGAATAATTTCACAGGAATATCAAGGAATAAACGCCATTCATTGGTATCACCGATGTACGCATTAGATTGGTAAGCATCGCTTGCGCGGTAGTATGAGTTACGAATACGAAGGCTTGCATCTTTAGCAAAACCGCTTTGAACTGTATATTTCACTTGATTAAAGAATTCGTGTTCTTCAGCATCATCAGTTAAACCTTTAACTTTGATGTCCCAACCGTATACAAATGCAGTTGTCCAGTTTAGACCAGGTAATACACCTAATTTACCAAAGTCGAGACTATATTGGATTTGTGCAGATTTTTCATCGTTACCGATAAAGTCAGACAGGTACGAGTTTGGCAAATAAATACTTTGACCACCATCAGCATTTTCACCATAGTCATAACCAACATTACCACTGTTTTGTTGGTAAGCAACCATAATATTATGTGGGCCAGTATTATAGGCTGTAGAGATTGCCCAAATATTGTTTTTACGATTAGATAGGTCATCAGTAGTTTGTGAATAAGTAGAAGCACCTTCATCAAACTTAGTATGATAACCACTAAAATCGTAAGTTAATGAACTGTCATTAGCCAAAGGCTGTTTATAGTTTACATTAAGATAGTGGCGTTCAAGTTTATCCTTACTATCTAAACCATAGTAAGATGCATTTAAATTATCATCAAACTTGTATTTAGCGCCCCAAACGATTGCACGGTCGAGATGACGGCCGTCGGTACTCACTTGATCAGAATATTGATTTTTAGTGAATTTACCAGCAATAACTTCTAAATCTTTAATTTCATGGCTGGTTAATAAAGTACCTGTAAAGTATTCAGGCACTAAACGCGCTGTGTTACTTGCCAGAACTGGTAAATCAAGTACTTGAGTACCGTAACGTACTGTTGTGTTCGAGAAACGTGCTTTTACGTTACCACCACCACGAGCCCAATGATCGTAAGAATCACCAGCACCTTTAGTTAATTTTCCATCTTTAAGCCCAGTTTCACGTGGAATCATGTTATTACCAGCGTTATTATTTTCGCCAATTTTAAATGAACCATCACCAACAACGCCAACACCGAAACCAACAATACCAGGGGTAAAGCCAGAATCAATATTTACGATTGCTGTTTGAGCAAATGAACTGGTGTCATCCACGCCATTTTTTTTATCACGGCTGATGTAACCTGTACGGAAGAGAATAGAACCGTTCGCATCTTCAACAAATCCTTTTGCCTCACTTTGCTCGCTTGCCTGAGCTGAGGAAATTATTGCCGCAGAAATGAGAACTGCTAATGTAAGTTTTTGTGCATTTAGCATATTTAAAGAACCTCATAAAAACGATAAATCCTGTGCCTTGTTATTGTTCAGGGCCTAGGATTTCCATCAATTGTATAAGTAATCTATAAAAAAGATATATTTTTGTTGATTTTATTTTATATATGCTATGCAGAAATTGATTAATGTGTTACTGGTTATTAGCTAAATTTAGTATAAAGCTTTTATACTTAATGTATTGTTTAAAATAGAAAAAGTAATTTATTTTTTAGTGGATTTTTACCATTTATTTTGTATTCAAAGCTCAAAAAATAGTTGATTCTTGTGTTTATTTTTTGATCTTTTTTGGTGGATATGTTTACTTTTTAATCTCATTTTTAAGTTTCTTTTTTCGACCATTTATTTGAATACTTTCTAAAGTGTTACTATATAACATTATTTTAAAGCCTGATGTACAAAAATAGATCACTATAATAAGCCCATAGAATTTAATTAGGTTGATCAAAATTAGTGCGATATTTGCATGGATTTTGTGCATGAGTCTTTTTTCTTATATTGTCGCTTAAAAAAGACCCAAAATAGTTCATAATTTTTAAAACAGAAAAAATAAAGAAATTTAATTAAAAGAAATGCCCATTCACAGATCATTAAAAGCCAGCTTTAAGAAATTTACGTAATTTTTATATCTCTTATTTAAGTTTAAATAGAAATTTTACATTGAGTAAATAGATACTGCTGATGTCGCTAATTTATTTCCGACAAGGTGTTTTCTTATGTTGCTCTTTTTTAACTGGATAGAAGTATTGTTTTATAATATTGTTTTTTATAAATATATTTTTATAAAAACTAAATGGAAATTTTATTGTAGAGATATTTTGATTTCAATATTGATGATGTTTAGAGAGCGGAAATATGAACTTGGCACAGCAATTGCTAAAGCTAAAGTAACACAATGTGTTTTATATACATAAATCGTGCATTCATTATGGGGGAGATCAAAATGATGAAATTTGCACTTAAGACCTTAGGTCTTGGTATTTTCGCAGCTGGTTCAACCATGGCTATGGCTGAAGAAGCACCATCTTTTTATGGTATTACAGCAACAGGTAGTGTAGCGGCAACTACAGACTACCGCTTCCGCGGTGTTACACAATCATCAAATAACCCAGCTATTCAAGGTGGTTTTACTTTTTCTCATAAGTCAGGTGCCTATGTCGCGCTATGGGGTTCAAGCGTTGACTTTAATACACCAGGTGTTTCAACTGAAACCGATATCTCTTTAGGTTATACCAATACATTAAAACTGTCTGATACGCTTGCACCAACTTATGATGTAGGTGTAATTCATTATGGCTATATTGGTTCTGACTCAAAATTTACTAACCCATATAATGGGGATACTGGTTTTGACTTTACCGAGTTTTATGGAAAATTAACTTTTGCTGATTCTTTATTTAAAGGTGATGCACTTAGTGTGGGCGTAAGCTACTCAGATGATTATTGGGGTCACTCTGATGAGTTCTGGTATTTTAACGTAGGTTATTCAGCACCAATTGCAGATACAGGCTTCACAGGACTTGCTTCAGTTGGCTATAACAAACTAAAAAATAAAGACTCTTTACTTGTAGTTGCGGGTGGACCAGGTGAAGACGATAGCTATATCGATTATAAAGTTGGCGTAAACTATAATATCTTGGGTATTGTTGCTGAACTAGATGTTGTGGGTACAGACATTAGCACTTCTGGTATGTCCGATGCTGGTAAAAAACCTTATGACACAGGCTTAGTGTTTAGTTTAACTAAAACATTCTAAGTTTTGTTGTAAAAAAAGCGGGTGAGTAAACCCGCTTTTTTATTAGTTTTCTATTTCAGAAAGTAGCTGTTTTAACTGGGTAAGCTCAATATCCGCAGCTTTAGACAGTGGCTTGCGTGGTAAGCCCGCAGAGACACCTTTTAGTTCTAAACCAGCTTTAATCATTTTAGGTAAACCACCATTTACAATAAAGCGTAGTAGAGGAAGTTGCTGATAAAATAACTTTTGGGCCTGTTCCAATTCACCATTTTTTATATATTCAATGAGCTGTTGAGGTCGTTGACCTAACAGGTTCGGTGCTGCCGTACACCAACCGCTTGCTCCTGCACATAAAGCTTCTAAAGCTAGAGGATTACAACCGTTATAAAACGGTAGTTCACCTTTTGAAAGCTCATAAATTTTATGCATACGCTGAATATCACCGCTACTTTCTTTCACCATCGTAATGTTTGGAATCTGATTAAACATACGCACGATTAACTCTGGGGACATATCAATACCACTGGTTGCAGGGTTGTTATACATCATAATTGGTAGAGTCGTCGCTTTAGCAATCGCTTGGTAATACTCAAAAATCTCTTGATCTGTTAGTTTCCAGTACGATACAGGAATGATCATCAGTGCATCTGCACCATAGCTTTGCGCGATTTGGGCCTTTTTGATTGCTTGATCTGTTGTGAGTTCAGAAATCCCAATAATGACAGGCAAACGTTTATTGATGCTTTCAATTGAAGTTTTAGCCACTAAGCACCATTCATCCCATTCAAGATAAGCGCTTTCACCAGTACTGCCTAAAGGTGCGATGGCATCACAGCCATTTTCGATAAGTAAATCGAGCATCTGCTTTAAAACTGCAATGTTAATGGTGTTGTCATTAGAAAATGGGGTGACAGGGTAGCCAATAATACCGTTTAGTTTCATGGTAGAAGTCTCTTTTTAAATGCAGTCGGAATGTTTTTTCAAAGCTTTACGTGCGTAATAAGCAAAGTTCACTTTGTTACGTTTGTCGGTAGATACCCAGTCATGAGCTTCTGTGGCCAAATCGTGAGGGATAGGCTGAATTTGTCCGGCAGACATCGCTAGCAGTTGCAGTTGAGCTGCACGCTCAATTAAAAGAGCCAAGTTGCATGCTTCTTCGATGGTTTTACCTGTGACCAATTGGCCATGGTGAGACAATAAAACAGTACGGTTTTTACCCAGAGCAGAAGAAATCAAAATGCCTTCTTCGTTACCTATAGGAACACCTGGCCAATGACCTACAAACGAGCAGTCTTCGTAGAGTGCGCAAACATCCATTTGGGAAATCATGAGTGGAATCTGTAGCATGGAGAGTGCTGCTACATGGGTAGGATGCGTGTGGATAATGCAGTTCACTTCTGGGTGTTCTTTATAAATCCACGTATGAAAACGGTTGGCTGGGTTTGCCATTCCTCCTTGATTGATTGGTTCTAAATCTTGATTAACCTCAAGCAAGTTTGAGGCAGTAATTTCATCAAAGCCTAAACCAAAACGTTGAGTAATAAAGGAATCTTCGGTTTCACCACGACATGTAATTTGGCCCGCTAAACCAACATCATGGCCATGATCAAATAAAATACGACAAGTGAGTGCAAGCTTTTGGCGATCAGTTAAATCTGAATCGCTAATCCACTTTTGCATGTCTTGCTGTGCATGTTGCATCAGATCTTGTTTGTTTACAGAAGCAGTCTTCATCTCTTCTCCAGTCCAGTTGACCAAATTAAGTAGGTGAAGGCAGAATAGAAAACAACTGGGTGAATCAATACATCCAGTTTTTACAAATTATATGGTCCAGATGGGGCGAATATGCTAAGACCTTGGCAAATACATTTCCGTATCGATGAAAGAGAAGAAAAAACAGTTTTTTTAAAACTGACCAACTTGATTAGTCAGGAGATTTTAAGTGGTCGCTTGGTGCAAGGGACTATGTTGCCCGGGTCTCGTAGCTTGTCAAAAGAATTGGGAATTAATAGAAAAACAGTACAAGCAGTCTATGAAGAATTAGAGGCGCAAGGCTGGCTTGTGACTCGTCCTCGAAAAGGCACATTTGTGGCAGATATTTTGCCGGAAAAGCAGCTCAAAATAGAGCCCGTAAATGAGCGAAAAGTTGATGATAAGCCAATTATTCAAGAAGTTGCTTTATATCCACACAACGATGGTGTGCCTGACCCAAGGCTTATTCCGTATGAGTTATTTTCGAGAGCATATCGGCATGCATTAATTAAAATCACCCAAAACCAGTACATGGGTTATGGAAACCCCCAAGGTATGATTGAGTTAAGACAAGCCTTGCAAAAAATGTTGTCGATGGAACGTTTTATGAGTGTTGCCGAAGATAAGATTTGTATTGTACGTGGCAGCCAGATGGGAATTTTTCTTGCATCCCGTGCATTGCCAAGTCGGCAGGAAGTGATTGTAGTTGAAGAGCTGTATTATCCCTCTGCTTTTAAAGCGTTTGAGTCAAATGGGTTTCAGGTCGTTTCTGTCAAATTAGATGAACAGGGTATTGTCATTGAAGACCTGGAACAGATTTTACAAGAACACTCAGTTGCTGCCATTTATACAACTCCGCATCATCAATATCCTACAACAGTCACGATGCCAATGAGTCGCCGTCTTCAGCTCTTAGAACTTTCAAAAAAATGGGGTTTTTATGTTATTGAAGACGACTATGACCACGAATTCCACTATGACAGTCGGCCTATGCCACCCTTAGCGAGTTTGCCTCATTCTGAGCTAGTCATTCATGTTGGCTCATTATCTAAGGTCTTTGCACCCGGTATTCGTTTGGGATACATCGTGGCATCTGCATCAGTTATTCAATCCATTACCGAAGATATTTTATTGATCGATCGACAAGGTAATAATATTACGGAACTTGCTTTAGCAGATTTAATGCAGCGCGGTGAAATCAAACGACATATTCGTAAAATGAAAAAAATATATCAGTTACGCCGTGACCATGCCTTAACTGAATTTAGCAGAGTTTTTTCAGGTGATGTCCAGATTCAACCTCCAGCAGGTGGAATGGCTTTATGGGTGAAATTCCAGAAATCTTTTACTAAAGAGCAAGCCTTAAAATTAGACGAACTCAACATGGATACAGAGCATAAGTTTAGACGGGATGATTCTTCTAATCGTTGTATTCGCTTTGGCTTTGCAGCTTTATCCGAGCAAGAAATCACTTCTTTAATCGAGAAGTTAAATGAGGTTCTTAATAAAAGAACAACGGACTCATAATCCTTTGTTCTAATCTTAGTACTGATTATCTCTGATAAGACAGCGCTGTTGTAAGATGAGAGATTTGAATTACATCACTTTGAGCCAAATCGGCAATGATCTGCACTAATTGTAAAACACGATGAAAAGTTCACTCTAATTGATCTTGATACTTTTGAATCTCTGAGACAAAGCTAAGCAAAAAAAGCGTAATTTGTGATTTATATTGTTCAGTTTGTAGCATCTCAATAATTTGTTCAGGAGATTTGCTAAGAAGAGAGATCCGTAAAAATAAATCTTCAAAAAAATTACTGCTAACAGTCGACAGGACTCTTCTTAAAGAAACCAGCATATCGTCGCCGCGGCTAGATGCATGAACTAGAACGATAGGCTTGTCTATGATTTCGGTGCGGGAAACCATCCAGTCAATTGCATTTTTGAGACCGCCTGGAATACAACGGATATATTCAGGACTTGAGATGATAATGCCATCTGAGGCAGAAACAGATTTGATAAATTCTTCTACTACAGCAGGCGTTTTTTCTCCCTCATCATCCGGGGAAAAGATAGGCAAAGTATTAATTTGATCAAAAATTGAAAATTTAATACTGGACGGTGCTATATCTTTCATTGCTCGCAATAGCGCTGTATTTGTAGATACCTCTCTTGCACTGCCGGATATAGCCAAAATTTTCATAGCATCCCCTTTGCCTTTTTATATAGGCAGTAATAAATTCTTTAATTAACAACTCATATAAATATGAAAAAACAGCGGACTCATTATCCGCTGTTTTTTCATTTGTTAACTATTTCCTCGATAGGATAATGCTTCTGTAAGGTGAGAACTTTGAATCACTTCACTTTGAGCTAAATCGGCAATGGTACGAGCAACGCGTAAAACACGATGATAAGCGCGGGCCGATAAATTTAAACGTTGTTGAGCCATTTCAATCATTCGTTGAGAAGTACTATCAAGTACAGCATGTTGTTCTAGCTGCTTCGGCGAAAGCGCTTGATTTAAACAATCTTGTCTTTGCATTTGTTGTTCATAAGCAGAAATCACGCGCTGTCGCACTGCTGTAGAGTCTTCAGTCGGCGTTGGATCTTGCAGTTCCTGTGCCTTTAATGGTGGCACATCAATATGTAAATCGATACGGTCAAGTAAAGGTCCCGATATACGGTTTTGATAGCGCTTAATACTCTCGGGTGAACATTGACAACGACTATCTTGGTTAAATGCATAACCACATGGGCAGGGGTTCATTGCTGCAATCAGTTGGAAGTTAGCTGGGTAAGTAATTTGCCGAGCTGCTCGTGAAATAATGATTTCTTTAGACTCAAGCGGCTGACGTAAAACTTCTAGTACTTTTCTATCAAACTCGGGAAGTTCATCTAAAAAGAGCACGCCTAAATGCGATAATGTAATTTCGCCCGGTTTAGGGTGAGAACCGCCCCCAACGAGTGCAATCGCTGATGCTGTATGATGGGGCGCTCGAAAGGGTCGCTGACCAAACGTATGAGACGTATTTGAAATAGAGTAAATGCTTGCAACTTCAAGTGTTTCTTGATTAGAAAGAGGCGGCAAAATTGAAGGGAGCCTTGAGGCGAGTAAAGTTTTACCGGTGCCGGGTGGTCCTTTAAAAAGTAAGGAGTGCCCCCCAGCAGCAGCAATTTCGAGTGCGCGGCGTGGGCGTAGCTGACCTTTTACATCTGCAAGGTCAAATTTATAAGGCATTTGATTTGATGTAGTTGACGGTTCAATCGAAGATAGAGATTTTGTGCCCAGAAAATGTTCACAGACATCTTTTAAATGGCTCACTGGATAACATTTAAAGTCAGGTAAATGGCTAATATCCTGACTATTATCGAGAGGTAAAAGCATTTTATGCTTGGCCTGTTGACACGCCATTGCCAAAGTTAAAGTACCTGACACTGGCCTTACATGACCATCCAACGCTAATTCGCCAATTAATTCAAAATCTTCGGCACAGTTTTCAGGAAGTTGACCAGAGGCAATTAAAATGCCTACAGCAATCGGTAAATCTAGACGTGACCCATCTTTGGGCAAATCTGCGGGGGCAAGATTAATGGTCAGTCGCTTAGTCGGGAATTGAAATCCACTGTTAATAATTGCTGAACGAACTCGGTCTTTACTTTCTTTTACGGCCGCTTCTGCTAGGCCTACAATGGTAAGAGAAGGTAAGCCTTGACTCACATGGACCTCTACTTCAATGAGAGGTGCATGTAAACCCAAAAGTCCCCGTGTATAAATTTTAGAAAAAGACATCTTATTGTTCCATTATGGTGCTTCATTTTTAATCGTTGTAAAGTATAAGTGCGCTACATTGGTGCTTATTTTTTGTTCTTTAAATTTTCTTCTAATAGTTCCACTTGTTTTTGTAGCTCTGCTAAACGTTGGTTAGCCGATTGAAGTGCGGTCTTTTGGCGGTCAATCTCTTGTCTGGAAACAAGGTCTAACTTCTCGACTGCTTCATTTAATAATGCACGTAAATTTTTTTCCAAATCTTTTTTAGGCTCATCAATTTGTTCCAGAATGGCCTGTAATAAAGTTTCTAGCATGAAATATCCAAAGTGTTGTATTACCTTATGGTTTACAGTTTACCACTGCTTGAACGTGGGATATAGGTTTCAATTCTTTTAGTACAAATAGAACATTAAATCAGCATGTAACTATACTGAAAATTCATTTTATTTTTAATAGCTCATCTACATCTTGATCACTAAATAGGTTATAAAGAAAGTTCATGCAATAGATTCATTTCCCTCAACCTTTGAAATATTGGCATGAAAATTGAACATAAAACCTTACTGGTGAAAAGAAGCCGAAGGAAACAAACATGAAGCTTGTAACTGCAATTGTAAAACCGTTTAAATTGGATGATGTGCGTGAAGCGCTTTCTGACATTGGTGTACAAGGGATTACCGTAACTGAAGTTAAAGGTTTTGGTCGTCAAAAAGGACATACAGAACTCTACCGTGGCGCGGAGTATGTGGTTGATTTCTTACCTAAAGTAAAAATCGAAATTGCGATTAGTGATGAAATGGTCGAAGCGGTAATTGAATCAATTACACGTGTGGCAAGCACTGGAAAAATCGGCGATGGTAAGATTTTTGTGACTAACTTGGAACAAGTAATCCGTATCCGTACGGGTGAAACTGGACCAGATGCTGTCTAATTGGCACAAAGCTTGCTGAGTAGAAAATAACTCGCAAATGAGGTTGGGGGACACGAATGAAAAAAATGCTTATGGCGCTAAGTCTATCAGGCGCTCTTTTGGGTGGTACTGCCGTTTGGGCAGAAGATGCTGTAACAACGACTACATCGGAAGTTGCGGCTACATCAACATCTCAAGCTACTGCAACCACTGCAGAAGCACCAGTTGCTGAAACTCCAGCAGCTCCAGCACCGACACCTACTCTTGATACGGGTGACACCTCTTGGATTTTAGTTTCAACCGCATTGGTTCTATTAATGACCATTCCTGGGTTGGCACTATTCTACGGCGGTATGGTACGTAAAAAAAATGTACTCAGTACTATGATGTTCAGCCTTTCAGCTGCGATTTTAGTAAGTTTGCTGTGGGTAATTGCTGGGTATTCAATCGCGTTCTCTGGCACAGGTGCATTTTTTGGTGATTTGTCTAAAGCAATGCTAAACGGAGTCGCGTTTGATGCATTGAGTGGGACAATTCCTGAAAGTCTCTTTGTTATTTTCCAAATGACTTTTGCCATTATTACAGTTGCAATCTTAAGTGGTTCTATTGCGGACCGTATGAAGTATTCTGCTTTCATGATCTTCATTGCAGTTTGGGTGCTTGTTGTTTATGCGCCAATTACTCACTGGGTTTGGGCGGCAGATGGCTGGTTATTTAAAGCAGGTGCCTTAGATTTTGCTGGCGGTACAGTTGTACATATCAACTCGGGGGTTGCTGGTTTAGTTGCTGCTTACATGCTCGGGAAACGTATTGGCCTTGGACGTGAGTCTATGGCTCCGCATAACTTGACTCTAACCGTTGTCGGTGCAAGCTTACTTTGGGTAGGTTGGTTTGGCTTTAACGGTGGTAGTGCTTTAGGTGCTGGTGCTCGTGCAAGTATGGCAATTTTAGTGACTCAAGTTGCTGCCGCTGCTGCTGCATTATCATGGTTAGTTGTTGAACGTATGATTCGTGGTAAAGCCTCTGTATTAGGTGGTGCTTCTGGTGCTGTCGCTGGTTTAGTTGTGATTACGCCAGCAGCAGGTTTCGTCGGTGTAGGCGGTGCTTTAGTCATGGGCCTTATAGGTGGTGTCGTGTGCTTCTGGGGTATTACTGCACTTAAACGCTTACTTAAAGCTGATGATGCTTTGGATGCGTTTGGTTTACATGCTGTAGGTGGTATTGTCGGTGCGATTTTAACTGGCGTATTTTACAGTGATGAAATTATTAAAGCAGCCAACGTTACCTTAGCTCCAACCTTCGCTGGTCAATTATGGGTACAAGTTGAAGGCGTATTGGCAACCATGATTTACAGTGGTGTAGCGACTTTTGTGATTCTTAAAGTGATTGATCTGGTGATTGGTATCCGTGTTAATGCTGATGATGAACGCATGGGTCTGGATTTAAGCCAACATGGCGAACGTATTGAATAATTCGTAATATATTCCAATCAAAAAAACAGTCTTCGGACTGTTTTTTTGTCTCGAAGAATGCTGGTTCTGTAAGTGTGGAAATTTTGCTACACTAGGCCAAAGTAATCGACCCTATAAGTCCGCTATGCATTGTCCATTTTGCAACGCCGCAGATAGTAAAGTCATTGATTCACGTTTAGCCGCCGAAGGCTGTCAGATTCGTCGACGTCGTGAGTGTGTAAGTTGCGGTGAACGTTTTACCACTTTTGAAAGCTATGAAGTGGTGATGCCCCGTGTGATCAAATCGAATGGAAAAAATGAACCTTTCGATGAGGCCAAGCTACGCCGTTCGTTAATGCATGCTTTGCAAAAACGTCCGGTCACCCAAGAACAGATAGAAACTGTTTTAAGTGATATTCAATTGCAGATCCGCCGTTTAGGTGAGCGTGACGTGAAGTCTAGAACAATTGGTGAAGTCGTCATGCAATCTCTATTTGCACTCGACCATGTCGCTTATGTCCGATTTGCTTCTGTTTATCAAGATTTTCAGGATGTTGAGGCCTTTCGCCGTCAAATTGAGCAAATGCAGCAACGTGAACAATAACTATTTGAGATTTTTATGTCTGAGTTGAAAAAAGATCAATATTGGATGCAGCAAGCTATTGAACTTGCCAAACGAGGTCTATATTCGACTAAGCCTAATCCAAATGTGGGTTGTGTCATTGTCAAAGATGATCAGTTAATAGGCGAGGGCTTTCATCCTAAAGCAGGTCAACCACACGCCGAAGTTTTTGCCTTGCGTCAGGCCGCTGAACAGGCTCAAGGTGCAACAGCGTATGTGACGCTTGAGCCATGTGCACATTATGGGCGAACTCCTCCTTGTGCTGAAGCACTGGTTAAGGCACAGGTTAAAAAGGTGGTTGTGGCATGTCCTGATCCAAATCCACTCGTTGCGGGTAAGGGCGTTCAGATTTTGAAAAATGCCGGAATTGAAGTAGAAGTTGGCATTTGTGAAGATTTGGCAGAAAAATTAAACCAAGGTTTTTTAAAGGCGATGTCTACGGGCATGCCTTATGTACGCTTAAAAGTAGCTTCAAGTCTAGATGGGCGTACGGCAATGGCATCTGGTGAATCGAAATGGATTACTGGTGCAGTTGCGCGTCAAGATGTTCAGCACTGGCGTGCCATTTCAGGAGCAGTGATTACAGGTATTGAAACTGTGATTGCAGATGACTGTCAGCTTAATGTACGAATTCTGGACAGTGTTGATATTGAGACAATTGCACAGCCAAAACGGATTATTTTAGACCGCCAAGGTCGTTTGCCGCTCGCTGCTAAAATTTTAGAAAACCCTGAAACTGTGATGGTAATGGGACCATATCGTCAAGAACTTGCCGATTTAGGCGTGATACAATTAGAAATTCAGCCTTTAAAAGTGCTGTTACTGTCCCTATCTAAGCAATATCAAATTTATGATGTATTGGTAGAAGCCGGTGCAACCTTATCTACTGCCTTTTTACAAGAAGGTTTGGTAGATGAGTTGATCAGTTATATTGCCCCGACATTATTGGGGAAAAGTGCAAGAGCCATGTTCAATGCAGAGTTTGAATATATGGCACAGCAACTCCGTTTTACACTTCTTGATGTGACACAACTTGATCAAGATATACGCTTAAGGTTAATCCCTACGCAAGAGAAAGTATGAATCCAGAGCCTTCGGTTTATCACAAACGTCGTCATGCAGCCCGTACGACAGACGAATATCTTTTCCATCAGCTTGTGCCGTACTTGGGTAACAAGCGCCGATTGCTCCATCTAATTTTAGAAGCCCTTGAAATTACAGGGACACTGAATAGCAAGAAAAAGAATCCTCCGATTTTTGCCGATTTCTTTGCCGGCAGTGGTGTCGTGTCTCGTTTGGCACGTCAAAATGGTTACCGTGTGATTGCGAATGACTGGGAACCTTATAGCCATGCGTTAAATCATGCGATTTTAGCTTGTATTGATGCACCTGCTTTTAAAGAGCTGGGCGGTTATCAGAAGGCAATCGATTATTTAAATCGCTTACCTGAAGTTAAAGGTTGGGTAACCCATAACCTTTGCCCACGTAATGATGATATTTATGATCCAGCTCGTGACCGTTTGTTCTTTAAACGCCGTAATGGTATGCGTATTGATGCGATTCGCCAGCAGATTGCAACATGGCAATCTCAAGGTGCAATTAATGATGTAGAGATGAGTGCTTTGCTCGCGCCTTTGCTCTATTCAGCCAGTTTTGTCAGTAACACCAGTGGCGTATTTAAAAGCTTCCATCAAGGGTGGGGCGGGCGTACTCAAACTGCATTAGAGCGAATTGAGTCATTACTTTGGTTAACACCGAGTCGTTTTTGTGAGATTGGTGATCGTAAACGTCCTGCTGCTGAAATGTGGTGTGTAGATTCACAGCATCTAGCAAATCAAATGAGTGGTTTTGAAGTAGATGTTGCTTATCTTGATCCACCCTATAACCAACATGCATATAGTAGTAATTACCATGTTTTGAATGCATTAACTTTATGGGATCAGGCCGATTTACCTTCACCAGATACTAAAGGTTATAAGAGTGGAATTGACAGAGCTTGGCGTAAAGAGCGACCAAGCCCATATAACTCTTCTAAATATGCGAAAGATGCGTATGAAAAATTACTTTCAACCATCAATGCCCGCTATATTCTGACCAGTTATTCAACCGATGGTAATATCGAGCCGAAAGATTTGCTTATGGCCAATCTGGAGCGCGGCAAAGTGACCTTGTTAACACAAGATGTTCCGCGCTATCGAGTGAGTAAACAAAGACAGTCTGAACGTGCACGCGTGCTTGAGTTTATTGTGATTACAGATACTCATGCCAAGTCAGGACCACCATTACGTCAGTTATTAGGCCAGCTTTACCACTTCGCCGAGCTAGGTGGTGTAGATACTTCAGGTAATAGTACACAGCTCGCACTTTGGTAAGCACTGCAATTTAAGCAGTGTAAAAAGATTTGGAGATTGAGCCATGTTTACAGGCATTATTGAAAGTTTAGGAAAAGTTGAAAGCCTGCAAAGCGTAGGTGGAGATGTGCGTTTACGTATTCAGACTGATCTGGATATGTCAGATGTACATTTGGGTGACTCGATTGCGACCAATGGTATTTGTCTCACCGTAATTGAATGGGGCGATAATTGGTATGCTGCCGATGTTTCTCGTGAAAGCTTGAACCGAACGACTTTGGGTCACTGGAAAGTTGGGCAACGTGTCAATGTTGAAAAGGCAATGTTACCGACAACACGCTTTGGTGGACACATTGTAAGTGGTCACGTTGATGGCGTGGGTGAAATTACCGTAGTACGTGAAGACGCTCGTTCAATCTATTATGAAGTTACGGCACCCGCAGAACTTGCTAAATATTTAGCGGAAAAAGGTTCTGTGACCGTAGATGGTATTAGTTTAACGATTAACCACTTACGTGGAAATATTTTAAGCTTGAACTTAATACCGCATACAGCAGAGCGTACTAATATTGGAACTTGGCAAGTAGGCAGCAAGGTAAACCTTGAAGTCGATGTTTTAGCGCGTTATATCGAGCGTTTATTACTAGGTGACAAGGCTGCTGAACAAAAAACAGAGTCAAATATTAGTATGTCTTTTTTAGCTGAGAATGGCTTTTTAAAATAAAGCCAGGTCGTTAAAATAAAAAAAACCGGACACATGTTCCGGTTTTTTTTATTTTGAAAATTTAATGTTTGGTTAGAGTAACCGAATGTGTACCGACCCATGGCTTGTTATGCTGAGTGCGAGTAATTGTAAAATCACGGGTTTCAGACTCACGTGTAAGTAAGATAGATAAAGAGTTAAAGTCGTTATGACTCATATAAAATTCTTGTGCTGAAAACGTCCATTGCTCACCCTGATTAAGCTGTTCAACTTGCTTTGAAATCTGATGCAGAATGTCCATCTCTTATCCTCATTAATTATCTTGAATAACTACTTTTCATTCTTATAATTAATTGATCTATAAGAATAATCTATATGTCTATTTTGTGACATATAAGTGTCATTTTTATGACAAGAATAAGATTTAAAGGTTTACTTTTCTATTTTTTCATCAGAAAACTTAGAATTTTTCAAAATGTATTCAATTTCTTCTTGAGCTGCCGAATGTAGTTTAGCTCGGAAAGCCGTTACAGACTGTTCAATTAAGCTTTCAGCTTCAAGTTCTAAACGAATGCGTAAACTTTCAAGCTCAGATAAGATTTGATCATCGGTAATACTAAGTTTTACACCAGATGAATAATTAATTGCTGGGGTTTCAGGGTTCTTTTGATAACGTGCGGTTTGTTCCGCAACTTCTTGCTCTAAATGACTACGTAAAGTATGTAATGTCTCAGTCTGTTCATTAAATTTACGAATTTCATCTGCTTGCAACTCTGCAGCATAGGCTGCTTCTGATGCACGTTTGTCAGCAAGTGCTTTTTCTAAAGCAAGCTGACGACGAATACGTGCTTGCTCAATGAGCTCTGCTTTGAGATCAGCGTAGGCTTGTTCAATTTTTTGCTGTGATTCTAACTGCGCTTTTTCGTCATTTAAAACCCAAAGCTGAATAGGTGTTTGAGGTTCTAGTAAGTCGCAAATACGTGCCAGATCCTGTTGATAGGCATGACGGACAGCTTCAGGCGCATTTAACCATCTTTTTTTAAAATCTTGCCCGACATTTAATGCCACCATGCTTCTCCTTTGTTCAACAGTATTTACATTTTAGCGCGTTATAATTTAAAGGTCCGCGGTTCTATACCCAAACGGCGATACATTTTAAATTTTTCTCGACCAATTTGCTTGGCTGTTTCATTATTTTCAACAATTTCTATAATGTGGCTAAAATGATCAACTTGTTCAAGTGCATGATTGTTAAAATTAAATACTAACAAGCCTTGTTCAAGTGGTTGTTTAGCCGAAATACATACAGCAGCATCAGCTTGATCAACCCCATGCGCAATGAAACTAACAGGGTCGAAATCCCATAATCTTTCATCAAGAGTTTGTTGTAGCTGCACATCTGGGCAATACCACCAGATTTTAGGATGCTTTTGTAAAATTTTTCGGCATAAACGGCAAGCACTATCGACTTGCCGTTCTTCACTGGTTTCAAACAGATAAAAACTAACTTTAGCCATTCGTATTTACACGATTTGCTAAAAATTGCATGAGGAGTGGTACTGGACGACCAGTTGCGCCTTTAGCTGGACCAGAAAGCCATGCTGTTCCTGCTACATCTAAGTGAGCCCAACGATACTCACGTGTAAAGCGCTCAAGGAAACATGCAGCCGTAATCGCACCGCCGTATGGACCGCCGATGTTCGCAATATCTGCAAATGGTGAATCAAGCAACTCTTGATAATCATCAATCACTGGCATACGCCATACACGGTCAAAAGACTGCTCACCCGCTTGTTGAAGTTCAGCTGCCAAGGCATCATCTGGTGAGAACAAACCACTGAGTACTTTGCCCAAAGCAACTACACACGCACCTGTTAACGTCGCAATATCCACCACTACTGCTGGATTGAAGCGTTTGATATAGGTCAATGTGTCACACAGGACCAAACGTCCTTCAGCATCTGTATTTAAAATTTCAACAGTTTGTCCGCTCATGGTGGTTACAATATCGCCTGGACGGGTTGCTTTGCCAGAAGGCATATTTTCTGCTGCTGCAATTGCGCCTACCACATGAATAGGAAGTTTTGCTTCGCATAGTGCACGAATGGTACCCAGTACAGAGGCTGCACCGCACATATCGAATTTCATTTCATCCATGCCAAGGCCTGGTTTTAAAGAAATACCACCTGTATCAAAAGTTACGCCTTTACCGACTAGAACAACTGGAGCTTGATCAATCTGTGCTTGATATTCGAGAGTTACAATGCGACCCGGACGTTCAGATCCTTTACTCACTGCAAGAAAAGCATACATGCCTAAATCAGCCATTTGCTGCTCATTTAAAACAGTGACTTTAAGTAAGTCAGGGAATTCTGCCGCTAAAGCTAGAGCCTGTTCTGCCAAATATTCAGGGAAACAAATATTACCCGGACGATTACCAAGGTCACGCGCGTAAGACTGACCAGACTGTACCGCATGTACTAACGCCAGTTGTTGTTTATCTAGGCTAGTCGTTGAACTAATTAAATCAACCTGTTGTAACACAAATTCATTTTTTTTCGATTTAAACTCATCATAACCATAAGCTGCTTGAGTTAAGCTTAAAGCAAATAAATAATGGTGCTCGACAGGTAACGCAGCAATATCAATTGCGATATGCTTAAATTTATTTTGTGTCGATTTGATAATCGTTTGGGCAAGTTTAGCGAGCTTAACTGCCTGAAGTTCGGCTGTTTTTCCTAAGCCAAGTAGTTGGCTGTGAGGATGATTTGAAATCTGACCAAATAGTGGCAGAGTTTCATTAAGGTTGCCTTTAAATTGGGTAGCAGTAAGAACGCTTTCTAGGTTATTGATTTGATATGTGTTGACATTGCTTTGTAGCTGTTCTGAATCAACTAAAATCCACAAAGATTCATTAGATGTCTGTTCGGGAAAAGTTGTATAAGTTGTAAATTTCATGGCTGCCGTGATTGCCTATAGAAAGTTATGATGAATTAAAACATTGAAACACTTTCAAGCATAGCGTTGCAATGTGCGGTTTTATATTTTTAACATTCGGGTAAACTAGCAGTCGTCCCGATTAGCCTTTTGGAAGTATTACTTTGATTATTCGGCGTTATCTCGTCAAGCAAGTTGTCTCTACCTCATTAGTGGTCATTTCCTTATTGACCTTAATCATGATGGGTGGTCGTCTGATCAAATACTTTGGTGTGGCGGCGCAGGGGCGTTTAGATGCCAGTATCTTGTTTAGCATCATTGGGTATCGTTTACCTGAATTTCTAACACTCATTTTACCACTGGGTTTTTTTATTGGTTTAATGTTGGTGTTTGGTCGTTTATATGTTGACCATGAAATGGCAGTCCTGAATGGTAGTGGTGTGAGTCGTCATCAATTGGCGCGACTACTTATTCCAATGACACTTGTTTATATGGTTTGTCAGTCTGTGCTTATGCTCTGGATGACGCCATGGGGACTACGTGAGTTTGAAAAATTAACCACCACTCAAGCGGTTCGGACAGGTTTTGATTTGGTTCGCCCAAGAGAATTTATTTCTTCTGGACCCTATACGATTTATGCAGGTTCGCTATCTGAAGATCGAAAAAATCTAAAAGACATTTTCTTTTATCAACGCGCTACCAAAGAAGATAAGCCAGATGTCATGATCTTGGCAAAAGAAGCGACTCGTGTAGAAGTTGCAAATGATACAGCCAATGTGGTTGATCTGGTACAGGGCCGCCGTTATGAAATATTCCCGGGACAACCAAAATATACACAAGCAGAGTTTCAGTCTTATCGTCTACGTTTAGAAAATGACAAAGATGTTAAGTTTGAAAGTGGGGACGTAGAAGCATTATCAACGACTAAGCTTTTTTCAAAAACGAATGATCCAGTGATAAGAAGTGAGTTGGGATGGCGTTTGTTTGGACCATTCACCATTCTTATTGCTTTAATGCTTTCTGTGGCATTGTCTGAGGTGAGCCCAAGACAAGGTCGTTATTATCGTCTTATTCCGGCGGTTTTTATTTTTTCCAGTCTGATCGTATTAATGATTGCAATCAAGACTCGTATTAGTAAAGAAGAACTCGATATTTGGGCTTATCCTGCCGTGTTGGTTGTTTATGGCGTTGCAGCTGCCTTATTTTCACGTAAACAGAAGTTGGCACCAAAAATCAAGAAACAGATCAAGCGAGTGAAATTATAATGTTAGCACGTCGAATAGTCGCCAAATATGTGACGAAAACCACTGCGCTTGCAATGTTTGGCACCACAGTTGTTTTGTCGATTTTACAGATCTTATTTACATACCTTGGCGAGTTGGGTGAGCTCAAACCAGACTATAATGCATGGCAAGCTCTCATCTATGTGTTGTGGGGGGCGCCTCGTTATCTATATGAAATTTTGCCTATTTCTGCCTTGATTGGTGCTGTAATTGGTTTAGGATCACTGGCGACAAGCAGTGAACTTATTGTTATGCGTTCTGCCGGTATTAGCTTATGGCGTATTGTCGGTTGGGTGATGCGCTCAGCTTTACTGCTTATTATTTTGTCTTTTACTTTAAGTGAATGGGTTATTCCATATACCAATGAAAAAGCAGAAAGTGTTAAAAGTCACCGCTCTATCGCTGCTTTAGGCGAAGTAAAAGGTTATTGGTCACGTGAAGGGCAGCGATTTATCTATATCGACTATGCGAACTCTCAAGGCAATTTAAAAGATATTCAAGTGGTCGATTTTGACCAGAACTATTACTTGCAATCATTAATTAATGCTCAGCAAGGACAGTTCGTAAAAGATGGTCAATGGGCTTTGAAGAAAGCAGAACAAATGGATATTCTGGCGGCAGGAAATGCCATCAAAACTGACCATGACGAACAATCGCTTTCTTTAGCATTACAGCCTAAATATGTGCACATGGTGACTTTAGATCCTGAAGATTTATCACCAAGCCAGCTGATTAGTTTTATGCGCTATATGGATGAATATAGTCAGGTTCCAAAGACCTACCAATTGGCTTTCTGGCAAAAAGTTGCTTCACCATTTTCATTGATCGCTCTGGTTCTAGTGGCGTGTTCATTTATTTTTGGGCCCTTACGCCAACAATCAATGGGTTTCCGTTTAGTGATCGCATTGTTTATTGGTTTGAGTTTCTATTATTTGCAGGATTTCTTGGGCTATGCCAGCTTGGTTTATTCCCCATCTCCAGCATGGTTTGTACTCGTACCTATCTTGTTAATGTTTGGTGCCGGAAGTTATTTGCTTTACCGCGCTCGCTAGTAATTATTGATATTTATAGCTTTCATCAATCGTAGATATTGGTGAAAGCCATAGGAAAAAATAGAGTCTTGACCGAAAATTCGGTAAGATATTGTGACGAAATTGTAGACAAAAGAGAAATAGATTATGACGGATGCAACTGCTGGCAAGATCCCTCACGTTCTGGTCATTATGGATGGTGTCGGACACCGTGAAGCGACTGAAGATAATGCCTTTCTTGCAGCAAAAACACCGAATTTGGCAGCAATGACAGCAAAGCACCCAAATAGTCTAATTTCTGGTTCTGGTGAAGATGTTGGTTTACCTGATGGACAAATGGGTAACTCTGAAGTTGGTCATATGAACCTTGGTGCTGGTCGTGTGTTGTATCAAGACTTTACCCGTATTACTAAAGATATTCGTACTGGCGACTTTTTTAAACATGAAGTGCTAATTAACGCTGTTGAAAAAGCCAAAGCCACTGGGGGTGCCGTTCATATTATGGGATTGCTCTCAGACGGCGGCGTTCATTCACATGAAGACCATATTGTGGCGATGTGTGAACTTGCATTAAAACGTGGTGCAAAAGTTTATTTACATGCTTTTCTTGATGGCCGTGATACGCCTCCACGTAGCGCTCAGTCGTCTTTAGAAAAATTAGATGCATTATTTGCTCAATACCAAGGGCAAGGCCGTATCGCGACCATGATTGGCCGCTACTTTGCAATGGACCGTGACAACCGTTGGGATCGTGTTGAGCAAGCTTATCGCTTGTTGACTGAAGGCGAAGCACTTCGTACTGCGCAAACAGCAGTGGAAGGGTTAGAGTTAGCTTATGCAGCCAATGAAAACGATGAGTTTGTAAAAGCGACTCGTATTGGTGATATCGCTAAAGTACAGGACGGCGATAGCGTTGTATTTATGAATTTCCGTGCTGACCGAGCTCGTGAAATTACTCGTGCATTTGTAGAAAAAGACTTTGCCGGTTTTGAGCGTAAAGTTGTACCGAACCTTTCTAAATTTGTCATGCTCACCCGTTATCAGGCTAGCATTGATGCGCCAGTTGCATATATGCCAGAAGCATTGAAAAATTCATTAGGTGAATATTTATCTTCTTTAGGGAAGACTCAGTTGCGTATTGCCGAAACTGAAAAATATGCTCATGTAACGTTCTTCTTTAGTGGTGGACGTGAAGATGAATATCCGGGCGAGAAGCGTATTTTGATTCCATCTCCAAACGTTGCGACATATGATCTTAAGCCTGAAATGAGTGCTTATGAAGTCACTGATGAATTGGTTAAAGCCATTAATTCTGGTGAATATGATTTATTGGTTGTGAACTATGCCAATGGTGATATGGTAGGTCATACAGGTATTTTTGATGCTGCTGTTAAAGCAGTTGAAGCCGTCGACCTTTGTTTAGGGCGTGTCTATGAAGCAGTAATGGCAAAGAAAGGTCATATGTTGATTACTGCTGACCATGGTAACGTTGAACAAATGCAAGACTACGAAAGCGGTCAAGTTCACACGCAACATACAACGGAACTTGTACCGTTTATCTATGTTGGCCCAACACAAGCAACAATTGCAGAAGGTGGCGTGCTTGCCGATGTAGCACCGACGATTCTCAATTTAATGCAGATTCCTGTTCCTGCTGAAATGCAAGGACGTAACCTGATTACATTATCTGCATAAGCCAAAGGTGATTGGATGCTGCAACACATTAAATATAAAAAACTTATTGTAAGTATGTTGCTGTGTTGCAGCCAATTTGCTTTTGCAGCGCCAGTTGTAAAAGAGAAATTGTCACCTTTGCATTCCGATTCGGAAGAACCGGAACATAGTTATGCAGAGGTGCCGATCGAGTCAATTCAACAGTTTGTTCAAATCTATGGAATTGTCCGAGATAACTACGTTGACGTGAAGTCTGACGATGCCTTATTTCAGCAAGCCATTAAAGGGCTGGTAAGTGGGCTTGATCGTTACTCACGCTATTTGTCGGCAGAAGAATATCGTCAATTGATTCAATATACTGAAGGTGACCTCGCCTCTGTTGATTTTGCTTTAAGCCCTGAATTGCATGCCCATAAATGGATGATTCGTGATCTTAAAACTGGCTCAGACTCATACAAATTAGGTTTGAGAAATGGTCAGGCGATTCTCAAGATTGATAATCAAGACTTAAAAAATTTAAACCAAGATCAAGTGTTCGGGCTACTTTATGGCTCTATCGGAAGTACGCTTCAAGTGCAAGCAGAAGAGTTAAATGGAAACATTAATTTAGTTCGTAATAAAAAAATAGAAACCGATATCGAACCTGTAATGCTACATAATCAGGTTTTAGTACTAAAAATTAGAGTATTCCAGCAAGACACGGCAAATGAAATTAAACGATTAATTGAAGAAAATAGTTCACCACGTTTAAAAGCCGTTTTAATCGATCTACGAAACAATCCGGGTGGACTGTTATCGGCAGCAGTCGAGTCGGCAGATTTATTTTTAAATAACGGGATTATTGTTTCAACTAAAAGCCGTTCAGAGGGTAATCAGCAATTTCAGGCTTTGCCCGGCAATGAATTTCAGAATATAAAGTTAGGTATATTAATTAATCATCGTTCTGCATCGGCAGCTGAAGTTTTTACTGCGGCCATGAAAGAGCACCAGCGTGCATGGGTCATGGGCGAGAAAAGTTATGGAAAAGGAGTCGTGCAGAAACTGTTTCCTTTGCCAAGTGGTGCGGCACTACAAATGACAGTCTCACATTACTACACGCCAAATGGCAATATGATTGAAGGGCAAGGTATTCAGCCTAACCAGAGCTATCCTTTGCCCCCAGAAATGAAAGAAGACGTATATTTAGATCGTGTTGCAGACTTATTTCTAAAGAAAAAATAGTTTTTTATACTTCCTCTCCTAATTCAGTATCTAAGCCAAACTTTTTCAATCGATAGCGTAAAGAGCGAAAGGTCATTCCTAGCTTTTTAGCTGCTAAGGTCCGGTTCCAATGTGTCATGTCCAATGCGTTTAGCAGAATATCTTTTTCAATATTTTCTAAGTAGCGTTCTAAGCCTTCCATTGGTAATTTTGGTCGAGCCTGAGCAACCGCAGTTGATGTGTCATTCACTGGTTTAGTGGTGATTTGCGAGTTAGCGCTACTGCTTCTGAGAAGAGTCGTATTTAAGTGTGATAAATCAATACATTCATCATCACTTAAGGTAATAGCGCGTTCAATCATATTTCTTAATTCACGAACATTACCCGGAAAATCTTGCTGCAATAAATAAGTTTCAGCAGTCGTGGTTAATTGTTTACTTGGAACTTCCCATTCCAGACAGACCTTTTGAATAAAGTGATGGGCTAATAGCAAAATATCTCCACCACGTTCACGTAGTGGGGGCAACATAATATCCATCACATGAATACGGAAAAATAAGTCCTGACGGAATTTGCCTTGTCGGACTAATAAATCTAAATCTTGGTGGCTGGCGCTAATCACCCGAAAATCAACATCAATTTCCTGATCTGAACCTACTGGGCGAATCTTTTTCTCTTGTACTGCCCGAAGCAATTTAACTTGCATACTTAACGGCAATTCGGCAATTTCATCTAAAAATAAACTGCCGCCATGAGCGGATAAAATAAGGCCTTGTTTGTCTTGGGTCGCTCCAGTAAAACTACCTTTTTTATGCCCAAAAAGTTCACTTTCCATGAGCTCAGTTGGAATTGCCCCACAGTTAATCGCAATAAATGGACCTTCGCTGCGGTTACTCAAACGGTGAATAAGATTAGCAACAACTTCTTTACCTGTACCGGATTCCCCCGTAACAAACACTGGAGCTTGGGAACGGGCTATTTTTTTTATAGCAATACGTAGGTTTTGTATAGGTGGAGAACGTCCAATTAATAGGTCATTTTCCAACGTTGTTTCACCGAACTCATGCTCTGGTTTTGGTTGATTTAGCGCTTTTTTTAATAACTGATCTAAATGAATTTGGTTAATAGGTTTACTTACAAAGTCAAAAGCTCCCGCCTTTAACGCTGCAATTGCAATATCCATATTGCCGTACGCAGTTAAAACTGCAATTGGTGTGTGAGAATAAGTTTGAGAAACATGTTTAACTAATTCTAAACCGCTACCGTCGGGTAGGTTTAAATCGGTTAAGCATGCATCGTAATGAAACTGAGTAAAGAGTTGTTTGGCCTGTTCAACCCGATAAGCAAGATGTGTTTTAATCCCCATTCGCGCAAGAGTCATTTGCATTAAAAGGCACAAATCTTCTTCATCGTCTACAAGCAAAACTAGTGGTTGCTGTTCTGCCATTTCCCCAAAAACCTAATAAATAATCAATATATTATTGGACATTCCATTCGGAAGCATGCCCCTTGTTTTTGCTCTACATACGTGAGCTTTGCATGGTTTGCCTCACAAAAACTATGAGACAAATATAATCCTAAACCAGTTCCATTAATTTCGGTACTAAAAAATGGTTTAAATAATTGAGATATATCACGTTTTGAAACACCTTCACCGTAATCGATCACATCAATATAGATTTTATTTGTTTGTGAATGAATGTTGATCAGTACATGCGGCGAATCGGGTGCATTATGACGTAAAGCATTCCTAACAAGGTTAATCAGCACCTGTCTGAGTTGTTTCTCGTCAAATAATAATTTTAAGGATAAATCAGATATTTTAAGCTGTATAGAATGTTTAACATCCGATAGATCTTCGTCTAATAACGTTTTTATGAAGTCGTTTAATTCAATCTGAATCGGGTGAGTTCTTTCGCTGCTGGCAAGTCCTAATGTGTCTTGAACAATACTATCGATGCGTTTTGTTTGCTTGCCAATCATACGGCTTAAAGTATTTTGCTGCTCTAAATCACTATCTTTAAATAATTCATTTGCCTGAACAATTGCTGCCAGAGGGTTACGGATTTCATGTGCAATACTGGCTGAAAGTTGCCCTAAAGCGGCAAGTTTGAGTTGTTGAGCTTGCTGATTAATGTGTTGTGCATCTTGTAAAATGAGTAGCGTCAATGCCTGTTGTGGCACCACAAGATGCTGCACTTTAATATTAATAGAGTAGGCAGAAAGCTTTGATTCAAAAATAAATCGGTCACCTTCTTGTAAGTTACCAAACTTAAGAATTTCAAATAAATCGGGGTGCCACTTAGCTAAAGGATATTTTTCACTGGCAAATTGTGGCGGAATGCCTAACAGGGAGCAGGCAGCCGGATTACTTAGAACAATGTCGTAGTTTTCATCTAGAACCAGATAACCTTCTTCAATTTGTTCCAAAATATAGCGGTTAATATTTTGTAGTTGATATAGTTCGATGGATTGGTGGAAAGTTAGCGCCTCAAGTAATTTAAAGCGCTGAACCGCAATTTGCCCGATGCCATGCACCACAAAAAATAAAAAGGCTAATAAGGCACTATTACCAATTGTATTTAGATTATTGTAGTCAAATAAACTACCGACAAAGCGTTGGTAAATAACAGCAATGACTGCAAGTAATGTAATGAGTAAAGACATTCTTGCGCTGAGCAGAATTGCCGAGGTGAATATGGCAATAACATATAGCAAGCTGAGTTGAAGATTTGGTTCACCTACAGAAAATGTAAGTAAACTCAGGCAGATAACATCAACTACAAAAAATAAAATAAGCTGCTTTGTTGCCTGAGTTGAAATAAACTTAAAACACAAAAGCTGAAGAAGGCTTAATATGGAATAGCCAAGCAGTGTGTAAGAATATAAAGCGGGTTGCTGTAGACTATTGTCGATTTGAGCATCGGTTAAAACCAAAATAATATTGAGGCTAACCGCAATAATAAGACGATATAAACCATACCACGTGCCCAAACGAAAAATCGTATGGGACAACGATGAGTTTAAGGGAAATTGCATATAAGTCTGATTAGGGTTTGATCAGACCATAACGGATCGCAAGATGAGTCAGTTTAACGTCACTATCAATGGAGAGTTTTTCAAAAATACGGTAGCGATAAGTATTCACCGTTTTAACACTTACAAAAAGTTTGTCCGCAATTTCTTGAGCGCTAATACAATTTACAACCATCATTGCAACTTGCATTTCTCGTTCGGATAGAGCGTCAAAAGGTGATTGTTGTGTATCCGATAGATAGGAACTCGCCAACTGCTCAGCAATATCGGCACTGAAGTATTTGCCGCCTTGCATGACTTTGTTGATTGCCCGAACCATTTCTGTAATTGGAGCACCTTTAGTGATGTAGCCTTTAGCTCCTGCTTTAAGCAAAAGAGAAGGGTATGGTTCTTCTGATAAACCACTTACAGCAATAACTTTTGTATCTGGTGCACTTTGTAATAAACGACGTGTTGTTTCTACACCGCCGATACCTGGCATATTGACATCAAGTAGTACAACTTGAGGATGTTTCTGACGAACTATAGCAATAGCTTCCTCACCAGATTCGGCCTGTCCAATTACTTCAACATCGGCATGATCTTCTAACATACGGCAAATGCCTGTACGTACCAGTTCATGGTCATCGACAACTAAAACTGTAATCAAGAAGACCTCCTTTCTTTCAAAAAACAAGTTTTTTGTTACATAAAGCAAAATTAGCTTGCAATGGGATGACAAAATTAGCAATCCTATTCTTATATAGTGAGCGAATAGTTGTGCACAATTGTGTCGGTAAAAGCGTTATACCTTATACCTCAAATGTAAGGCATAATTATAGTTAGCGCAAATGTGTATCACCCTGAGTCGAGTATTGTGCCGTGAAAAATTCTAAAAAGTCTTTAATGCATGTGCTAAGCATGTCTATTTTGCTTAGTTTGAGTTCAACAAGCTTTGCAGAACTCGTCAATAACCCGTCCTCAGGGAGTGGTGGGAGTGCAAGTTTAAATTGGTCTTCAGCTGACGCTAGTCAACTTTTGAATGATGAAGATGATGAACCTACTATACAAGGGTCAACATCTGTAACTACAACTTTACGTGGTGGTAATGCACCCAAAGTCGTGGCATCTGCACCAAAATTTGCTCAAATCCGCGATACCTCTGGTTACAATGCCCAGCCGAGTGTAAGTGCTCGTGCCGCATTGGTGATGGATGCGCAAACTGGTGAGGTTCTTTATAGTAAAAATACGAATGCTTCTGTTCCAATTGCATCTATTACTAAACTTATGACAGCAGTGGTAACAGCAGATGCTCGCTTAAACATGTCAGAAGAAATTATGCTTGAGCAAATTGATTTTGCGGGGGCCGGCGGGAAAAATTCTAGCTCAACACTGCGTGTTGGCGACAAGATGAACCGTGCTGAAGTGTTATTGTTTGCCTTAATGAAATCTGAAAATCCGGCAGCAGCGGCTTTAGCGCGTACTTATCCGGGTGGTCGTCCTGCATTTGTAGCTGCAATGAATTCTAAAGCACGTGCTTTGGGTATGACAGCTACCCATTATGTTGAATCTACGGGCTTACATCCACAAAATGTATCTTCTGCGCGTGACTTAGGAATTTTGGCGAGTACAGCATCTCAATATGGCTTAATTCGTCAATTTTCAACAACACCAACTTATGATTTTAACTTGGGTTATCGTGTGTTGAAATCTAACAATACCAATGCATTAGTGCGTAATGGTGGTTGGAATATTAACTTGTCTAAAACAGGTTATATCAATGAAGCAGGTCGCTGTGTTGTCATGCATACGACTGTAAACTCACGTCCAGCCGTGATTGTATTGCTTGGTGAGCCAAGTTCGCAAGCACGTAATAATGATGCAACTAACCTATTGAGTTGGTTGAGTAATTTACCAAAACGTATTTAATTTAAATATTTTAAAAACGCTTCGATCAAGAAGCGTTTTTTTATGGCTATTAAAAAAGACATAAAAAACGGCTGTGTTGAACAGCCGTTTTTATGAAAACTCAGATTTTACATATTAGATAAAATCGAATCTTTTACTTGGCTCATTGTTGCATCAATTGACAACATGACTGCATCGGCACATTGCTTGATTGCTGTGTCTGGATCTTTCAAGCCATTACCTGTTACGGTACAAACAATCACAGAACCTTCAGCAATTTTACCCGCTTTAATATCACGGATTGCACCGCCAATAGAAGCAGCAGATGCAGGCTCAACAAACACACCTTCATACATAGAAAGTAAACGCTGAGCTTCTAAAATTTCGCTGTCTTGAAGTTCATCAAACCAGCCTTTTGAGTCGCGTACGACTGCTTTCGCATGGTTCCAGCTTTGTGGATTACCAATACGGATTGCAGTTGCAACTGTTTCTGGGTTTTCAATTGGAGCACCACGTAAGAATGGAGCTGCACCAGAAGCCTGATAACCTACCATTGTTGGTAAACCTTCAGGTTTTGGACCAGTAAACTGATCTGTTGCTGCGTCATAAATAACTTGTTCAAACTGATCAGCAGGTTGATTTGCTACTGCTTCAGTATAGCCCATCCAGTGAGCTGTGATGTTACCCGCGTTACCTACAGGTAAGCAGTGATAATCAGGTGCACGACCTAAAGCTTCAACAATCTCGTAAGCAATAGTCTTTTGACCTTGTAAACGATAAGGGTTGATTGAGTTTACAATCGTTACAGGCGCTTGATCAGCAACTTCTTTTACAAGACGCATACCATCATCGAAGTTCCCACGGATTTGCATGGTGATTGCACCATACATCATCGCTTGAGCCATTTTACCCATCGCGATTTTGCCTTCTGGAATCAAAACAAATGCTTTGATACCTGCACGTGCAGCATAAGCAGCAGCAGCAGCAGAAGTGTTACCAGTAGATGCACAGATAATCGCTTTAGAGCCTTCTTCAACCGCTTTGGTTACAGCCATGGTCATACCACGGTCTTTAAATGAACCAGTTGGGTTTAAACCCTCATATTTCACATAAATTTCAACATCTTTGCCAATAATACGTGGAATATTCTCTAGTTTAATGAGTGGGGTGTTGCCTTCACCCAAAGAGATAGCACGAGTAGTTGCCGAAACTGGCAAACGGTCACGATAACGATCTACAAGACCAGTATAACGATTGGCATTAGACATGATGGTGTTCCAATTAAAGATGAAGCGGGAGAGGGAGTCTTTCCCTCAACCTGATTAACTATCGAGCGATTCTAAACGAATTCTTACGATTTCGCCATGAATTGCGGGTAAGGCTTGAATTTGTGCAAGTGCCTCATCCATCTTAGATTCAACGATTGGATCGGTCAGAATCACGATTGGAATGAGGTCTTTTAAACGAGATTGTTGCATAATGGCATCAATACTAATTCCAGCACGGCTTAAGATGGTCGTGACATCTGCAAGTACACCAGTTTGATCTTCTGCATTTATGCGGATGTAATAACCTGTGGTCATTTCTTCACGGCTTAAAATTGGCACATTTGTTAATGCTTCAAAAGCAAGTTGAGGAATCGTCCCTGCACCATCTTCGGTATAAGAGATGTCACGGACAATATCAATTACATCGGCAACAACAGCAGAAGCAGTTGGACCAGCACCAGCACCAGCGCCGTAATAGAGTGTAGGACCTACAGCATGCGCTTGAACTAAAACAGCATTTTTAACGCCATTTACATTCGCAATAAGCTGCTCATCTGGAATGAGTGTTGGGTGAACGCGTAGTTCAATACCCTTTTCAGCACGACGTGCAATTCCTAGGTGTTTAATGCGGAAACCGAGATCTTCGGCATATTTCACATCTTGTGCGGTAATTTTGCTAATACCTTCGGTATAGACTTTATCGAACTGAAGAGGAATACCAAAAGCACAAGACGCTAAAATTGTAAGCTTGTGCGCAGCATCAATACCTTCAACATCAAAAGTTGGATCTGCTTCTGCATAACCAAGTTCTTGAGCTTCTTTTAATACATCATCAAATGCACGGCCTTTCTCACGCATTTCGGTCAGAATAAAGTTGCCTGTACCATTAATGATGCCTGCCAACCATTGAATATGGTTTGCAGCAAGGCCTTCGCGGATGACTTTAATAATTGGAATACCGCCAGCAACTGCTGCTTCATAGGCAATTTGTACAGCATTATCTTCAGCTGCTTTAAATAATTCATTGCCATGTTCAGCAAGTAAAGCTTTGTTTGCGGTCACGACTTGTTTGCCGTGTTTGATCGCTTCCATGATAACTTCGTAAGCAGGGTGTATCCCGCCCATCACTTCAACAACCATATCAACATCTGGTTGACGAACGATATCAAGTAAATCTGCGCTTTGTTTAATCCCTTCCAGTTCAAGATCTGGACGAGGGCGACGTGTTCCAACGTGGGTAATTTGAATTTCTCGACCGGTGCGACGTTTAATTTCAGCGGCATTTTCTTGTAGTAGTTTAAGGGCTCCTCCACCTACGGTTCCTAGACCGAGTATTGCCAGGCGAACTGGTTTCACGTCACACTCCATATCATCATTTAATCATTTAGTTGAAGCTAGATCATAGCTAAAAAAAACGCCAGACTCTAGCGCTTTTAGTGCCTGTTCAATGAATTAGAGTGCGATGTTTGGAAAAGAAGAGTAGATCAGTCTTTAAACACCGATAGGTAAAGCATTATTTATTGAAAAAACAAAGCGCTGCAATGAGAGCAGCGCTTTTTGTAAGAGAATGATGATTAATCATTCATCAACTTTAAGTAGATTATTTATCCAGACGTTTAATTAATTCAACTGGTGTTAGATATCCACCCAAGTACTCGCCATCAGCATTGTAAATAGCAGGTGTACCATTTACACCCATGTTTAAGCCAAGTTGATATTGCTCTCGAACAGGGTTCTTACATTGAGCAGGAGGGATGTTAATGCCCTGTACTGCTTGATTAAATGCAGCTTTACGATCTGCGCTACACCATACAGCTTCCATGGTCGGCATAAATTGTTCGCCGCGTGGCCAAGCGATATAGCGTATCTCAATACCCTTTTCATTAATTTCGGGTATGTGCTCATGTAGCTTATGGCAATAAGGGCAGCTTGCATCGGTAAACACATAGATCACGTGCTTAGCCTTGCCTTTTGCAGGGTAGACAATAAGATCTTCATTTTTTAAAGCGGCAAGATGCTTTTTATTTTCTGATGCTTGAAGTGAATCACCAATATTATGAAGCTCTTTGCCTCCTAATCGGATTACATCACCCTGAATTAAATATTTACCATCACTTGTTGTATAAACTGATGTCATCCCTTCAAGATTCACCCAATATAAATTTGGAACTTCAGTCGGTTTGATATCTAAAATTTTGGCGCTGATATTTGCATTCTTAAATTGTTTTTGCAAAGTTTCGATCAAACGCTGCTTGGCATTACGCTCGATAATGGTTGAAGCTTCCCCTGTAGCAGGTGCAGTCGCTGTGAGCGCATCTTCTTTTTGTGGTTTGTTTTCTTTAGAACAAGCACTGAACAAAAGGCTAGATGCCAAAGTACAGGCAAGAAAAATTTGAGAACGGGTAAAAGACATAGATAACCCTTATTTCATCAGTATTTATAGTCAGAAGCTGCTAAGCATACCAAAAAATCTAACGTGTATTGTTAAAACTTTCTTAACCTTTGTGAACGAAATCAAGTGATTGATATGAAATACTTGAGTGGGGTCTGAAACCTTTATCATCCTCTAGGGTGATGTTTTTCATGTAATTGTTGCATTCTGATTTGTGCAACATGCGTATAGATTTGTGTTGTAGATAAATCGCTATGACCCAGTAACATTTGCACGACGCGTAAGTCAGCACCATGATTGAGCAAATGCGTTGCAAAAGCATGACGTAAGGTATGAGGTGAGAGTTCAGCTTGAATATTGGCTTGAAGCGCATAGCGTTTAATGGCATACCAAAAGTTTTGTCGACTCATGATCCCGCCATGTTGGGTTAAAAAGAGATAGTCAGTCGAGCTTTTATAGAGTTGAGGCCGTGCAATATTTAAATAACGTTCTACCCACTCACAGGCGAATTGTCCTAGCGGGACCAAGCGTTCTTTATTGCCTTTACCTGTAACCCTTAAATAGCCTTGTTTTAAATTAATGAGTTCCATACGCAAGTTAAGTAGTTCTGAAACACGCAAACCACATGCATAAAGCACTTCAAACATTGCTCGGTCACGTAAGCCAAGTGCAGTATTGATATCTGGTGCTTGAATTAGTGATTCGACATCTTCTTCAGATAGATCTTGGGGTAATGCCCGCCCAATTTTAGGAGAGTGGTGGGTCGCAACCGGATTATCACTCCGTAATTTCTGTTCACGTAAAAATTTGTAAAACTGACGTAGGGCAGATAAACACCGTGCAATCGAGCGGGGACTTTTTCCTGCTTTGGTCAGTTCAATAAGAACATCGGCAATATCATCACTTGACCATTGTGGAAGAGTATTTTTTTTATGGAGTTCACTGCATTGAATGAGGTCAGATAAATAAGCATTACGTGTATGTGGACTCACTGTCTGGGCAACGAGATAGTCGCGAAAACCTTGTAAAAAGCTTAAATGTTCTGGAATTTGAACAGGACTTGGAATACGCGGTTTTTTATTTAACATACACTACATCCTCTAAACCTCTGTACTGTAAAAGAAACTTTAAGGTTTGTCGATTAAACTAAATAGGAAGTGAAATTTAACCTTATTTGGTAATTATTCTCATTTATATGTATACTATTAAAAAAGGTTTAGGATCGGATGCGGTGCGTTTATCAGCTTTAAAAGTGAAGCAAGCGGCGACCATCAGCAAAGTGAATCGGATATCAGTAGAGTCCGAGCAGCAAGATTTGGTCGCAATTCGTTTGGAAAGTCTGGGCTTTGTGCCAGGCACACGAGTGGAAGTGATTACCAAGGGTATTTTTGGTGGTGATCCGATCTTGATCCAAATTGGCTTTACTCGTTTCGCTTTGCGTAAAGCAGAAGCGGACAAAATCGAAATTCAAGTAGAAGAAGGAGTACCCGCATGAGTGATGCGTTACGTATTGCCCTTGTGGGAAATCCGAACTGTGGTAAAACCTCTCTTTTTAACCATTTAACTGGAACTCGACAAAAAGTCGCAAACTATGCGGGTGTAACGGTCGAGCGTAAAGTAGGTCATTTTCAGTTACCTTCAGGGCGTGCAGTGCGTGTACTCGATTTACCGGGTACATATAGTTTAAATGCAACCAGTCCTGATGAAGTCATTACCCGTGATGTTTGCTTGGGTAAAATTGCCGAAGAAGGTCAGCAAGATGCCTTTTTATGTGTGGTCGATGCGACTAACTTAAAATTGCATTTAGGACTAGTGCTCGAAATGATCGAGCTTGGCCGTCCGATTTTACTCGTACTGAATATGATGGATGAAGCACGTCGTCGTGGCATCCAAATTAATACTCAAAAGTTATCTCAACGTTTGGGCGTAGCAGTCGTTGAAACA
Source organism: Acinetobacter sp. WU_MDCI_Abxb74 (assembly GCF_025513915.1). Taxonomy (NCBI): domain Bacteria; kingdom Pseudomonadati; phylum Pseudomonadota; class Gammaproteobacteria; order Moraxellales; family Moraxellaceae; genus Acinetobacter; species Acinetobacter sp. WU_MDCI_Abxb74. The sequence goes on from NZ_JAHPRP010000014.1 coordinate 58,351, forward strand.
GTTGCTGTTCGTAATGCGGGTATTGAAAATTTATTACATGCCCTTGATCAAGAAAAATACGGTGTGCCACAGACCGAACTGAGTGGTTTGACTGGAACTCATCATCAAAAAATCGATATGATTTTTAAAGATGTTGTTCAATATGTTGATCAGGGAGATAAGCGTACTGATTTTCTAGATCGAATTTTCCTACATCCAGTTTTAGGCCTACTTAGCCTTGCTCTCATGATGTTTATTGTGTTCCAAGCAGTTTTTGCTTGGGCAGCTCCGTTCATGGATGGCATTGAAGGCTTCTTCGGCTGGTTGGGTGAAGTGGTAGGGACTGTGATTACACAGCCACTACTGCATAGTTTGGTTGTTGACGGAATTATCGCGGGTGCAGGTGGCGTAGTTGTGTTCTTGCCACAAATTTTAATCTTGTTCTTCTTCATTTTAGTATTAGAAGAATCAGGTTATTTACCGCGTGCAGCATTCTTGCTTGATAAATTAATGTTTCAAGCTGGCTTAAGTGGGCGAGCTTTTATTCCTTTACTTTCAAGCTTTGCCTGTGCAGTACCGGGAATTATGGCAACCCGTAGTATTAGTGACCCTCGTGATCGTTTTACGACCATTATGGTTGCGCCTTTAATGACCTGTTCAGCACGTTTGCCAGTATATGCTTTGCTTATTGCTGCATTTATTCCAGAAAAAATGATCTGGGGTATTTTCAACTTACAAGGTCTGGTGCTATTCGGTCTGTATATGGCTGGTATTGTGAGTGCTCTTTGCGTTTCATTTTTAATGAAGTTTTTGCAAAAAGATAAGTCACAGCATGCTTTACTGCTAGAGCTACCGAGTTATCGTTTCCCCGATTTAAAAAGTGTGGGAATCGGTTTGCTAGATCGCGCAAAGATCTTCTTGAAACGTGTTGGTGGAATCATTTTTGCGCTTTCTATCCTGCTCTGGTTTTTGTGTACTTTTCCGCAGCCACCTGAAGGGGCGACATTACCTGCGATAGATTATAGTTTTGCCGGTATGCTCGGGCATCTTATTCAACCTGTATTTGCTCCAATCGGTTTTAACTGGCAAATCTGTATCGCTTTAATTCCAGCAATGGCAGCGCGTGAAGTTGTAGTCGCAGCATTAGGTACGGTTTATGCCTTGTCTGCAACGAGTGACGATGCTGTAGCTCAAGGTTTGTCACATCTGATTAGTGCAGATGGCTCGGGTTGGTCCTTGGCAACAGGATTGTCGCTTTTAGTGTGGTTCATTTATGCACCACATTGTTTGGCCACATTGGCAACGGTACGACGTGAAACAGGTTCATGGAAACATGTTGCTGTCATGACTGCATATCTGTTCGGCTTGGCTTATTTGGCATCGTTTGTTACCTATCAAATTGCTTCCCACTATTGGGGTTAAGGCAAGAAAGGAGGTTGTACATGATTCAATATCTGATTATTGCGGTTTTAGTGAGTTGGAGTGCTGTTGTTGTTTTTAAGAAAGTATTTCCAAAAACAGCAAATTCAGTCTTTTCTACACTATCTGCATTTTGTGAAAAGCAGGGTTGGACAACCTTAGCAAAATGGCTTAAGCCAAAAATGACCTTTGGTTGTGCTGGTGGTTGTGGTTGTTCAAGTGAAGATAAACCTACGAATACAGTTCAAGAAATTAAGCCGATTAAATGGCAGTAAATTTAGTATTTCTTGTTTCGTCTAAAAAGCCATCATATTGATGGCTTTTTTACGCACTGACACAAAAAAAGATGAATAAAGTTCAAACTGAAAAAGCATTCAAAACAGCAAAGTGCTAACATTTTTGCCATTCTGTCGATTGATAAATTGTGGGGCAAAAATGTTAATACAACGTGGTGGATTAAAAGTTGTCGCAGGCTTGGGAATATCAGGCGTTTCTGCTGTTAATTTCCTGCATGAACAAGGCTACCAAGTTGCAGTAACGGATTCTCGTCCCACACCCCCAGGCTATGACCAGATTCCAGCTGGCGTTAAAACCAGTTTCGGTCAACTTGACCAAGAATTATTATTACAAGCAGAAGAAATTATTTTAAGCCCAGGCCTTGCACCGCAATTACTAGAAATTCAGGCAGCTATTGCTCAAGGGATTTCAGTCGTAGGCGACATTCAATTATTACGCCGCGCTACCGAAGTACCTATTGTAGCGATTACGGGTTCTAATGCGAAAAGTACAGTAACGACTTTAATTGGCTTAATGGCTAAAGATGCAGGTAAGAAAGTTGCCGTTGGTGGAAACCTTGGACGTCCAGCTCTAGACTTACTAAAAGACCAACCAGAGTTGCTTGTACTTGAGTTATCAAGTTTTCAATTAGAAACCACGTCTCATTTAAATGCTGAGGTTGCTGTGGTTCTTAACATGAGTGAAGACCATTTAGATCGTCACGGCGATATGTGGGGTTATCACCAAGCAAAACACCGTATTTTCCAAGGCGTTAAAAAAGTTGTATTTAACCGTGATGATGCTTTAAGTCGTCCTCTTGTTCCAGATACAACACCAATGCAAAGCTTTGGTCTAAATGCTCCGGACTTAAATCAATATGGCGTTTTAAGAGATGGCGATGGTACGCTTTGGCTTGCGCGAGGCCTACAGCGTTTAATTAAAAGCTCGGATTTATATATTCAAGGCATGCACAACGTAGCCAATGCTTTAGCTTGTTTGGCATTAGGTGAAGCAATTGGCTTACCGATGGAATCTATGCTTGAAACGTTAAAATTGTTTAAAGGATTAGAGCACCGCTGCGAGTTTGTCAAAACCGTAGATGATGTACGTTATTACAATGACTCTAAAGGAACTAACGTTGGCGCTACACTTGCAGCAATTGATGGTTTAGGCGCTGCGATTGAGGTTAAAAAGGGTAAGGTTGCCTTGATTTTAGGTGGGCAGGGCAAAGGTCAAGATTTTGCTCCATTACGTTCTTCTATCGAAAAATATGCCAAAGTTGTGGTATTGATTGGTGAGGATGCTTCAGTTATTGAACAAGCAATTCAGGGTGCAACCAAAATTTTGCATGCAGTAACGCTTAAAGAAGCTGTAGAGCTGTGTCAACGTGAAACACAAGCTGAAGATGTGGTGTTGTTATCACCAGCCTGTGCAAGTTTTGATATGTTTAAAAGTTATAATGACCGTGGTCAGCAGTTTGTTGCCTGCGTCAATTCGTTGGTTTAAAGAAAACATGATTAGGAATGTTGTATGGCAGGCTTAGCTCAGACCACAATCCAGAAAATCAATCATTGGTATGAACGGATATTGCCTAAATGGCCAGCGGAAGTGACGCCACGTAATGTCCTGATTTTCTGTGTCGTTGCATTGTTGTGTATCGGTTCAGTGATGGTCGCATCCGCTTCGATGCCCTATGCTGAATATATGCATGAAAACCCGTTTCACTATGTGATTCGTCATGGTATTTCGATTGTCGCTGCGGCTGTGGTGGCTTATTTGACCTATCGGATATCACTCAATACGTGGTTTAAAAATACTTTCCCGTTGTGGTTGTTGACCATGGTTCTGTTGCTTGCTGCTTTGGTGGTGGGTTCAGAAGTCAACGGTTCTACACGCTGGATTAAGATTGGTGGCTTTACTTTACAGCCAACAGAGGTTGCCAAAGTCATGATGGCGATCTTTACCGCAGACTACGTTGTTCGCCGTGCCAAAGAGGTTCGTACCCACTGGAAAGGCTTATTACGTTTAAGTGGGGTCATGGCAATTACGGTTGGTTTAATTATTGCTGAGCCTGACTTGGGTGCTACGATCGTAATTGTGCTGATGATGGTCGGAGTATTCTTTTTAGCTGGTGCGCCGCCAACACAGTTCTTAATCATGCTTGGCGCGATTGTAACCGGTATTGTGTTTTTGATTTTGTTTGAACCCTACCGTTTCCAACGTTTGATTTCGTTTACCGACCCATGGGCAGATCCATTAGGGGTGGGGTACCAGTTATCAAATGCGTTAATGGCCTTTGGCCGTGGTGAGTGGTTTGGTACAGGCTTAGGGCACAGTGTACAAAAACTATCTTATTTGCCAGAAGCACATACTGACTTTATGTTGGCGGTGTTAGGCGAAGAATTTGGTTTCCTTGGTATTTCTATTGTCATAGTATTATCTTTCTCGATGCTAGCATGTTGTATCAAAATTGGTCATCGTGCATTGAAACATCATTACCTTCGCGCAGGTTATTTGGCTTACGGCATTAGTATTATTTTCTTGCTCCAGATTTTAGTAAATGCGGGCATGAATATGGGTTTAATGCCAACCAAAGGTTTGACTCTGCCATTTATTAGTTATGGTGGTACATCCTTAATGATGTGTGCTGCGATGATTAGCTTGATCTTAAAGATTGATGCTTCAACCCAAGAAGTTAACCCAGAAAGGGAAGAATCAAACTTCTAATTGAATATTTTTGCATTAAAAAACCCGATTTGATATCGGGTTTTTTTATTTATAGATATGTTCCATTCAGCTGCTCTACATGTGGAATTAACTCTACATTCCACTGCGCTACTGCTTGTTTAAGCATAACTTTAGGCTGGTCTAAATCAACGTTAGGTTGTCCTAGTGCTTGTATTGCTTGTTGCAGCAATTGAGGAGCTTTTGACAAATCGAGTGCCTGAGCCAGGTTTTGCTTAGAGAGCTTTTGGCCTTGATCGTTCATGGCGAGAGGAAGGTGCATATAGCTCAGTTTAGGATAACCTAAGAGCTTACCAAGCCAGATCTGACGTTCAGTGTTATCTAATAAATCTGCGCCTCGAACGACATGGGTGATGCCTTGCAAATAATCATCAACGACTACGGCAAGTTGATAGTTAATAATCCCGTCACGGCGTTTAAGAACAAAGTCTCCAAGGTCATGTTGCAGATTAGAACAATGAAGTCCTTGTAGTCGGTCATTAAAACAGATTTGTTGATCTTGAACTTTTACCCGAATGGCTTGGTCTTGGAAATCAAGATTTAGATTGCGACAAGTCCCTGCATAGATTGCATTTGAGCCCAGCATTTTGCGCGTACATTGACAAGCATAGATAAGACCCTCTTTTTTAAGTTGATCTAATACACTTTCATAAATGTCTAAACGGTTTTTTTGAAAGATGATTTCTGCATCGGGTTCGAACTGGAAGGCTTCCAGTGATGTGAGAATATGATCTTCACTGCCCTGATAAATACGGGGGATATCTGTGTCTTCGACACGAACTAGCCATGTGCCATGATGGGCCTTTGCATCACAATAACTGGCAACGGCAGTAATGAGTGATCCAAAATGCAAAGGGCCGGTTGGCGATGGCGCAAACCGACCTGAGTAGCGAATCAGCGAAACATCGTTTCGCCGCTGCGCAAGAGTCGAGCTGAGCTCGACTGGAGGATTCTCAACAGTCACAATTAACCGTTATTTTGCTTCTCTTTGATTTCTGCCAAAGTTTTGCAATCAATACATAGAGTTGCCGTTGGACGTGCTTCTAAACGACGTAAGCCGATTTCGATACCACACGTTTCACAGAAACCATAGTCTTCATTTTTAATTGCTTCCATAGATTGTTCGATTTTACGAATTAACTTACGTTCACGGTCACGTGTACGCAATTCAATTGCAAACTCTTCTTCTTGGGTGGCACGGTCATTCACATCGGGCAATGCAGTCGATTCGTCTTGCATCGTATTCAACGTACGATCAACTTCAGACATCAATTCAGCTTTCCATGCTTGCAGAATTTGTCGGAAATGCTCGAGCTGTCCTTCAGACATGTACTCTTCATTTTTCTTAGGTTGATAAGGTGCAATACCAAATAAACTTGCAGTTGTGCCTATGTCAGAAGTTTTAGGTTTCACTTTACGTGCACGTTTCACAGCAGAAGCTTTTTCACCTTCTACTACAACTTCTGTATGTTCATCCAAAACTTGGTTGTGGTTGTCATTCGCCATAATAGGGCATTCCTCATCATACACGTATTATCTATACGCAAAAAATATGGTGATATGCAAGTGTTTTTATAGAAAACCATCGATGGATTTTACCATCGGGTCGTCATCATATAGATTTTTCCTGCAAGATGATAGTCATTCCGACCCGTAAATATTTTCAAAACATGTTTAGCCTAGTCATAATTGCATATAAGCATATAAAAAATAGAGCTAATAGCCTGAAATATCAGTATTTATAAGGCCCTGAAAATTTTCAAGACGGAAGACTTCTGTTTCAAAACTACCATCGTTTTTTAGGCGAATGTAACGGTAGCCGGGAGCATTTTGGTCTAGGGCAAACTCATTACTAAACGGTTTGAACTGAACGCTTGTTGAGGGGGTCGAGAAAAATTCGATCCCTTGCCAAGTGTTTAGGGAGTCTTGGTGAACATGCCCGCAGACTAAAGCTTTTACATTTTTAAATGGAGCTAATGTTGTAAGCAACGCATTAGAATTTTGTAACTTGTGATGATCAATCCATTTAGATTTCATTGCGAAAGGATGATGATGACAAGCCAGCAAAATAGGGTTATCCGAAAACTCTTCGAGTAATGTCGCTAAATTTTGTAGTTGTTCTGGCGACAGGTGACCATCAATCTGACCTTTTACCGCACTATTTAATAAAATAACACGCCAGTTTCCTAAGCAAATGACCACAGGTTCCTGATGGTTTTCTTTATGCAATGGAAAATGGTCAACGTTATCATGATTACCCAGTGTCTGAAAAAATGGCAGCCCTAACGTTTGCATATATTGAATATAACGTTTGTAGGTAATAGGCGTTGGTGCTTGAGCGAGATCTCCAGTATGGATAATGGCATCAGTTTCTGGATGCTTTTTCAGGATCTGCTGAATAATGGCATGAAAACTTTCTTCAGGGTTCATCCCCACAAATTCTAAATGTGGATACTCCAATAAGTGGGTATCGGTAATTTGTATAATGACATGGTCTTTTTGTGAAAGTGTTGAGACTTGAAAAGTCACCGTCCTACCTCGTCGGATTTTATTATCGTTGTGATGTATTGAGATAGCCATTGTAACGCCATAATGACAGGGGCATTTCTCAAACGTCCTTGACTTAATAATGTTGATATTTCGCTGTAGTCAAACAGGTGTAAAAGAATATTTTCACCTTCATCAGGCATGCCAAAAACTTCGCCTTCTGATGGTAAATCTGTTTCGGCAACATATAAATGAAATATTTCTGAGCATGCCCCTGCAGACGGATAAAAGCTGAATAGATGTTGTACATGATTAATGGTACATCCGGACTCTTCAAACGTTTCACGGCGAATACAGCTTTCAGGAGTCTCATTTCCATCTAATACACCTGCAATGATTTCCAATTGCCATGGTGAATAGGCGTCATTAATTGCGCCAACCCGAAATTGTTCAATCAGTGCAAATTGTTGTCTTTGATCGTTGTAGAGTAGAACGCCAGCTGCTTCAGGGCGATGAACAAGTTCACGCTGCAATACATGAGTATATTCAGGCTGATTAAATAGACGATGTCGAAGGCTGACTTTTTCAACTTGAATAAAACCACGGAATAGAGATTCGCGTGATGTTACTTCGACATCTTTAGATGTATAACTTGGACGTTCAACAATACTCATGATTCGATCAGGACGAAATCTATTTATTTCATCCTAACCGAGAATCATGGCTAGGCAAGTGTTTTTTTTGAATATTTACACTTTATGATACAGTTTTTGACCTTGTTCTTGATAAACCTCTTTCATGGCTTTGAGGCCTTCTTCAACCTCTGAATTGCTATTAGTGAGGTTGTTGGCATAGTCACGAACATTCTGGGTGATTTTCATTGAACAGAACTTTGGTCCGCACATTGAGCAAAAGTGTGCAGATTTGTGAGCTTCTTTCGGTAAGGTTTCATCATGCATACTACGAGCCGTGTCAGGATCTAGACTTAAGTTGAACTGATCGTCCCAACGGAATTCAAAACGTGCTTTTGACAAGGCATTATCGCGAACTTGCGCACCTGGATGTCCTTTAGCAAGATCAGCAGCATGGGCTGCAAGCTTGTAGGTAATAATCCCGTCTTTAACATCTTTTTTGTTTGGTAGGCCAAGATGCTCTTTCGGTGTGACATAACAAAGCATTGCTGTGCCGTACCAACCAATCATGGCAGCGCCAATTGCAGAGGTAATGTGGTCGTAACCCGGAGCGATATCCGTTGTTAAAGGCCCAAGTGTATAGAATGGGGCCTCTTTACAAACTTCTAGCTGCAAGTCCATGTTTTCTTTAATCATGTGCATTGGCACGTGACCAGGGCCTTCAATCATGACTTGAACATCATGTTCCCATGCACGATGAGTGAGTTCACCGAGTGTTTTAAGTTCACTGAACTGTGCTTCGTCATTCGCATCTTGAATACAACCCGGACGTAAGCCATCGCCTAAGCTAAACGAAACATCGTAGGCTTTCATGATTTCACAGATTTCATCGAAATGAGTGTATAGGAAGTTTTCTTCATGATGTGCTAGACACCACTGCGCCATGATTGAACCACCACGAGACACAATACCGGTCAAACGATTTGCTGTAAGTGGCACATAGCGAAGCAATACACCTGCGTGAATCGTGAAGTAGTCAACGCCTTGTTCAGCTTGTTCGATGAGCGTGTCTTTAAAGATTTCCCAAGTCAGGTCTTCTGCAACGCCATCCACTTTTTCAAGTGCTTGATAAATAGGTACGGTGCCGATTGGAACAGGTGAGTTACGAATAATCCATTCACGTGTTTCATGAATGTTTTTACCTGTCGACAAGTCCATAATGGTGTCAGCACCCCAACGGGTTGCCCATGTCATTTTCGCAACTTCTTCGTCAATTGAAGAACCAAGCGCTGAGTTACCAATGTTGGCATTAATTTTAACCAAGAAGTTACGACCAATAATCATTGGTTCAAGTTCTGGATGGTTAATATTCGCAGGAATAATGGCGCGACCTTCAGCAACCTCTTGGCGAACGAATTCAGGTGTGATTTCTTTTAAGTTTTTTGCACCGAAATTTTGTCCAGGATGCTGGCGCGTATCAACACCTTCACGTTGGCGCTGATTTTCACGAATTGCAATATATTCCATTTCAGGTGTGATAATACCTTGCTTGGCATAGTGCATTTGAGAAACATTTTTGCCAGCTTTGGCACGGCGTGGATTTTGAATGTGGGCAAAGCGAATATCTGCAGTACGGATATCTTTTAAACGTTCTTGACCAAATGTTGAAGTTAAGCCAGAAAGTACGTCAGTATCGTTACGTTCTTCAATCCAGTTTTGGCGAACTGAAGGTAAACCTTTGTCTAAATCAATTTGAACATTTGGGTCGGTATAAACACCTGAAGTGTCATAGACCATAACAGGGGGATTATGTTCACCGCCAAGTCCAGTTGGGGTATCGGTGAGAGAAATTTCCCGCATTGGAACCTGAATGTCAGGGCGAGAGCCTTCAATATATACTTTTTTAGAAGCGGGTAAGATGCGAGTTAAATCTTTTGCATCTTGTTCATGTTGCGCTGAAATTTCAACAGAAGAAAGATTCGTTAACTGGTTCATTACATGATCCTTATGAATAACATCAACGAATCAAGCACGACCAAAAACGATGGCGGATTTATCTTTACTAGATAAATTTGAGGCTTTAGTTTTTAGATGGCTTGATTCCTACGCAGGTCTTAACCTGATCAGGTTCAACGGTACTTGTGATCAAACTTGTGTTGCGATAACACAGAATTTACACAATCTCAGCGAGCTATTACTCGCGCTCCGTCAAGCGAATTACAGACTAACATGATTTAGGTTGGCTGGCATTGTCAATTTGTATCTATACAAACCGCATCTATATGGCAGTCACGATAGACTTCCGTGTTCCATGGCGAATCAAATTTTAATAGCTGTTCAAGTTGCTCATGAGTAATCTGATAATTTGATTTTTTCTCTCCACTTTTATCAGTCAACTCTACGTTAAATTGTGTTTTACGTTCTTCTACAGGCGTGGCAATAAATTTAAGAAATTGCTGGGCAGGTTTCGCTAAACTCGACTGGCTCTGTGTCGATAGAAAGCGGATTTGTTGAAGTGCATCTTTATCAATCCATGTGTTTGGAGCATATTCATCTGAAACAGGGGTGTTATCTAGGCCAAAGAAAATAAAATAGCGATATTCGTTAAAGAGTAGTTTTGCATCACCAATAAAATAACTCTTAGGATATTTTTGAATAAATTTTTCCCAAAAAAGTGCACGTTCAGTGAGCTCTTTCCACGAAACAGCCAAAGCACCATCGTTATAAAAAATATCCTGATTGTCTTTGGCCATACGAGTTAAGAACTCTTTTTGGTCAACTGGTAAGGCTTTAGAAAAAACATCAACCAGATAGTTGGGCTGACGTCGATAGGTAAACATACCTTCGCCTTGATAGAGTAGTTCAATATAGGCTTCACCATTATGTTGAAGTAAGTATTGGTCACGTGGACTAAGTTGGTCGAATAATTTTTTCTGGCTTTGGATAACTTTTTTAGGGTCTCGTTGTTTTTGTTCTAAAACAGCATAGCCAAAAGCTTCAAACGCTCTGGCTGTTTTGTCAGTGTGGTCTTGCTTAAGAAAACGTTGATACATGGTAGTTGATGCATTAATAAGCTTAAGCTGTTCATCATTCTTTAAAGATGGAACACACGTTTTGAGTTTCTCATTAATTTGATTTAAGTCTTCTATTTTGCTGGTTTGATTGATTTTCTGCATCGCGGCATTGATCTGTATGCAGCTGTTATCTGGTTTGCTTGCAGGCTTCTGTTCAGCTGATTTCTGCTCTTTAGAAACAGCTTGATCTTGTTGCGATGTCTTATTGCAGCCAGCTAAAAGTAGTGCGCTGCACATACTCATCATTAGAACTTTTTTCATCATTGTATTTTTATCGAAGTGAACATTGATCAAATTATAACTCGGAAAAAGATTGCATCATTGTTAGAAATCTTTATTATTGGGTAGATCGGTCTACTTAAAAATAAAGCTATGAATGATAAATCTGCAAGACAGAAAATTCTCGATGCAGCAGCAACTTTGTTTTATAACGATGGCATTACTGCAACTGGAATTAACTCAGTTACGGCTAAAGCAGATGTTGCTAAAATGTCGCTTTATAATAATTTTTCTTCAAAAAGCGAGCTTGTCGATGCCTACATTGCTACACGGCATCAAGAGTGGCTTGATCTCTATCAAAGCCGTTTAGAAAAAACCAAATCAGCTAAAGAAGCTATTTTAGCCGTATTTGATGCTTATCAAGACCATGCAGAGTTTGCCTATGAAAAGGGCTTCCGAGGGTGTGGATTATTAAATGCTGCGGCAGAGTTTCCAGCAAATAGTGCAGGTCGAAATGCAGTAAGGCAGCATAAAGAAGAAGTCGAAGCCATTGTTGCCGAGCATTTAAAAAAATTAATACCAGACTCGCAGCGTGTTAGCTATGTTGCTACGCAGCTTTCCTTTCTTTTAGAAGGATCTATGGCAAGAGCTGGTTTAGAAGGTAAGAGCCGTCAACTCCTATTAGCAAAGCAAATGGCAGAAGACCTCCTAAAGAGAGAATGTCAACATGATTAGCCTTATTAAAAATAGTAGTTATGGCGGCACAATTGCGATTTTAGTTGCCTCTGTTTTATGGGGAACAACAGGTACGGCGGCCGCATTTGCACCAACACTTGGTCCACTAGCAATTGGTGCTGTGGCTATGGGTGGCGGCGGGCTTTTACAAGCCTTGGTTGCATCACGGGCGATACGGGAAAACCGTCAGTTTATAAGGGAAAATCTTTCAATACTGCTTTTAGGCATAGCGGCAGTTGGTATTTATCCCTTAGCTTTTTACTCCTCAATGCATTATGCAGGGATTACGATTGGCACCGTGGTTTCTATTGGTTCAGCGCCGCTGATCGCAGCAATTTTAGAGCGTTACTTTGATCGTAAATCTTTATCGAAAATTTGGTTTTTAAGCTTCATTTGCGGTGTTATTGGCGTAACAATGTTGTCGATGGGGGAAAACCATGCGGTCCAAGAGGGTGCAAATGAGTGGAATAAAATATTTGGTATTTTTCTTGGGCTCGTCGCGGCTACAACCTATTCACTTTATTCATGGGCTGCGAAAAGATTAATAGACCGAGGTGTCGCGGCTAAAGCTGCAATGGGCATGATTATGGGTGGTGGGGCAGTGATTTTGCTTCCAACTTTATTGGTTACAGGTGGAGGGTTATTACACAGTTCAACAAACTTACTTGTTGCTGGTTATATGATGCTGATTCCTATGTTTTTGGGTTATTTACTTTTTGGTTTTGGATTAAAAACAGTAAACGCCAGCAAAGCGACGACCTTAACTTTATTTGAACCTTTAGTCGCTGCAATTTTTGCCATTGTGTTGGTGGGTGAGCATATTTCATGGGTGGGTTGGACAGGCATGTTTTTGATTTTTACTTGTATTTTAATATTGTCAAAAACTGAAAGCGCTTAAAAAACTAAAACTTTTAATGGCTTGAGTTTGATCCGATTTTTTCTTAGTCTTAAAGGCAAGTTTTATCGTTGATTTGAACAATGAAAATAAAATTAATGGTCGCTATGGGCCTTTGGAGTTTTGCATCTTCAGGTTTTGCTCTAGATTTGGTTGAGACTTATGAGCGCGCAAAACAAAATGATCCGACATGGCAAGCCAATCAACAACAATTTGAAGCAGATCAACTTAATTTAGGCTTGGCAACAGGAGCTTTATTACCAACGGTCACTTTGTCAGGAAACATTACCCGTAATCGTCAAACTGTAAAACGTTCAAACTTTCTGGGCGTTGACCAAGAAGGGCTTTCAGATGCTTTGGTGAGTAATACGTCTACTACTCGTCAAGCGACGTTAACAGCACGCCAGCCGCTATTTCGAATGGATGCTTGGGAAGGTTATAAGCAGGTTAAAACTTCGGTTGCTTTAAGTGAAATCACTTTAAGACTGCAAAAACAAGATCATGTGTTAAATGTAGCAGAAGCCTATTTTAATGTGCTGCGTCAGCAGGCATTGGGGGTTGCATATTTACAAGAAGAAAAGGCTTTGCTTGAGCAACTCAATATGATGAATGCCAAACTCAAAGAGGGTTTAGTGGCACGTAGTGATGTAAGTGAAGCAAATGCTCAATATCAAAATGCCAGAGCCAACCGTATTTCAACCAATGTTCAATTACTTTTAGCCCAAGAACAGCTTTCTGAATATATTGGTTCTTATCAAGATAAACTTGCTGTACTGCGAAGTGATTTCACTTTTCAAAAACCTTATCCAGCCCAGATTAATGATTGGCTTTCTTTGGCGCAGCAAAAAAACTTAAAGATCCAGCAAGCCCGATTACAGCAAAAATATAGTGAAGATCAGCGCCGTGTAGAAAAGGCCGCGCTTTATCCTCAAATTGATGCTGTTGCAAGCTACGGTTATACCAAACAGACCCCAGAGACACTCATCTCGACGGATGGAAAATTTGATCAGGTGGGTGTGGAAATGAACTGGAATTTATTTAATGGTGGGCGCACCAGAACGTCAATTAAAAAAGCGACCGTAGAAGCCAGTAAAGCTCAGGCTCAACTTGATGCGGCCATTCGCCGTGCCAATGTCGATGTGAAAAGTGCCTTTATGCAGGTCGATACCGATCAAGCAAAACTCGAAGCAAGAAAAGCTGCCATGGATTCGTCTTCTTTAGTTTCCCAAGCTTCAAAAGCGAGTTATAACGAAGGCTTGAAAAGTATGGTTGATGTTTTATTAGCGCAGCGTAATGCTTTTTCGGCAAAACAGGATTATCTTAATGCTCAATATGATTATTTATTGAATGTACTTCGTTTAAAAGCTGCGGTAGGTCAGTTAGGTGAAAAAGATCTGGTCGAGCTAAATAACTGGTTAACTTATCAGTAATAAAATGCTTTTATCTGAATTTTAATTTTGTCATAAAAACTTAATGATTGCTGTGTTCTAATGCTCAATCATTTTATTCCTGCGCCATCATGTTGGAGGCTTCCCTTGAGTCCAAGTAATCCGGTGTTAAGCCATCATATTTCTTCTCAATTTAATGAAGATTTGCAAGATGTAAACACAAAGTTTATGACCATGGGTGGCTTGGTCGAACAACAAGTCGCAAATGCAATTCATGCTTTGCTTGATACAGATGCAAATTTAGCAATTGACGTTCAGTTTAAAGATAACGCAGTCAATCAATACGAACGTGATATTGATGAAGGCCTTACGTTAATTTTGGCCCGTCGTCATCCGGCAGCAATTGACCTACGTATGGTCATTGCAATGAGCAAAGCTAATACAGACCTAGAACGTATTGGTGATGAAGCTGCAAAAATTGCACGTATTGCACAAAACCTCTGTGAAGAGGGCGGCTCCCCACGTGGCTATATGGAAACCCGTCATATTGGTAACCAAGTTCGTGTCATGATTCATGACGCACTTGATGCTTTTGCGCGTTTAGATGCTGATCAGGCTTTACGTGTGCTTTTAGCCGATGCAGATATTGACCGCGAGTATCAATCAGCAACGCGTACATTAATGACGTATATGATTGAAGACCCGCGCCATATTGCTCGTGTGATTAATGTGATGTGGGTTTTGCGTTCTTTAGAGCGTATTGGTGACCATGCCCGTAACATTGCTGAGCAGGTGATTTACATGGCAAAAGGTTTTGATGCTCGCCATACTAAAATTGAAGAAATTGAAGCCAAAGTCCACGAAAAGTAAGACTTGAGCTGAAATATTTAAAAGCCTTGTTTCAAACAAGGCTTTTTTATTTATGAAGATAATAGATAAAAAAATGTCCCGAACTTTGGGGGGAAGTTCAGGACAGAAAATCAAGTACATTAAGAGAAAACACGACAGGGATCGTGGCCTTCTTGCTATAAATTGATATTAAGTTCTTCGCTTTTTGATGTCATGTAGAGTCCTGTTCTCTCTATGTAAGGCTTTTTATGCTTGTGTAAGTTTCACGTAAAAAAAGGCGGGTCTATGTATATAGATCCGCCTTTTTAATGGTGAGTAAGCTAAACAAACCGATTATTCTGGTTTCCAGCCTTCAGCTTTTTCTACGCTTTCATCATTGTTGAAGAATTTTTCACGTTGTTCTTCAAGAAATTTCTTCGCATCTGGTTCAAACACATTTAAGCGCTTTTCATTAATCAGCGTTGTTTGGTGTTGTAACCATTCTTGCCATGCTTGTTTAGAAACATTTTCAAAAAAATCTTGGCCTTTAGCACCAGGAAAAGGAGCGAAGTCTAGACCTTCCATTTCCTTTTGATATTTGCGGCAAAATACTTGTCGGCTCATGTTTTATCCTTAAGCGTATAACTGTTCTAAACGTGTATGGGCACGAGCAATCGCAGCTTCAACCTGTTTTGGTGAAGTTCCGCCAATATGATCACGTGCATTTACAGAAGCTTCTAGTGTTAGAGCTTTATCAAATACATCTGCTGTGATTAAGTCTGAGAATTGTTGTAATTGCTCAAGCGTTAACTCAGATAAATCTTTTTCTTCAGCTACACCTAAGGCAACTGCTTTACCTACAATTTCATGTGCATCACGGAAAGCAACGCCTTTTTTCACTAAATAGTCAGCAAGATCGGTTGCCGTAGAGAATCCACGAAGTGCAGCTTCACGCATGATTTCAATATTTGGAACCAATGCAGGAATCATGTCTGCGAAAGCCATAAGTGAACCACGAACCGTATCGATTGCATCAAATAAAGGTTCTTTATCTTCTTGGTTGTCTTTGTTGTAGGCCAATGGTTGACCTTTCATGAGCGTAAGTAAGCTAATTAAGTCACCAAATACACGGCCTGATTTACCACGAATTAGCTCTGGAACATCCGGGTTTTTCTTCTGCGGCATGATTGAAGAACCAGTACAGAAGCGGTCAGGAATATTTACAAATTTGAACTGTGCAGAAGTCCAAAGAATCAGTTCTTCTGACATACGTGATAAGTGCATCATAATTAAAGATGCAGCTGCATTAAATTCAATGGCAAAATCACGGTCAGATACAGCATCGAGTGAGTTTTCACATACAGCTTCAAAACCTAATAATTCTGCTGTGTAAGCGCGGTCAATCGGATATGTCGTGCCGGCAAGAGCGGCAGAACCAAGTGGTAGACGGTTGACACGTTTACGGCAATCTTGAAGACGCTCAGAGTCACGTACTAACATTTCAAACCAAGCCAGCAAGTGGTGACCAAAAGTCACGGGCTGAGCAGTTTGTAAATGTGTGAAGCCCGGCATAATTGTATTTACATTTTTGGCAGCCAAGCCTAGCAAGCCTTTTTGTAGGCGCTCTAATAATTTTAAAATGTCATCAATTTCGTCACGTAGGTAAAGACGAATATCGGTTGCAACCTGATCGTTACGGCTACGACCAGTGTGTAATTTTTTACCTGTAATACCAATACGTTGAGTCAAACGTGATTCAATGTTCATGTGAACATCTTCAAGATCGATGCGCCATTCAAAGGTTCCAGCCTCAATTTCTGAGCGAATGGTGCTTAAACCTTCAATAATGTCATCGCGTTCTGCTTCTGTGAGTACGCCAACTTTCGCAAGCATGGTAGCATGCGCAATAGAACCCGCGATGTCTTGTTTATAAAAACGCTGGTCAAACTGAACAGAGGCGGTAAATTCGGCTACAAAAGCATCCGTCGCTTCAGAAAAACGACCACCCCACATACCTGAGGTCTGGTCTGGGGTTACTGAATTAGGGGGATTTGAAGATGTGGTCATGGTGGCTCAGTAAAATAAAAAAGAGTATATCACTTGCCGAAGCTCAACAAACAAAGTTGTTTCCTACAGCATACCGAAATCAAAATTCCTCCTATTTTTTTACGAAAAACGGGCGTTGGCAACACTTATTCGAATTAATTATCGCAAGTAACATTTTGGCACTGGTTTTGGCACTGGCTGAAGCCCAGTCATGGCAAGCATTAAGCGGTGGACGTCTTTTACAATACATCGTTTTTATTAACTGGATAATATTGTCGTTTTTTGCCTTGGTTGAACACCTTCAAGGTTTTTTTAGCGGCTTACGTCAAGAGTTTGCCTTGGCTATCGGTTTTGTCATGCTGCAAGGTATTGTTGTTTTGACGACCTTAATAAGTAATTTTTTTCAGTTTGGTCTTTTAAATAAACATGTTCCTTTAACACAGGACTGGAGCATTTATTTTACCAATGTGCCTTTATATCTAAGTTATGGAATATTGCTGGGGGCTTTTTGTTTACGTTATTTATATGTCCGAGAACAGTGGTTGCGTCAACAATATGCAGAATTAAATGCCCGTATTCAGGCTATGCAAGCGCGTATTCATCCTCATTTTCTATTTAATAGTTTAAATAACGTGGTGAGTTTAATTGCGATAGACCCAAATAAAGCAGAAGGTATGTTGATTAGCCTGTCACGTTTATTTCGCGCGAGCTTCCAAGAATTGAAATTGGTGAGTCTGCATGAAGAAATTGAGCTGAGTAAACAATATTTAATGATTGAGCAGGTACGTTTGGGTGAACGTTTAAAGGTAGAGTGGAAAATTGAGCTTTCACCTGTCCAACTGAAACAGATCACTATTCCTTTATTGACATTACAACCTTTGTTAGAGAATAGTATTTTTCATGGGGTAGAACCAATGTTGGGCAAAGCAACCATAGGGGTATTGGTTGAAATATTGCAAAATCAGGTCAGTATAGTCATTACCAACCCATATACAGACGATACAATAAATTCACGGAAAGGGCATGGAATCGCGCTTGAAAATGTAAAACAACGCCTGAAAGCATATTATGGGAATTCCGTAAGATTTCAGGTTTATAAAGGTGAAGCCTTATATACCACCATTATGAGCTATCAATATCAAACAAAATAATAAGTTAGTCAGAGTTAACCATAAAAAAATGGATCAAGTTAACGGTGACAAGGAGGATGAATGAAGGTGCTGATTTGTGATGACGAACCATTTGCAGTGGAGCGATTATCACGTTTAGTTTCAAAGATGGGACATGAAGTTGTATCAACAGCTCATCATGGACAGGAGGCCTTGGAACAGGCGCGGCTTCATCAACCGGATGTAATCTTACTTGATATTCAAATGCCAGGTATGAATGGTCTTGTCTGCGCAGAACAGTTAAGTCAATTCAATCCACGACCTGCTATCGTATTTTGTACTGCCTATGATCAACATGCATTGGAAGCATTTAAATCTCAGGCTCAAGCTTATCTTCTTAAACCCATCGACCCTCAAGAACTTGAACAAGTTTTTAGTCAACTGACTCAACTGACTCAAGCACAGCTCAATGCTTTGCCACAACATGATTTTTTACATGATCTAAAAACACAACGGCATCAAATTGCCGCAAAAACCTATCGTGGAGTTGAGCTGATTCCTGTTGAAAATATTTATTATTTTTTAGCAGATCAGAAATATGTCACGGTGCGTCATCAAAATGGCAGTGTATTAATTGATGAAACATTAAAAGAGCTTGAAACCGAATTTGCAGATCAATTCATTCGCATTCATCGCAATGCATTAGTTGCGGTTACCTATTTAGATGGATTGGAGTTGGTCAGTTCTGGGCAATATCAGGTTCGATTACGTGGTTTAGATGAACGACTTTCGGTGAGCCGTCGACATTTATCTATGCTTAGAGACCGGATTCATCAGCTCTAAACTTAAAAAGAGTTATCTTGGACGTGCGAGATTTTACTTGCATTTTTAAGGGATCAAGTTAAGTTTAGGGTGTATTGTTTGACCAGCCCATGCTTGAATTTATGAAAACCTTGAAAATTGCTACACGACAAAGCCCACTTGCTCTTTGGCAGGCAGAATATATTCGTGCCCGATTACAGGAGCTTCACCCCGATTTAACGGTGGAGTTGGTTAAGTTTGTCACGCAGGGCGACAAAATTTTAGATACGCCTTTAGCAAAAATTGGTGGGAAAGGGCTGTTTGTTAAAGAGTTAGAAGCAGCACTTTTAGATGGGCGTGCAGATTTAGCTGTACATTCAATGAAAGATGTTCCGATGGCTTTGCCAGAAGGTTTAACCTTGGCGGTCATTTGTGAACGTGAAGATCCATTAGATGCTTTCGTTTCAAATCAATTTGAAAAATTTGCTAATCTGCCTCAAGGTGCAAAAGTTGGTACATCAAGTTTACGTCGTAAATCTCAGATTTTAAAACAACGCCCTGATTTGCAAATTATTGACTTGCGTGGAAATGTTGGGACACGTTTAGCGAAGCTAGATGATGGTCAATATGACGCGATTATTTTAGCGAGTGCTGGTTTGAAGCGGTTAGGGCTGTCAGAACGTATTCGTCATTGTTTAACACCAGACATTAGTTTGCCTGCGGTGGGTCAAGGTGCATTGGGCTTGGAATGCCGTGCAACTGACCAAGACGTATTAGCTTTAATTCAACCGTTATTACACCAAGAAACAGATGTTTGTGTGCGTGCTGAGCGTGCTTTTAATGCTTATCTTGAAGGTGGTTGTCAGGTACCCATTGCAGGTTATGCCACACTACAAAATGGAAAAATCCATATTGAAGGGCGTGTCGGAAGTCCTGATGGTCAAACATTATTACGTGCTGAACTGACAGACGAAGCCAGCAATGCTCATCAATTGGGTGAAAACCTTGCTCGAAACTTACTTGATCAAGGTGCTGGCGAGCTATTAAAGGCTCTCTACTAAGCTATGTTGTTTATTAATACTCGACCTGATTCTCGGGCTGCAGAATTAACTGAAGTTTTGCAAAATGAAGGTTGTCAGGTTGAGTCTTTACCTCTTTTAGAACTCGTTGCCAAACCCTTTTCCGAACATTTACTTCAGCTTTACCAGCAATTAGTTAAGGCACAAGCTATTGTTGTAGTGAGCCCAACCGCTGTTGAGGTGGGGATAAAGTATTTGGCACAAAGCGGCTTAAAACTAGCTGACTTGAAGCATATTCAGTGGATTGCCGTTGGGCAGTCAACGGCCAATTGTCTAAATGAGTATGGAATAGAGGCGCATATTCCAGATGTTGAAACCTCTGAGGGGATGTTAAATCTACCTATTCTGCATCATATGAAGCAGGCGGATAGCATCGCTTTTTGGCGGGGAGAAGGTGGGCGTCAATTTATGATGGAGACCTTGCAACAGCAAGGAATTCAGATTTTAAATTTCGTTTTATATCATCGGCAGTGCCCAGAAACTTCCTATTCCACATTCAAACATCTGACACAGAATTCAAATTATAATTTAAATAAATGGCTGGTCTTAATTACGAGTGAGGCGAGCTGGAAGTATTGGTTAGAGCTTTGTTCAAAAAATATTATAAAACCTGATTGTGTATATTTGGTTTTAGGACCACGTCTTTTTCAAATTGTTAAAGAATATCGCGATCAGCAACAGGCTCATTTTCACATTATTCAACTTGAAAATTTATCGCCTTCGGGGATGATTCATCACATTCAGGCATTATAAGGATTCGTATGAGAAAACTTGTTTCTATCATCATTTTACTGGGCGTGGCTTGGTTGGCTAAGCTCAGTTACGATATGTGGCAAATTTCTCGTACTGTTCCCGAGCTTAAGCAAAGTCTGCTTCAATCAGAACAGCACTATGCCAATCTAAATGATCAATTGGTTGCTTTACAACGACAATTACAGAATCAACCTGTAAATACAGGGAATAAGCTGAGTCCGGTCGGCAATTTAGAAGCTCCACCGATGGGGATTGCTCCTACAGTTTTAATAAAACAAAAATTAGATTTAATTCAATTTGCAATTGATCAGCAACAATTGATTTATGCAGTTGATCAATTAAACCAATTGCAGCAATCCGTTGTGTATTATGAAATTGCTCCTGCATTGCAACAAAGCTTAAATCAATCGCTTGAGCAGGATAAGCAGGCAGTTCAACAATTTACATTGGCTCAAAATCAACGCCATCAATTGATTGACGATTTATTACAGACGATTGATAAAAATATTCAGCAAGCCTTAGCTCAGCCTAAACTTGAGATGGATCAATCCGAGGCTGTGTCTTGGTGGAAAAAATGGTTCCGTATAGAAAAAGTAGAAAACCCCTCTATTAATTTAATGAATCGAAGTGTAGTGCTCAAAGAAGTTCAACTAAGATTATTAATTGCTGAACAGGCACTCAATCAAGGGAAAATGACAGAGTTTCAAAATGAGTTGCAATCTGTGATGCAAAAGTTAGATGAAATGCCTGATGCAACCAGTCAGCAGTTAAAAAAACGTATTGCTAAAGTGGCACATTTATCGGTAGTGCCTGTTCCTAAATTATCTACACTTGGTCTAATTGGCTCATAAGGAGGAGATATGAAACACCTCCTGTCGGTTTATTTCGTAATTAGCTTAATACTCTTTGCAGCTTTAGCTTTATTTAGTTATGGCTATGGAATGGGGTATGTCTATATCTACTGGCGACAATTGCAGTTGCAAACAAATGTCTGGGGATTAACCCTTGCTTTTGTGGTGATGAGTTTTATTGCTCAACTCATATGGCTTTGGGTTAAACGATATTCCTCTCGTGAGCAAAGAAAAAGTGAAAATATCTTCCAGTTTAAAAACCTTCATCCCTATGAGCAATTAGGTATTGTCTGGTTATTAGAAGCCGCCGAAGACCAACGTGTATTTATTGAGCGTGTTTTTACTCAGTCAGGACTTTTAAAAAATATTATTGATGCCAGATTTCTGGTTTTAAGTGGAGATTATCCAAAAGCATTAACTGCTTTAGATCAATCACCGCCCATGGCATTTGAATTGGCAGAGTTAGAGCGAATCGAAATCTTTTTAGCCCAAAACGAAGCTGACCGTGCATTAACCCATCTCGAATTTTTATACCAGCATCAGTTATCGCCTTGGCTTGAGGAAATAGAAACAGCCTACCAGCAAAGATTAACTGCGTTATGGGGGCAATTAGCGCTGCAACATCCATGGGTATATTTACGGTCAATGAAGTATGGATTATTAGATGCTGAGCACCGTGATTTATGGCTGCAGCAACTTCTTCAGCAGTTTGATCAAGCTTCAATTGACGACTTGCATGCCTTGCAACAACGTTATCTAGATTTAGAGTCTGAGATTCAAACTCGACCTTATAGTAGTAAGTTGTTATGGCTCAAACTATTAGCGCGTATGCCTGATATGAGCATGCAGCATGCAGCCTTAACACTACACCTATTAAAAGAGCAGTTCGATCCAGAAGTGTTTTACCTGTGGTTTCAGCAACAGTTGCTTAAACAGGTTCCAGACTATGTTGATGTCGAAGAAAAAATTATCGAATTTGAAAATCAATATATGAATTTACCAGTTTTAACTTTTGCAAAATGGCATGTCTATATGGCAACCGGACGTCAAGCAGAGGCTGAAACATTATTAACATTATATCCAGATAATATTTTAATGAGCTATTTGCGTATTAAGTCGACCCTTAAAGAAGATGAAGTGTTAATCAATCAGTTAAACCTAATCTTTGAAAATGATGCGAATTTTTTAAAATTTAAAATATGAGGCAAAAATGAAAGAACTGTCTGTCTACCCGATAATATATGAACAGAAAGTAGCGTGGGGAGATATGGACGCTTTTGGTCATGTCAATAATGTACAATATTATCGATATATTGAAAGCTCACGTATTTTATATATGGAAGCGATAAATATATTAACGCCACAATTATATACCGTTGTAGCCTCAAGCCAGTGTAAATACTTAAAGCCAGTTTTTTATCCTGATGTGTTGAAAGTCGGTGTTCGCGTGGAAGAGCTCCGTAATAGTGCGTTCCGTATGGCTTATATATTATGGAGTGAAACACAACAACAAATTGTGGCTACTGGTGAAGCTGTTATGGTATGCGTAGATAAATTAACAGAACGAAAATGTGAAATACCTCAGGAAATAAAACAAAAAATTATAGAGCTAGAAAAAACTGTTGGACATGACTTAATACATTTATCTTAAATAAATATTAATTAAATATATTTCATTTATAATTAATAATGTAATTAAAAGGTAATTTTTTTGGTTATTCTGATGAACACGGCTTTCAAACTATTGCTTATTGAATAGATTATAAATAATATTGGTCTTGATTTTATGTTTTTAAATTTTGTCTGTATTATTTTGAATTGTCTGTAAGACTGGAGTATTTATTAATGAAACCGGATATCAGTGAATTATCTGTTGAAGAGTTAAAACGTTTACAAGAAGAAGCGGAAGCTTTAATTGTGAGTAAAAAAGATCAAGCAATCGAAGATGCTTATAATCAAATTATCGAGATTGCTGAAAAAGTTGGCTTTACTGTTGAACAGCTTCTTGAATTTGGTGCTCAAAAACGTAAGAAAACTACACGTAAATCTGTAGAACCTCGTTACCGTAACAAAAACAATTCTGAAGAGACTTGGACTGGTCGTGGTAAACAACCACGCTGGTTAGTTGCTGAAATTGAAAAAGGCGCAAAACTTGAAGATTTCTTAATCTAATTGTATTGCTCATAATAAAAAGCCAAGCAAATCTGCTTGGCTTTTTTTATGCGTGAAAATATCTAAAATTTTGTAGTAAATATTATTTAAAAAATTGAGTGCTTAAATTCATTTTTAAATAGATTGTTGAGATCAAATGTACACTTAGTAAGTTGATTAGCCAGTTTTCATGATTTTGTCATACGTTCAACTTATAGTCTTAATACAGAAGCCAAGCCTGATTGCTTGGTTTTTTTATATGAAGTGAATTGGCGATGTTGAAAAAGTATGCATAATGTCAGACTAGGGAGCTACTCTCAAAATAAGGACGATAATTTGCATGTTGGTAAGGCTGAATGAAGAAAAAGTCTAAGCAATGGAAGTGGTGGTTATTTGCCCTCATTGCATTTTTAATTTTTATTATTTTACAGATCCCCGCGACGTGGCTTATTTCTAAATTTTCAAAGAATAATCAAACTCTACACAATGTAAGTGGAAATATCTGGCAAGGCCAAGCAGATTGGCGGCGCGGTACTTTGAGAGGCTCGATTCATTGGAAAACTAGACCTCTTGACCTGTTTTTATTAAGGTTCGCGGCTGATGTAGATATCCATAGTGGAAATACCCAATTATCTGGGGTAATGGCTTATGGTATGGGTAAAAAAGTACTTATAAGGACAATGAATGGTCAAATCGCGCCTGAAACATTAAAACAAGTTGTGAACTGGCAATGGCCTGTGAACAGTATCCAGTTAAAAGATATTGATTTTAATTATAAAAAAGACCAAGGTTTCGCCGCAGTTGATGGCCAATTGCATTGGGGTGGTGGTGCTTTAATTTATAATATTGGTGACCGTCAAGACCGAATGAATATGCCTTCTTTAAATGGGCAATTAACGGATCAAAATGGTCAATTACAGATTGATATACGTGATCAACGCAGTCAAAAAATGGCAAACCTTTTATTAGATGCCAATATGATGCTTGATGTGCAGCTTACACAAAGATTATTACTGAATATTCCGTCTTATGATGGAAAAGCTGGTTTAGATACATTTGTCATTAGTTCTCGTCAACCCTTAATACAAGGGGGTAACTAATAATGAAAGTATGGATTGAAAAATTACAGCAACTACAATGGCAAAAATTAGATCGGCTAAGCGTTATTGTATTTGCCTTTTTAATTTTATGGCTATGCTGGAAATTGGCTTCATTATTTTGGTGGGTTATTGCACCTCCTCAAATGATGCAGTTCGATCGGGTAGAGTTAGGATCACAGCAGCCACAAATTCCTAACATTAGTACTTTTTCGCTTTTTAATGAACCTTCAGCCAATGCAGCTCAGGAAAATGTCAACCTAGAATTGCAAGGTGTGATAGTGGGTTATCCGAACCGTTTTTCTTCGGCTGTTATTAAGCTTGATAATACTGCTGATCGGTATCGGGTGGGTGAAACAATAGCTTCTACATCCTACCAGCTAGCAGAAGTTTATTGGGATCACGTGATATTGCGTCAAGGTAATGGAAGTACGCGTGAGCTTCAGTTTAAAGGTTTGCCAAACGGGTTATATCAACCACCTAATCCAGAGGCATCCCCAGCAAATCCGCCGACCGCTACTCAACAGGCACCTTCGGCTAATAGTACTCAAGAAGCGCTTGGACAGGCTATTCAGCAAATGCAAGGTAACCGTGAACAATATCTACGTGATATGGGCGTAAGCGGGAGCTCAAGTGAAGGTTTTGAAGTTACAGAACGTACACCCACTGCGCTTCGAAATAAGTTAGGTTTAAGGCCGGGTGACCGTATTGTTTCTTTAAATGGTCAAACGGTTGGGCAGGGACAAACGGATGTGCAGTTACTTGAACAGGCTCGTCGAGCTGGGCAAGTGAAATTAGAAATAAAACGTGGTGATCAAGTGATGACCATACAACAAAATTTTTAGTGATAACACGTCACCATAAGAGTTAGGAAATATCGCAAGTTATGGCTTTTTTGAATCATCAACGTCCACTTTGGGCATTACTTGCAGCAGCCCCATTGATTGCGACAGTGAGTAGCAGTGCCTATGCCCAGACATGGAAGATCAATTTACGTGATGCTGACTTAACTGCATTTATTAATGAAGTTGCAGACATTACGGGGAAAAACTTTGCAGTAGATCCGCGAGTGCGTGGCAATGTCACCGTAATATCCAATAAACCCCTCAATAAAGATGAAGTTTATGATCTATTTCTCGGGGTCTTGAATGTAAATGGGGTGGTGGCAATTCCCTCTGGGAACACCATTAAACTGGTGCCGGATAGCAATGTTAAAAATTCGGGAATTCCTTACGATTCTAGAAATAGACTGCGGGGTGATCAAATCGTCACTCGAGTGATTTGGCTTGAAAATACCAATCCAAATGACTTAATTCCCGCACTTCGCCCTTTAATGCCTCAATTTGCACATATGGCTGCAATAGCAGGCACGAATGCGCTGATTGTTTCAGACAGGGCTGCGAATATATATCAACTTGAAAATATCATTCGTAATCTAGATGGTACGGGGCAAAATGATATTGAAGCCATTAGCTTGCAATCGAGTCAGGCGGAAGAAATCATTACTCAACTTGAGGCGATGAGTGCAACAGGAGCTTCGAAAGATTTTAGCGGTGCACGTATCCGTATTATTGCAGACAATCGAACGAATCGTATTATGGTTAAAGGTGATCCTGAAACACGTAAGCGCATTCGCCACATGATTGAAATGCTAGATGTGCCTTCGGCAGACCGTTTAGGGGGCCTAAAAGTTTTTCGATTAAAATATGCAAGTGCAAAAAATTTATCAGAAATTTTACAAGGCCTTGTAACAGGACAAGCAGTTTCTTCGTCAAATAGTAATAATTCTTCTAATTCGTCGAATCCGATTAATAATTTAATGGGTAATAACCAAAATTCAGGTTCAACAAATTCAGGTTCAAGTGGTACTTCAATTTCTACGCCTTCAATAAACTTGAATGGTAATTCAAATAGTAATAATCAGAATAATATCAGTAGCTTTAACCAAAATGGTGTAAGCATTATTGCGGATAATGCCCAAAACTCGTTAGTTGTTAAGGCTGATCCACAATTAATGCGTGAAATTGAATCTGCTATCCAGCAGCTTGATATCCGCCGTCAGCAGGTACTCATAGAAGCAGCGATTATTGAAGTCTCAGGAGATGATGCAGATCAACTCGGAATTCAATGGGCGCTAGGTGATTTATCCAGTGGAATAGGCTTGCTTAGCTTTAGTAATGTGGGTGCAAGTTTGTCTTCTATTGCTGCTGGTTATTTGTCTGGTGGTTCGGCAGGAGCAGCATCTGCTATTGCTGGTGGTGCTAATAAGGGTAATGGTGCAACTTTTGCTGTGGGTAATTTTGAGAATTCTCGGAAGGCGTATGGTGCATTAATTCAAGCCCTCAAAGCTAATACCAAATCAAATTTACTTTCCACACCGTCCATTGTGACTATGGATAATGAAGAAGCTTATATTGTTGTAGGTCAGAACGTTCCATTTGTAACAGGGTCGGTCACTACAAACAGTACAGGTATCAATCCATACACAACTGTTGAACGAAAAGATGTCGGGGTGACATTAAAGGTTGTTCCACATATTGGGGAAGGCGGTACGGTTCGTCTTGAAGTTGAGCAAGAGGTTTCGAACGTTCAGACCAGTAAAGGACAGGCTGCCGATTTAATCACTAATAAACGTGCTATTAAAACTGCTGTATTGGCCGAGCATGGTCAAACAGTTGTTTTGGGTGGTTTAGTCTCTGATGATGTTGAGCTCAGTCGTCAAGGAATACCGGGATTAAGTAGTATTCCATACGTAGGTAGATTGTTCCGATCAGATAGTAGAAGTAATACAAAGCGTAATCTACTCGTCTTTATTCACCCTACGATTGTAGGTGATGCAAACGATGTGCGCCGTTTGTCTCAGCAGCGTTATAGCCAACTTTACAGCTTGCAATTAGCGATGGATAAAAATGGTAATTTTGCCAAACTGCCTGAACAGGTTGATGACGTCTACAATCAAAAAATGACACCACCAAGTATTGCCTCTCAGCCAAAAAATTATCAACAGGTTCCTTCAGGTGGAAAAAGCTCGACAGTCACTACACCAGTTGCTGTAGAGCCAGCAGTGCAAAAGCAAACTTTACAGTTACCAGACCCTGAGGTGAACCGTACTAAAAATACGGTAACAACAACGACATTGCGTCCAAGCACAGCACCATAGTAGCGTGTTATTATTGAGAAAATGATGGATTAGGACACATAGGCATGACTTGGAAATTACAAGCAATTACTGGTGAGTTTACTGGACAAGAAATTAATATTGATCGTGATATATTGGTGGGGCGCCATCAAGATGCCGATTTATTATTACAAGCTGCTGAGATTTCACGTCGCCATGCAGCTCTGCTTTTAAAAGACCAATTACTTTGGGTTCAAGACTTAAACTCTTCGAATGGTACATTTGTAAATGACATTCGTATTGAGCAAGAGAAGCAATTGCATGAGGGCGATATTGTTCAATTCGCTAGCTTTAAATTCTCTGTGTTTGCACCTGCGCAAGAAGTTGCTGATTTACCCGAAATTGAAGCAGAACCTGTAAATACGGCACCATCTCAAGATTTAAGCGATCAAGGGATGCCAAGCCTTACAGAGCGTGCTACTGAAATAGAAGTGAGCCGCGATGGTATGCCGCAAAATATTTCTATACCAAAACCTGCACCTATTCCAGAAGGTATAGATGTTAAAGCACAGCAGCCACAAGCGCCTGTTAGCTTTGATGAGCCTGTTTCTCGTGTTGCTGAAGAAAAAGAGCAACAGAAGAATGCCTCAGTTGGTTTAATCACTATTATTATTTTAGTAATCTTAGCTTTATTAGCATGGTTATTCTTTAAATAATCTGTTGGTGCTTTTACAATCAAGGCATGCTAAACGCATGCCTTTTTAATTTTGAGAAGAAGAAGATGTCTGTTGCACAACTAAGTAAGCGCGATTTAATTTTATTTGATCTAGATGGAACACTGGTTGATTCTGCTGCTGATTTATATAGATCAATGAATCTAAGCTTGCAAGAATTAGAATGGCCTTTAATAACAGAAGCCCAGATACGAGCATGGGTCGGTAAAGGAGTGTCTAAACTTTGTGAAAGTGTTCTGTTACATATTTTTGGAAAATTAGACACCGAACAACATAAAGTCCTCTTACAGAAATTTGTTGACATATATGGGGTAGAGCTTTGTGTGAATACTCAAATTTATCCTGGAGTAACTGAGTTCTTAAAGCACTGTAAAGCTTTGAATATACATATGGCATGTGTTACCAATAAGCCTGTGCAACTTGCTCAAGGGTTAATTGATGCCTTAGAACTTTCTTCTTATTTTCAAGTTGTCCTTGGGGGAGATAGTTTGCCAGAGAGAAAACCACATCCATTGCCGTTGTTGCATTGTATGCAAAGTTTAAAGGTATCTGCTTCGCACGCGCTCATGATTGGCGATTCAAGTAATGATATTGAGGCGGCGCGCCGTGCGGGAATTGATTGTATTGTGGTTAGCTATGGCTATAATCATGGAGAAAATATCTATGATTGCCAACCTCAGCAAGTGGTTGATAGTTTGGCTGAGTTAATTATTTAATGAGTGAAATGGAGATCAGCATGAATAAGCGTATGGTTTTTCGATGGCGTGTCTAAATCGAAACTAGAAAAACACTGTTTTAAATCGAAACCATATTAGAGAAAAATTCATGACCACATTAGCGCAATTTGAACAACTTAAGGCATCGGGTTACAACACTATTCCAGTTTATCGCCAGCGTTTGGCAGATACGGAAACACCTTTATCTGTTTTTGCTCGTTTTAAGGAGCAAAAACAAGCTTATTTATTTGAGTCAGTTGAAGGTGGTGAAAATTGGGCACGCTACTCCATGATCGGTTTAGGCGAATCGACAGTTTTTTCATGTAATGCAGGGGTCTTGTCTATACAGCATGCTGATGGCTCAATTACACAAGAAGATTGCCTAGATCCATTTCAATATATTCGTGAATTTCAGAAGCAATTTACAGTGCCACCAGCTGAGCTTTTGCCAGCATTACCAAGTTTTACTGGCGGGCTAGTGGGTTATTTGGGATATGATGCAGTTCGTTATATTGAGCCACGTTTAAAGAATGTACCTGCGGCTGATCCAATTGCTTTACCAGATTTGTGGTTGATGCTCTCAAAGACAGTCATTGTCTTTGACAACCTGAAAGATACTTTATTTTTAATTGTGCATGCAGATACAACGCAGGCACATGCTTATGAAGATGCTCAGCAAAAGTTAGATCAATTAGAGCAGTTATTAGCTACACCAGTGAGTTTGCAAGCTAAGCCGCATACACCGCCTCATTTTGAATCGATTACGGGTAAAGCGAAATTCCTTGAGACCATAGAAAAGGTTAAAGAATATATCCGTGCAGGTGATGTGATGCAGGTTGTTCCGGGCCAGCGTATGGTTTCGGACTTTGATGGTGAGGCTTTACAGGTTTACCGTGCTTTACGTCATTTAAACCCTTCACCATATTTGTTTTTGGTACAGGGTCAAACTATTACAGATAACAAACCATTCCATATTGTAGGATCATCGCCTGAAATTCTTTCTCGTCTGGAAAATGGAATTGCGACAGTTCGCCCGCTTGCTGGTACAAGACCGCGTGGAAAAACTAAAGAAGAAGATATCGCTTTAGAAAAAGATTTACTTTCTGATGAAAAAGAAATAGCAGAGCATTTAATGTTAATTGACCTTGGTCGAAATGATGTTGGTCGAGTTTCTAAAATTGGTAAGGTTAAAGTGACTGATCAAATGGTCATCGAGCGCTATTCGCATGTCATGCACATTGTGTCAAATGTACAAGGTGAGGTGCGTGATGATATTGATGCACTAGACGTGTTTAAAGCAACTTTCCCGGCAGGTACTTTATCTGGCGCACCGAAAATTCGTGCAATGGAGATTATTGATGAAGTTGAGCCTGTTAAGCGAGGCGTTTTTGGTGGGGCAGTGGGGTATCTAGGCTGGCATGGTGAAATGGATATGTCGATTGCAATCCGTACGTGTGTTATCCGTGATAAGAAGGTATATGTGCAGGCTGGAGCAGGCTTGGTTGCCGATTCAAACCCTGAATCAGAATGGAATGAAACACAAATAAAAGCTCGCGCAGTGATCAAAGCGGTTGAATTATCATCAAACGGATTGATTTTATGAGTTTTTAGCAGTTTTTTTTAAAAAACTGCTTGCATCGTTTGGAAGTTTTGCTAAACTGCACACCGTTCCGATACGAAACGTACGAAACACTAAGAAGCGCCGGCATAGCTCAGTTGGTAGAGCAACTGACTTGTAATCAGTAGGTCCACAGTTCGAATCCGTGTGCCGGCACCATCTTAAAAAGTGTAAAGTTGTTGAGTGAAGAATAACACTGAAATAAGTGTGAAGTGGTGAGATTCCCGAGCGGTCAAAGGGGGCGGACTGTAACTCCGCTACGAAAGTTTCGAAGGTTCGAATCCTTCTCTCACCACCATTAACTTCGATTGAAGTGCTAAGTATACCAGCATCGTGCGGGAGTAGCTCAGTTGGTAGAGCGGCAGCCTTCCAAGCTGCATGTCGCGAGTTCGACCCTCGTCTCCCGCTCCATCGAAGGATAATCGCTCTTATAGCTCAGTGGTAGAGCACTCCCTTGGTAAGGGAGAGGTCTCGAGTTCAAATCTCGATAAGAGCTCCAGATACAGTTTAGTAGATTTTCTACAAAGATTTAAAAAGCAGGCTTATTAGTCTGCTTTTCAAGTATTGGGTGTTTGATTTTTTAGGCGATATGTCGATGCTGAGTTCGGCTCAGAGTGGTGTTCGACGTAAACGAGGAATATAAACATGGCTAAGGCTAAGTTTGAACGTAATAAGCCACACGTAAACGTGGGCACAATCGGTCACGTTGACCATGGTAAAACAACTTTAACTGCTGCGATTGCAACTATTTGTGCAAAAACTTACGGCGGTGAAGCGAAAGATTACTCACAAATCGACTCAGCACCTGAAGAAAAAGCACGTGGTATTACAATTAATACTTCACACGTAGAATACGATTCTCCAATCCGTCACTACGCTCACGTAGACTGCCCGGGCCACGCCGATTATGTTAAAAACATGATTACTGGTGCTGCTCAGATGGACGGCGCGATCCTTGT